>NZ_RWKS01000052.1:0-8044 GCF_003985085.1 Sphingomonas sp. TF3 | reverse complement strand
CCCGCCGAGGAGATACTGGACGGCGTCGAGCGTCACATGGTCTGGCCGATGGGCCGCGGCGCGGCGAGCCATTCGCGGCCGCGCAGCATCCCGTGCCAGTAAACGGTCGGCAGGATCTTCGCCTTGAGCAGCCACGACAGCCGCGACGGACGCGTCCCTTCGATCAGCCATTTGGGGAAGGAGGGCAGCAGCTTGCCGCCATAGCCGAATTCGGCCAGCACGATCCTTCCGGCTTCGACGGTCAGCGGGCAGCTGCCATATCCGTCATAGGCCGCGACGGGCGCCGCACCATCGAGCGCGGCGAGCGCGTTGACCGCCACCACGGGCGCCTGCTTGCGCGCTGCGGCCGCCGTCTTGGCATTGGTGGTCGCCGCCACGTCGCCGAGCGCGAATACATTGGCATAGCCGGGATGGCGCAGGGTTGCCTCATCGACCGCGAGGAAGCCGGACGGTGCGGCGAGCGGGCTCGCGGCGATGAAGTCGGGGGCGACCTGCGGCGGCACGACATGGATCATGTCGTACTGCTCTTCGACCTGGCGCACCTCCTCGCCGCGCGTCTGCTCGAAGACCGCGACCTTCGCCGCGCCATCGATCGACACGAGGCGCGACCGGAGCTGGAGGTCGATGCCGTAGCGCGCGATATAGGCCTCGAGCGCGGGAACATAGGCGGCGACCCCGAACAACGCGGGGGTTGCCGCATGGAACTGGACCCGGGCCCGGTCGAGCACCCCTTCGCGCTCCCAGCGATGGCAGGCGAGATACATCGCCTTTTGCGGTGCGCCGGCGCATTTGATCGGCATCGGCGGCTGGGTGAACAGGGCTCGCCCGCCCCGGAATTCGCGGGTCAGGCGGTTGGTGTAGGGCGCGAGATCATATCGGTAGTTGGAAGTCACGCCGCCCTGGCCGAGCGCCGAGGGAAGGCCGGGAATCGCGTCCCAGTCGAGTTTCAGGCCTGGGCATACGACCAGCACGCGGTATGAAAGCGTGCGCCCATCGGCGAGAACGACGCGATCGTTCGCGGGGTCGAAGGAAGCCGCCGCGGCGCGTATCCATTCGACCCCGGCGGGGATCAGCGCCGCCTCCTCGCGCCGCGTATCCTCGGGCGCGAAGATGCCGCCGCCGACCATCGTCCAGCCCGGCTGGTAGTAGTGATCCCCGCTCGGCTCGACGATCGCGAGGCGGATGCCGGGCCGCCGCCGGAGGATGCTGGCCGCGGTCGCTATTCCCGCGCTGCCGCCGCCGATGACGAGGATATCCCAGGTCGAGGCATCGCCGCCCTTGCCCACCGCCGCCGCCATTGTGGCGAGCTGTTCCGAGCGGGCACCCGAACGGCAGTAGGCGAGCACGGGCGCAGGAAGCTCGGCGAGCGCGCGCGCCATCGCCGCAACATCGCCTTGCCCATATCCCGCAGCCACCGGGACATGGGCGAAGCGCAGGCCATGCGCCTCGGCCGCCGCCGCGATCGAGGCGGCGGTCGGTTGACCCGCCTCCTCGCCGTCGGGCCGGTTGCAGATGATCGAGCGGACGCCCGATGCCGCGATAGCGGCCATGTCGGATGCGGCGATCTGCGGTGACACGCGAAGCGCCGGCGTCAGAGTCTTGGGGGTCATGGTGTCTCCGTTCGCAAGTCGGGGAGGGCGGCCTTCACAGCCGGTCGACGGGGATTTTGAGGTAGACGGTGCCGTTCGGCTCGGCTGGCGGGAGGCGGCCGGCACGCATGTTCACCTGCACCGACGGCAGGAGCAGCTGGGGCATCGCGAGCCCGGCGTCGCGGGCGCGGCGACGGGTGACGAACTCTTGTTCCGAAATGCCGTCGCGGGCGTGGATATTGGCGGCGCGTTGCGCGGCCACCGTCGTCTCCCACGCATGGTCCTGCCGTTCTTCGGTCAGGTAATCATGGCACATGAACAGCGGGGTCTCGCCCGGCAGTTGGAGAATACGCCGCAGCGAACGGAACAGCGTGCCCGCGTCGCCGCCCGGGAAATCGGCGCGTGCCGAGCCGTAATCGGGCATGAACATGGTATCGCCGACGAACACCGCGCCCCCGATCACATAGGCGACGCAAGCCGGCGTATGGCCGGGAACATGAAGCACCGTGACCGGCAGCGCGCCGATCGCGAAGCGGTCCCCATCGGACCACAGCCGGTCGAAGTCCGAGCCGTCGCGGCGGAAGTCGGCCCCGGCGTTGAATATCTCGCCGAACACCGCCTGCACCTCGCGGATGTGTTCGCCTATCGCGATCTGCCCGCCGACTGCCTCGCGCAGCCAAGGTGCCGCCGAAAGATGGTCGGCGTGCGCGTGGGTCTCGAGCAACCAGTCGATCGCGATGCCCTCGGCGCGCACATGATCCAGAATGGCCTGGGCCGAGCCGGTCGAGGTCCGCCCCGCCGCCGCGTCGTAATCGAGCACGCTGTCGATCACCGCGCCGCGCATGGTCACGGGGTCGTGGACGACATAGCTGATCGTCGAGGTGGCGGGATCGAAGAAGGCGCGCACCGCCGCCGCTCCGCGCGATGTCGCCGCGATCTGCGCGGAGGCGGATGCGAGCGCGGCATCTCCGCTTCCTCCGGTCTCGAGGTGATGAAAGGCGCTCATGAGGGTGTCGTGCCGGGATGCAGGAGTGCGGGTTCGAGGCGCTGGCGCTGGTGCTGGTGCCCGGGACCGGCCGCGCGCGGCTGTGCCGCCGTCCAGCCGCCTGTCGCCGACGGATCGGGCATGGGGGCCGACCCCGCGGGGAGCGGCAGGCAGGGCAGTTTCGCGATCATGGCAGGCAGCGACTCCTTGCGGGGCGAGGACGGGCGCTTGATTCGGCCTGACAGGCCCGCCCTCATTGGCTGAGACGCAGCGCGTCGGGCGGACCCCACCAGCCGTTCATCCAGCCGGCGATGCGCGCTCCCCGGCTTCGGAACTCGCTCGCCTCGCCAGGGCCTTGCCGAAGTGGGCCTGGAATTTGGGGCCAGCTTCGCCGCTCGCGCGGGGCCGCAGTCCCGTCACGCAGATGCCGGAAATGCAGCAAGCCGCGCCGCCCGCACCGCCACGGGTGCCGGCGTGGATGGGGGTGTTCCGGCGATGCGGCGCGCGGGCCGCCGCTTCAACAAAAGCCGAGTTCAGTAAAAGCCGAGGTTGTCGATTTCGCCCCAGGCGCTCGCGCCCGCTTCGCGCATGACCACCACGCCGACCTGCACCAGGTCGTCGCCGCGCCATGCGGGAACGGGCGCGTTCTCGCGCCGCGGACGGGTCGGGACGAGGGCGCTGAAGGGCACGCGCAGTTCCGTCCAGTCTTCCTTCGCCTCGACAGAGGCGGTCCATTCGCCCGCGAGCGTGTTGACGACCACGAGGTAGCGGCCCGCCCCGCGCATATCGAGGCGCACGCCTGTGAAGCCGCGCGCATCGACCGGGGTCACCGAGCCCCGGCTGAGCGGTACGAGGACACCGCCCTCCGGCTTCTCCTTGGGCGACATCTCGACCGCGAAGGCAAGGGCGTTGCCGCCGCCGCCGGGATGGGTCACGCGATTGGTCACCACGCGCGAACGCTCGACGCCGCCATCCATGTCGACGAGCCGCAGGGTGTCGAGGGTGCTGCGTCCGTCGGTGCGCTCGAAATCATCGATCAGCGGCGCGGCGGGGACCGCCGGCAGCGCGGTCGCAAGATTGCCCGGAGACCGCCTGGCACCGGCGCCGTGGACCAGCTTGCCGTCGACAAACACCCGCTCGATCTTTCGCACGTCGCCGATCGTCTCCCACGGCGCGCCATCGATCAGGACAAGGTCCGCGCGCTTGCCCTTCTCGATCGTGCCGCGATCGCCGAGCAGCCCGAGTGCCAGCGCGCTGTTCGAGGTGCCTGCGAGCAGCGCCGCCTTGGGAGTCAGCCCGGCCGCGACCAGCAGCTCCATTTCCTGCAAGGTCGAGATGCCGTGTTTCGCGCTTCCGATGCCCGCATCGGTTCCCAGCGCGATGGGCACCCCGGCAGCGGCCAGCTTGCGGACATTCTCCTCGGCATAGCCATATTTGCGGATACGCAGCCGAGTCGCTTCATCGTCCTTGCGCCCCGGCCCCATCTCGTCGGGTCTGAGCTGATAGATCGCGAGCGTGGGCGCGTAGGAGGTACCGGCCTTCCTGATCGCGGCCACCGCGTCATCGTCCAGCACGCCGTCCTGAATGCTGTGCGCGATCACGTCGATGCCGGCCTGCGCCGCGAGCTTGCCGCGCTCGACCGTTACGGTGTGGGTGAGGACGCGCTGGCCGTTCTTGTGCGCCTCCTCCGCGATCGCGGTGAGCGTCTCGACGTTCATGGAGGTTTCCTCGGGCAACTGGCCATAGCGCCAGCCATCCGCGAACACCTTGATGAAATCGGGCTTGTAGGGCTGAAGTGCCTGCACCTCGCGCCGCGCACTCTCTGCGGTCGCGACCCATTTGGTGGTGCTGGTATCGCCCCAGTCGGCACCATGGCCGCCCGGCGTGCTCATCCGCGCCACGAAGTTGACGTGCGGCGCCTCGATGCCGGCGAGCCAGGCGCGGCGCGGGGCAAAGGCTTCGGGCTGCTGGTGGAAATCATTCACCGTCGTCACGCCGCTCTCGAGATAGGCGCTGGCGATCTGGGGAAGCGTACGCGGCGAGCCTGCCGGCGACCAGTGAGTATGGACGTCGATGAAGCCGGGCAGCAACGCCTTGCCCTCTGCGCGGACGACCGTCGCGCGGGGGGGTATCCTCACATCGGCTCCGACGGCCTCGATCCGTCCGCCGCGCACGATGACCGTGCCACGGAACGGCGCCGTTCCGGTCGCGTCGAAGATGGTCGCACCAGTGATCGCGACGATCTCGTCGCCCGGATTCGCGAGCGCCGCCGGGCCAGTCCAGCCGAGTCCGGCCGCCATGGCTGTTCCAGCTGCGAGCATCTTGCGAAACCTGGCCACGTCGATCTTCTCCTCGGCTGATTGTCCCACCCTGCTGTGACGCAGCCGTGGCGGGCGACCCCACCGCCCATCCGGCAGGACCATTCATGTGTCGGGGCAGCTCTCCACCCCACGCAAACGGTGTCGTCAAGGGTGCCTATTGCGTTGATTTCGGCATAGCGGCGGGGGTTCCGCGCCATCGTCCCATCGTCCAGCCGAGGGAGATTGCAGGCACCTGGCTGCCGTGGATTTTCACTCTGGCGGTCCAGCCGAACCTGCCCGGCGAGATCAGCGACTGGCCAGGAGACGATACCCGGGAGGCCGCTATGGCTCTCCCAGTATAAAATTGCTCCGCCATGTAACCCCCTGAAATTTTCCGCCAAGCTAGGGTGGGGATTTTCGCGGGCATTGCGTCACAGCACATTAAGATGGACGCCAACGATCCATCCGTTTGCATGGATGGACGATACAGGGTCGATAACGAGGGGCAAACGCATGCTTGTTGAGAAATTGTCATTTTGCAGGGCTTTGCTGCTGGCATCGTCGTCGCTGTGCCTGGCCGGGACCGCTTTTGCGCAGGACAGCGCGCACGAAAGCGAGACCGCCGCGAACGAATCTCCCGAGTCCGAGATCGTGGTAACCGGAAGCCGCATTATCGGTTCGAAGATCACCGAAGCCTTGCCTGTCACCATCGTTGGCGAAAGCGAGATCGCGGCGACCGCCGCAATCTCGGGCGACGATCTCTTCCGCTCGATCCCGCAGATGGGCGATGTCTCGTTCAACAGCAGCAACGGCCAGACGAGCAGCAATTTTGCGCGCGGTGATATCGGCTCGATCGATCTGCGTGGCCTCGGCGTTGGCAACACGCTCGTGCTGCTCAATGGCCGCCGCGTCGTCCAGCATCCGGGCAGCCAGGCAAGCGCCTCGCTCGCGCCTGTCCTCACCTACAACACCAATGCGATCCCCGTTTACGGAGTCCAGCGCGTCGAAGTGCTGCGCGATGGCGCGGCTGCTCTTTACGGCACCGATGCCGTCGCGGGCGTCGTCAACACCGTGCTGCGCGACAATATCGACGGCGGCAGCCTGTCGCTGCAATATGGCGGCGCCGAGGGCACGCGGCTGCGCGAATTCAACGCCTCCGGCTATCTCGGCAAGGATCTGGCCGAAAGCCGCGGCAATATCTCGCTGCTATTCAACTACACGCGGCGCAGCGCGCTGACCTCGCAGGATCAGGATTTCACCGCCACCGCCGACCACCGCGATTTCGCCGATTTCGCGGGCACGGTCTTTGCGGGCAACAATGCGCTCGACGATCGCAGCCCGCTTTCGCCGTGGGGCGATTTCAGCACCGGCGTCCGCGTCCGGCGCAACGGGGCCAATGTCACCTCCACCGCCGGCGCCTTCTCGCTTCAGCCGACGGCGAACGGGGGCTGCTCGGCCACGCTCGCCAACGATATCTGCATCGACGACGGCACCCGCGCCACCACGGGCGCGGACCGCAACACGCGCTGGAATGCCCAGGCGAATTATCCGATCTCGATCTCGCCCGAGCTCGACCGGGTCAACGTGTTCGCCAGCGGCCACTATGAACTCAGCGACGCCGTGACGCTGTTCGGGGAGGCCGGCTATTACTACGGCAGGACGCGCAGCACCCAGGACAGCGTCTTCACGATCGGTTCGATCCGCATGTCGATCCCGTCGTCGAATTACTGGAATCCGTTCGGCCCGGTGACCTTCGCCAACGGCAGCACCAATCCGAACCGGCTGTCCGGGATCGACGCCCCGGCCGCCGGCCTGCCGGTGACAATGACCAACTACCGCTTCACCGACATGGGGCCGACGATCGTCGACGTGACCAATCGCCAGTATCGCGCGGTGCTTGGCCTTCGCGGCGATGCGCTCGGCTTCCACTGGGAAAGCGCCCTCGTCTATTCGGAGGCATCGGTGCGCGACACCCAGGACGGGATCAGCGCCACGCTGCTCCAGCGCAATCTCGCGCTCTCGACTCCCGATGCCTACAATCCGTTCAACGGCGGCAATCCCGCCGATCCCACCGGCATCGACACAAGCCCCAGCAATCAGGCCGCTCTCGACGCGATCCGCATAAAGACGGTTCGCCGTGGCAAGGCGACGCTCGCGATGTGGGATTTCAAAGCGTCCAAGGCCGATCTCTTTGCGCTGCCCGCCGGCGATGTGGGCATGGCGATCGGCGGCGAGGTGCGGCGCGATTCGCAACTCGACGATCGCGACCAGCGGGTCGACGGCACGATCACCTGGACCGACACCGTCGCCGGCATCGTCCAGCCGAGCGACCTCTTCGGGGTCAGCCCGACGCCGGATACCAGGGGCTCGCGCACGGTCATGGCGGCCTATGCCGAATTCGCGGTTCCACTCGTTTCGCCGGAGATGAACGTCCCGCTCATTCGCAGCCTCAATCTCCAGCTTGCGGGACGCTACGAGCATTATTCCGACTTCGGCAGCATCGCGAAGCCGAAGGTCGCCGCTGCCTGGGATCTGTTCGATGGCTGGCGCATCCGCGCCTCATGGGCGCAGGGTTTCCGTGCGCCCAACCTCGAGCAGACCAATGCGACCGTCGTGACCCGCGGGAACACGCGCACCGACTATATCCGCTGCGAGGCGGACCTCCGGGCGGGCCGCATCACGAGCTTCAGCAATTGCGCCCAGGGTTTCGTCACCACGGGCCGCCGCGCGGGCAATCCCGACCTCAGCCCGGAAACCTCCTCGACCTTCACCGTCGGGACCGTGCTCCAGCCATCGATCTTCAACAGCGGCAATCTCCGCACGACCTTCACGGTCGATTACTGGCAGGTGAAGCAGCAGGGCATCGTGGGCGTTTACGGCGAAGGCAATGCGCTCATCAGCGACTATCTCCTGCGCCTCCAGGGTTCGACCGATCCCAATGTGGTGCGGCTGGCGCCGACGGCCGATGATATCGCGCTTTTCGCCGGGACCGGAATCGCGCCGGTCGGCCAGGTGCAATACGTCGACGACAGGTATCGCAATCTTGAACCGCAAACGGTGCGCGGCATCGATTTCGGGCTCAACCTGTCGTTGCGCGACACCGGCATCGGCAGTTTCGATCTCAACGCCAATGCGGCCTATCTGCTCGAATATTTCCGCGATGCCTCGCC
>NZ_RWKS01000051.1:0-8506 GCF_003985085.1 Sphingomonas sp. TF3 | reverse complement strand
TCTGTGGAGAATCGATAAGTTCATATGACGCTGGCGGTTGCAGGCGGCATCTGGTGACCGTCGAGAACCATTAATCTCATTCGCAGAATCGGTTCTCGATTCGTCGGTGGCTTCCGAGAATCGATAAATGATTCTGCCCCCGGATTACTCGATGCTGCAGCCGAGCGCGCGATATCCGGCCTGACGCTTGGCGGCCATGCGCGAGAGCATCGGAACCGCATCGTCGACATAGTCATAGACGAGCACGTCGGTTTTCCCCGCGTGCCGGCGATGCAGGCGCCCGACATACTGCGCGAGCGTCCCTTTCCAGGAGATCGGCATGGTCAGGAACAGCGTGTCGAGACGGTCGTCATCGAACCCTTCGCCGATATAGCGACCGGTTGCGAGGATGAGCCGCTCCTCGCCGTCAGGCACACGCAGTGCGGCGTCCGCTGCCTTGCGTTCCGCCGCGCTCATTCCACCCCGCAACACCACGAGATTTCGCACGAACCGGGATAACCGGCCCTGTAGATATTCGAGATGGTCCTTGCGCTCCGTCAGGATTACCGGCGACCGCTTCGCCTCCAGAGCACGCAGCACGTCATCGAAGATAAGATCGTTTCGGGCCTCGTCCTGCGCCAGCGCGGCATAAACCGCCGGCATTGGCGGTCTGTCCATGATCGCGAGCGGCTGCGGCAGCCGGAATGCCGTGCGCCGTTGCCGTGTGCGATGGGCGATCCCCCGGCGAGCGGCCTGGGTTCGCGCATCTACCCGATAGCGGATCGGGCCGCATTGCATGAAGATGATCGGCTGATGCCCATCCTTGCGCGCAACCGTGGCGGACAGGCCGAGCACGAACCTGGCCTTGGCGCGCCGGGCTACAAGTTCGAAGCTCGCCGCGGACAGGTGATGGCATTCGTCGACGATGAGGTGACCATAGTCGCCAACCAGATCCGAGACCTCGCCGCGCCTTACGAGGCTCTGTATCAGCGCCACGTCGATCACGCCTGTAGGCTTCCGCTTGCCACCGCCGATCGTCCCGATCAGCTTCGGATCGATATCGAGGAACGTTCGCAGCCGTTCGACCCATTGGCTGAGCAGTTCTTTGCGATGGACGAGCACGAGTGCATTGACCTGCCGCTTTGCGATGAGGTGTGCGGCTACCACCGTCTTGCCGAACGCCGTTGTCGCGGCCAGCACCCCATCATCATGCGGATCGAGCGCGTCGACCGCCTTTTGCTGGGGTTCTTCGAGATCACCCTGGAACGACAGACCGTCCGGGAGCGGAGTCCCTGCCATTCGCTGGTCGTCGATCCTGACAGTGCTTCCATGAGCAGCTATAAGCGTGACCAGTTCGTCGAGGCATCCTCGCGGCAGCCCGATATGTTTCTGGTGAAGCTCCGCGCAGGAGATGATCCTCGCCTTGCCGAACGTCGGCAGGCGCATCGCCTGCGCCCGATAGAACTCGGGATTCTGGAACGCCGCGAGCCTGACGATCTGCGCGGTTAGCGACGCGGGCAACCCTGTCCGGTCGACGTAAACCTGATCGCCCAGCACGATCCCAAGTGTCTCGGGCAGCGGTTCGGTCACAGGCAACAGAGACGGCCGCCGGGATGGCGTCATCCGCCAGGGCTCGGCGGCGTGCTCGTCCTCCACCGGCATCCGCACACCCAACACCCGCCCGCGCATTTCCGCGTCGGCCACAATGCGCGCGGCATCGTGTGCATCCAGCTGCGACAGCGAGGACAGGAACGCCCATTGATCGGGATAGGGGTGCAACTGCTCATCCACGAACAGGCTGTTTCCCCGCCGGCGGGCGTGCCCCTGCAGCGGCAGCGCGATCAGATTGCCGAACCCGCCGAGCGGCATGGTGTCCTGGCTCGGGAAGAAGCGGTCATAGGAGCCGAACCCAATCTCCGGACGCCGCTCCATCGTGTCGGTCAACAGCGATGCGCCAAGAGCGCGGGCGGTTCGTGCCGGCACGGCGTCGGCGAAGAAGATCCAGACATGCCCGCCATTGCCGGAACGGGATCGCTCAAGTGCCGCAGGCACTCCTCGCAGGCGGCAGGTTTCCATCATGGCCAGCGCGTCCTCGGCCCAGCTTGCCTTGTCAAAGTCGGCCGCGAGGAACCGGCAGCTCTCGTCCGCAAGCAGCGGGTAAACGCCCGCCACGAAGTCGCCCGCGTCGGATCGCGATGCCGCCCGCCCACGCAGATGTTTGTCGATCACCTCGTCCGTCACAGGCAGGAACGCCTGGTGTGCGCACTCGCCGCATTTGACCTGCGGCTTGTCGCAGAGTCCGCGTTTCCATTCGTTGCCGCAGGCGGGTGCATAGCCACCGCGCCCGGTCTTGCGATTGTCCCAGCGCAGCGGGAAGACATCCTCGCGACCGGCGAACAGCCTGCGGAACAACGCGACCTTCTTATCTGTCGGTGATGTCGCGGTCACCGGAGCGTCGGAGAACAGGGAGATCGCATCAGCTTTTCGGTGCTCGGTCGATTGTTGCGTCGCGACGGCGTCCAGCGCTGCGATCACCGCTGCCCGCTCGTCATCCAGCGCCTTGAGCCGGGCCCGCAGCCGCGCCGCTTCATCCGTGCCGGCGGATCCGTTCACATTGCTGCAGTCGTTTCGGGCAACCGATCACGGTAGACTCCGCGGATCACTTTTTCGGCGCTCTCGCGGTGATAGAAGGGCTGCAGCTTTCGGCTTCCAGCGATCGCCGGCACCAGACCGGCGCTTCGCAGATGTTGATGAACCCTGACGGCATGGGTAGCTTTGCTGGGGATACGCGCCAACTCGGCAGCACTGACGAAGCGCGCGCCGAACGCTTCGACCTCTGCTCGCCGTAAGGCGGGCATGATCCTGAGCGGTGTCTGTTTCCTGTCGATTGTCAGCCACCCCATTTGTTTGAGGTTTGCTACCGTCGGGATGGTCACGCCAAGGTGACGCGCAGCTTGCGCCATGAGCATGAACATTGGATCGTCCTCATATTCGAGGCCGGTGATTACCGCGTCGGTATCGACCAGTATCTGCGCAATGCCTCGTTCGCCGCGCAAGCGGCCCGTAGCTTTGATCTGGCCACGCAGCAGCCCGCCGATAATCGCCTCCGAGGACCTATAACAGATGCGCACGGCTCGCAGGATCGTCTCGCTGCCTGTCGGCGGCACTGTGACGAACGGCGCATCGCCGTGCAAAGCCGTAAGGAAGCGGTCGAGATCTGCCAAACGATACTGCGCCGGGATCGACGCTCCACCAAGCGGGAAGGCGCGGGGAAGATAGTGTCGCGCTATGAGCGCCTTGAACAGCCCGACGCCGACGCCGAGATAACGCCGTGCGTCCTCGGGAGAACAGGACTCGCGGAAGAAGGCCGTCAACGACTCCTCGAGGGATTTCGGCACGACCATACCCCGGGCGTTGCTGGGCAGCGAGTCGATCAACCTCAATGCCGCAGCTACGGTCGCGACCCGTTCAGCGGATACGCCGCAGAGCTTCGCCAGACCGCCTAGCGTGGTGAGATCGCCTTCTGTTGCGGGTTGGCGGAACAACATCGTGCCTGCTGTTATCGGCACATTCTTCACCACATGATTCTTGAGGGTCTCCCGGATTGGGTCGAGAGCCGGATTGGTGGACAGGCCGAGCCAGTATTGCAGACGCCCATAGACACCCACGGGCGTCAGACGCTTGAGCGGACATGCCGCCAGCATCCCGTCCAGCATCTTTTCGAACTGGTCGGGGAAGTCCTCGCAGACCGCAAAGCCCGCCGCCATGGTGCGGGCACGCTCCGCAGGCTCCTGCCGGCGCCAGCTGACGATTAATCTGCCCCAGCGTGCGACCGAGCCCGCCCATTGCATGATCTCGGCGGCGTCCGCGAACGCCAGGCTGTCGAGGAACGCGTGGGAGATGCGGGACCCATCACCAAGCCTGCCGACAAGATAGGCATCGCCGATCCTGCCGTCCGACGTGATCGTTTCAGTACATTCCTGCGTCAGATCGTGCCCACACGTGCAACGCGCTGGTGACAGGTCCGAACGGCGGAACGCGTGCCGACAGGCAGGACATATCGCCAGCAGCGCCCGACCATGTTGAGGACAACTCGATACCTTCGCCAGATCCCACCAAGAGCGCCGCCACGGCCGACAGGCGACCGGCCCGTGACCCTGCTCGATATCCGATCGCATGCAGTCCGCGCAGATACGGGCGAAGTGACAGCTATAGCTGATATTGCCGCTGCGGCTCACAAGCTCACCTGCAAGGACGCTCCCACCCTCGGTCTGCATTATCGAGTTACGGAGCAATGTTTCAAGCGGTACGCCGCTCAGCCGCGCGATATCGTGAAAGCGTCGCCCACGCTCCATATCCCGAACGAAGTCGGTCCGGTTGACCAGCGGCACTTGACGCGCAAATTCCAGCTGGGTTTCACAGCCATGCCGCAGGGCCAGCCGGTTGAACAGTGCCCAGCCTGGCTCGAACGCTGCCGGCCGCACCCGCAACGCAAGTCGAGTTGCCGGTGCTGTCATAATCCCTCGCGCACGAAGGGCCGCAGGGGTTGCGCGCCCCTTCCGCGCAGCTTTGTGACGCGGCTCATATTCCTGGGCGACGGAGGTACGGTGTCGCGCAGCCAGATCTCGCGCAGGCGTTCGGCCGAACACAGGAAGGGGTTGTCGTGGTGAGGCGGGCCGCCGCTTGGAACTGTCGGTTCATCCTCAAGGATCGCATCGAAGTCCAGCATATCCCTGACATCGGGCTCATAAATCGGATGCCAGCCCGCATGAACCTCTCCCAACAGGTTCAGATCGATCGACCGTCGGCCGATCGCCAATGCCACGCTCAGCGCCTGGCTCAGATATTTGGAGACGATCCCGATCTCGCCGCCCGTCGCGACGTAGATGCGTTTCGCCATCTCATGCTTCGCGAGGCCGGACGCATCCGGCAACCCCATCATCTTTTCCATGACGCCGAGCACGCCAGAGAACATCGTGCGGCCGCTCCGGGTCGCCCAGTCATAGGGCTTGAGGATGATCGTCGGTTGCAACCGACGGCGCAGTTGCATCGTCTTCTCGCCCGGCACGGAGATGTCGAGCAGCCGGGGAAGACCCGCGATCACGATCTGGACTTTCACACGGTTGAGCAAAGACTTGATGAACTCGGTCACTTCCGCCGACATGTCAGGATTATTCTCGTTCACCATGTGATGCCCTTCATCGATGAAGATCATCTCGGTGCCCGTTTCCTCGGCATAGAAGGCGATCTTCTCGATCACCTCGCTGGTGTTCCAATAGTCCCGCGCACGATAGCCGTAGGCGCCGAGGATCGCCCCCACCAGCGCCCGTCGCGTCGTCCGTTCCGGTGCCTCGACATAAACGATGCGGCGGATATCGGCATCCTCTGTCGCGCTGTCGGGATAGTCGGCCATATAGTCCTCGAGCGCCGTCGTCTTGCCGGACCCAGCAGAGCCGATGATGAGCAGGGCCCGGGCCTTGAAGCGTCGGCTGTCCTCGCGCGGGCGGTATCGGCCATGTAACTCGCGGATCGCCGCCTTCGCTTCCATGTGCCGCGTATGCGGGATCACCGTGGTCTCGAACGCAAGCACGGCGTTGGGCACCGCTGGCCGTGCCGATAACTTCGCGGCGCGATGATGTGTCATCGCCTCGGGTCCGACCATTGTACAACCAGAGCCTCGATGTCCGCGTCGAGATCTATCACGGGAGGCGACGGCACCGGTGGCTGTTTCGTCGCACGTGGTGCGGTTTCTACCGCCGGTGCCTGCGTTCCTATTTCAGGCGGTCCCTTTTGGCCTTCGATCGGCGTGAAGTAGCGACCGTCGGTCTCGTACCGCGCTGCCCGCGTCTTGCTGCGGACTTTACTCGCCTCACTTTGCAGTTCTCCCGCCGTCTGTTCGGCAAAGCCGCGCGCTGCTTCGAGATCGGCGACCGTCACCGGCGCATTCTTCGGCAGGCTTCGCTTTGCGATCGAGCGATGGATCTTGTGCTGATATTTGGAGACGCCCCGCGATATGCTCTGGTCGACACACGGGATCATCAGCCATTCGCCGCGCTCGTCGTCGAGCAGCCAGACCTCACCCAGATCATAGGGATCATAGCGTAACTCCCAGTCTTTTTCCAACCCGCCGCGGCGCGCCAGCAGCGGTTCGAGCTTCTCCCGATCAGCATAGAGCAGCCCCTCATATTGGATGCCGATGTTGGAGATGCGCCGGAAGAAGGTCTCTCCGGTCAGCCGTACAATATGGTCGAAGTCGGGAACTGGGCGCACCGGGTAAAGCGCGCTGAGTTCTCGCCAGCGCTCGTAGGGCGTGCATTTCAACGTATCGTGGACGCTGTGATGATAGTCATCGACGATCCACTTGAGGATACGACTACGCACATCCTCGAGCGACAGCCTTGCCCGCGCCACCGGATCATAGAGATCCATGGTCCGCGACAATGTCGTGCCTTCCTCATGGCTGAACACCTGCACGCCGATGGTCTGGAACACGCGCTCGACCGCGCCCTTCAACCATGGCATTTTCACCGGCAGATTGACGATGCCGATGTCGAGCATCCTGGCGGCCGACTGCAGCGATTGCGACCGGAACTCCTTGCCGTTGTCGCAGATCAGCCATTCGGGCACGCCGTGGCACGGCCAGTCATGCTCAATATCGGCGAGCCCGGAGAGATCCTTCTTCCACAAGGAATGGGCAAGCGCTCTCTGAAGTGAGGCATAGGACGGCGCCTCGAAGCTCAGATGCACCCCTACGATCATGCGGGTGGCGCGATCGAGAAGCGCGGTGAGCCAGGGCCGCCCCAAGGCGCGGCCGCTGTCCGGATGCACCACCACCAGATCGATCAGGCAATGATCCACCTCCACTTCTTCGAGCGGCCGTTCGGGCGGGCTCCGCCGCTCGAAGATGCCGAACTTCAGCCAGGCGGCGCGCCGGCCGAAGCGACGCTCATATTCCTGCCGCTCGGTATAATTGTCGCGGATAAACACGCGGAAGGTGCGGTCGCTGACCGCAGGAACCTCATGCTCGCGGCACAAATCGACATAGCGGCGATAGGCATAATTCTTCCGCCGCCGCGGCATGCCCAGATACCAGACTTCGACGGCTTGCCGCATGAGCTTGTAGGTATCGGGATCATCGCCGTCCTCGCGCGCATAGCGGGGTTGGCGTGCCCCGCGCCGATGATAGTGCGGTATCAGGAGCCGGATATCGCGGCCGTGCCGGCTCCATATGCCATACCACGCCCGCACTGTGTAAGGATTGGGCCGCGCCGCTGCCTTGGTGCGGCGCGGTTCGCCGTTCCCTTTTCGCCGCTCCGCGGCCATCCGGGCCGCAAGCGCGGCATCCTCGCGTTCCCATTGTTCATGATGCGCGTCGAACACGGCCTCAGCAGCAGCGGCATAGGCGCCCATAAGTGTCGGGTGCTCGCTGCGGATCGCGTCGACCATGCGTACATAGGTGTCCCTGCGCTCGGCCTCGCGGCGGATTTCTTCGGGCCAGAACTCCCAGGTTTTCTCCAGCGTCTCGGCGATCACCTTGGGCAGGCCGTCCGCATTGCAAGGATGATGCGCCAGCCGCCGGGCGCCATAGACGATGTCGATTTCATCGTCGCTCCATGTTCGCGCATCGCTGCCGCTCTGCGGTCGCAGAAGATAGCCACGGCGCTTGCGCTCGATCACCAACCAGAGCGCCACCTGACCTTGATCGTCCCGGATCGAGAGCGTGTCGCCTTGCTGGAAGCGCATCGGCGTTGCGTTCATTTCGCATTCCTTCCCCGCATGAGGACCGTGTCGTCATCGAGCGGTCGATCGAGATCCACCGCAAGCTCGCCGACTGCCACGAGGCCGAGCACAATGTTGACATGCACGGGCCGGCCGCCGAGTGCCTCGGCAGCTGCGCCCAGGTTCGACGGAAAGGGGAGGCGGGTGATTATGGTGTGGATCGCGTGGTGGTTTTCTGCCGCCAGCACCGCCACCGTTGCGCGCAGGCGTCGCGCATTCGACAAGCGTGGCTGTCGCCGGATATCGGTGTCGAGCCACATCTCGTGCCGGGCTCCACGCGCGGCGCACTCGGCTTCAATTGCTCGCAACCGTCCGCCCAATGTCGGGTCAGCCGCCAATCGCGTGGCCAGTTTCACCTGCCGGTAGATGACCTCGCCGCCCACCGTCTCCAGCCGGATATCGGGGGTGTAACGCCGCTGTCGGCCCGCATCCGTCCAAACGAAGGTTTCCGGTTGCACCCCGAACTGCGCAACATCGGGATCGAAGTCGAGAAGCAACAGCGCATCGCGCTCGAGCAGGCTCTCATAAGGCAGCGCATCGCCAGCCTTGATCGACTGATACCAACCCGTGCACGATCTTTGCCCCGGCCGTCCTGCCGGGTTTCGGGCGAACCGCACCGTTGCGCCAGAACGCGAACGGGCAGATTTGTCGGTCACGCCGGCATCCGCTATTCTCCTTAAGGGAACGACTCGAATTGCCGGATCAGTATAACTGCTTCCGCAGAGGGCGTTAATCGGTTCCGCTCAGA
>NZ_RWKS01000050.1:0-9298 GCF_003985085.1 Sphingomonas sp. TF3 | reverse complement strand
ATGCACACCCTACGCACCTTACGGTGCAGGAATGGAAAAAAATGCAGCAAAATCAGTCGCCGTGTTTGGAAATGGTGCCGACAGTCCGGCCTATGCCGATGGCTATGTGGTCCCCGTAAATGCGCAGTTTTCCGGGACTCCCGAGCACAGTTCGGGTATAAGCGATGGCCTTATGGTCCCCCAGCGGCAAAAGCCCGGGCGCCGGGCATATCTCGACGGTAATTTCGCGCGGCGAAAGCTCCCGCTTCGCGACCATGAATACTGTATCTGGGATACCCAGTTGCCGGGCTTCGGCCTGAGGGTCAGGCCGTCGGGCAAGTACTACTGGTTCGTGCGCCTGCGCCATCGCGGCAAGCACCGCCGCACGTCGCTTGGCTGCACCCGCGATGTCGACGCCGAGCTTGCCCGCACGCAGGCGCGGCGGTTGCTGGCCGAGGTCGCGCTCGACGGCTTGCCAAAGCGGGCGGTGGCCAAGGCCACGCCGATCATGGCCGATTACGTCGATACCTACTGGACCGATCTTGCCCGCTGCTGGAAGCCTTCCACCGCTTCGCGCAACATCGGGGCGTGGAGGCGCGACCTTGCCCCGGTGTTCGGCGCCATGCACGTCACCGATGTCACCCCGGCCGATGTCATGCGCTGGCGCGACGATTGCGCCGGGCAGGCCGAGGCGAGGTTTAACCGCGCGGTTCCGGTGCTGGCTGCCTTATTCAAATATGCCGAGGCGCTGCATCTTCGTCGCAAGGGCTCCAACCCTTGCCGGGGAACGCCGCGTTACAAGCGCGATCCTTGCGAACGGTATCTCCTGCCTCTGGAGTTCCGCCGTCTCAGCGCGGCATTGCGGGAGGACGAGCCGACCCATCCGACCGAAGTGGCGGTCATCCGTATGCTGCTTTTCACCGGCGCGCGCGCAAGCGAAATTCGCGATCTTAAATGGGAATGGGTGAAGCCTCCCCATCTGGCGCTTCCCGATAGCAAGACCGGCCCCAAGGTCATCTGGCTCAACAGTCAGGCGCTGGGCGTTCTCGAAGCCCAGCCCCGGCGCGAAGGTTGCCCGTTCGTGTTTCCGAATGTCGGCGGGACCAAGCCTGTCGCTCTGGATATATGGTGGTATCAATTCCGGCGTAAATGCGCTCTGCCTGACGTGCGTATCCACGACCTGCGGCACAGCTTCGCTTCCACCGCGATCATGGATGGGGTGCCGCTGGCAACCATAGGCAAGCTGCTGGGGCATTTGCTGACGGAGACAACGGCCAAGTATGCCCATCTTTCCGACGACGTGATAGCCGATGCGGCTTGCCGCGTGTCCGGCGGGCTTGCCCGCAGCATTGGGTTGTCGTCATGACCGCGCTCGCGCTCAAGCAGATCGTCGCCGAGGCGCTCGCAGATGTCGGGGCCAACATCGTGCCGCTGCGCCTGCCGCGCGGCAAGCCGAGAACCACCACCTGGCTCGGGGTCGAGCATGGGTTCGGCATCCGCTACTATGCGACCGGGCGCAAGGTCTACATCGTCCAGACCCGCATGGCGGGGCGGCTGCGCACCGTCACTATCGGCTCTGCCGCTGTCATCACCCTGCATCAGGCCACCATGGTTGCTCGGCGGGTGATCGCCTATGCTCAGGTGGGCCTCGACCCTGCCACCGACCGCCAGCGCATCCGCTCCGCGCCGCGCTTCGACGACTTCCTTGCCGAATACTGGCGGCGCTGTGCGCCGCAGTGGAAGCTATCCACGCTCGTCACGCATGACACCTACCGCCGCCTTTACCTCGACAAGGCTTTCACGGGAATTTTCATCGATGCCCTCAACGAGGCAGACGTGACCAGGTGGTTTGCGGGCCTCAACAACGAGATGGGGCCGGGCGGCGCCAATCGGGTCATGTCCATCCTCAATAGTATGCTGAACAAGGCCGAGGCGTGGGGCTATCGGCTTGAAAATACCAACCCGTGCAGGGTCGTGCGCCTCAACCGCAAGCGCAAGTGCGAGCGCTTCCTCAGCCACGCGGAACTGGGGAGGCTAGGCAAGGTGCTCGCCGAGGCGCGGGCCGGAGAGCACGCTGTCAGGGCGAGTGCTGCCATGGCTGTTACCTTGCTGCTGCTGACGGGATGCCGGGTGGGGGAAATCACCAGCCTGCAATGGCGGGACGTGCGCGGGAACCGGCTTAAGCTGCGTGACAGCAAGACCGGGCCGCGCACCGTCTGGCTGGGGGACGAGGCGCGGGCATTGATCGCGAGCGTGCCGAGGATCAAGGGCGTGCAGTGGCTGTTCTGGAATGAGAAGCTGAAAAAGCCCATGCGCTGCATATCCGGCCACTGGCACATATTGCGGGACGAGGCGGGACTGCCCGGTGTGCGGATGCACGATCTGCGGCACACCTTCGCCAGCCATGCGGCAATGAACAAGGAAACCCTGCCTATGATCGGGCGCTTGCTCGGGCATTCCAATCCGCAATCCACCGCCCGCTATGCCCACCTTGATGATGAGCACGTTCTCGAAGCAGCCGAGCAGATCGGCGCGGCTATCGAACGACTTCTGAACTGACTGCGCGCTATTGTCCCTCCGCGCCATCGCCAACCTTTAAATTGGCGATGATCAAATGGTAACGCGCATAGCGCCGCTCGTTGATCCGCTCCAGCGCGCCCAACTTAACAATCTCCGCTAGATCGCGCGTCGAGGTTGCTGAGGTAGCATTGGTGATCGTCCGATAATTATGGGCGCTGAGACCTCTAACAAACCCGTTCGGGTGGGCCAACCCCGGACAACCATCTGATCAAAACTCCACTGCCGGGCTTCCCGGCGCACTTGTAGCCTGTTAGGTTGCCTGCGAACATAAATAGAACATACATCGTTCGCGTCTTGCTTTCTGGGTCGAATAGCGACACTATGTCGCAAATCGTCCCAGAGGTATCATGCAGAACCAATTCGCAACGCTCCGTGCACAGGCAGGCATTTCTATCGAGGAACTGGCGAACCGTCTGGGCTATAGCCCCCGTCAGCTATATCGGTGGGAGCGGGGCGACGGCACGCCCCGGCGCGCCGCGCTGACCATGCTCCAGAATATGGCCGGCGGATCGGCAACCGGCTTTGGTGAGAGCCGCTTCAATTTCATCGATCTGTTCGCCGGAATCGGGGGCATTCGGAAGGGATTTGACGCCATCGGCGGCCACTGCGTGTTCACGTCGGAATGGAATAAATATTCCCAGCAGACCTATGCGGCAAATTTCCGCGATAACCACACGCTGCATGGCGATATCACCACCATCAAAACCCATGAGATTCCTGACCATGATGTTCTGCTGGCAGGCTTCCCTTGTCAGCCCTTCTCGATCGCGGGTGTTTCGAAGAAAAACTCCTTGGGTCGCCAGCATGGTTTTCTGGATGAAACGCAGGGCACGCTGTTCTTCGATGTGGCGCGCGTTCTGAGGGACAAGCGACCTGCCGCCTTCATGCTGGAGAATGTGAAAAATCTGACCAGCCACGACAAGGGCCGGACGTTCCAGGTGATCCTCAAAACGCTGACCGAGGAGCTTGGCTACAAGGTCTGGCACAAGGTGATCGATGCGAAGCATTTCGTGCCTCAGCACCGCGAGCGCATTGTCATCGTCGGCTTCCGTGAGGAAGTGCCGTTCAGCTGGGACGATCTGGACCTGCCGGAGAAGGGCTCGGTGAAGCTGAAGGACATCTTGCATCCCGGTGATGGCACCGAGAAAGCGGAAGGGGCTTACACCCTTGGTCCGGACGCGATCGTCAACGGCAAATATACGCTCACCGACAAGCTCTGGCAGTATCTTCAGGGCTATGCCGATAAGCATAAGGCTGCCGGCAATGGCTTCGGCTTCGGGCTGGTGACGCCGGATGATGTGGCCCGCACCCTGTCGGCCCGCTATTATAAGGACGGGTCGGAGATCCTCATCAGTCAGGGCAGGAAGATGAACCCCCGCCGCCTGACCCCCCGCGAGTGCGCTCGCCTGATGGGCTATGGAGACGATTTCCGCATCCCGGTATCGGATACGCAGGCCTATAAGCAGTTCGGCAATTCGGTCGCTGTTCCGGTGTTCCATGAAGTCGCCCGGATCATGCAGCCGCATATCCAGTCTCTGGTCGAGGTAGGGCAGCGACGCGAAGCTGCCTGACATTTGGCGGACGTTCACGACCCGGCGACCCGCAGTCGCAATATGGCGGCCATCAAAGGCAGCCATACAAAGCCTGAAATGCAGGTCCGCGCTGCCCTGCATGCGGCGGGTCTGCGCTACAGGCTTCACGCAAAAGATCTGCCGGGCAAACCCGATCTGGTTTTCCCACGCTGGCGGGCCGTCATTTTTGTCAACGGCTGCTTCTGGCACCACCATGATTGCCACCTGTTCAGATGGCCATCCACGCGTGAGGATTTCTGGCGAGCGAAGATCGGGCGGAATGTGGAGAATGATGATCGTGCGGTTCAGGCGCTGCTGAACTCCGGGTGGCGGGTCGCCACGGTCTGGGAATGCGCACTGAAGGGCCGGACCCGGTTAGATTTTCCCGAGGCTATGCAGCGTCTGGCCGCCTGGATAAGGTCGTCGCAGAAGACTATGACTGTCAGGGGCGGATAATTGATCGCATCGCTGGGGCAATTGCTGGATCTGATGCGTCACCATGGCGCTCACCGCATTTATGCAAAACATCTGTCGCCCAATGATAATTCGAAAAACCAAGTGTATCTGGGCGGTGGCTTCGCGGCGCTGAACGTCATCCCGCATGGCGAGGTCTATACTGATGCCTCTGAAAAGGCCGGCAGCGTGCGCGACCGCGCCAAGGCGGATGTCGAATTTTACTGGGTCAATGAAGAGGGGAGGCACCGCGCGCCCGACGCGAACCTGATCCTCTATCCCAAATATCCCGAAGTGCGGATGTCCGGCTTCCTGAAGGGCTGTAAGGCGGCGCCCTCAAAGCTCCTCACAATCCGAGACGAGGGGCGGGCCATGTTCTTTGGCGTCACCCGGGACGGTGTCGTGCTGGGCTATGTGACGGATGCCGATAACCCGATCACAAAGGAACTGGCATCGGGCGCATGGCCGATGCTGGGCGTGTTCATCGAACTGCCGCTTAGCCCGGACCAGCCTGCCGATCCAAAGACGATCCTGCTCGACGAGTTGCGGCGCATTTATCAGCTGAACTGGATCATGTCCCAGAAGCTGGCGAAAGATGGCACCAAGGCGCCCTACGCAGCCCGCAATGGCGGCGGCTATACCCTTGAAGCCGAGCTCGGCATTACTCCTAACGGCTATGCAGAGCCGGATTTCATGGGCTGGGAAGTGAAGCAATATGGCGTGAATAATTTCAAGGCGTTCAGGCCGAAATCGCCGGTGACTCTGATGACTCCGGAGCCGACCGGCGGCACCTACAAGACCGAAGGCGTGGCGGAATTTCTGAAGCGGTTCGGTTACGCCGATCAGAGTGGCAAGGAAGATCGTTTCAATTTTGGCGGTCGATACGATTGCACCCGTGAGTACCATCATCTGACCGGCTTGCGCATGACCCTGACGGGATATGACGCGGTGAGTGGCAAGATAGCCGATATCGAAGGGGGCCTGGCGCTGATCAGTGCGAACGATGAGGTAGCCGCATCCTGGACGTTCAAGGGCCTGATGGCGCACTGGAACCGCAAGCACGCGCAGGCGGCCTATGTGCCCTCACTGTCCCGCACGCCCCCGCCGGAATATAGCTATGGCGCCCAGGTTCTCTTGTGCGAGCAGACCGATTTTCTGCTGTTCCTGAAGGCCTTTGCGACAGGAACGGTCTATTATGATCCGGCCGTGAAAATCGAAAGGGCTTCGTCAGCGAAGCCGGATATCAAAAGGCGGAGCCAGTTCCGGGTCGCTCATGCTGATCTGACCCAGCTTTACCAGAAAAACGAGACTGTTTCTCTTTTATGAATTTTTTATCCATAAAATTCTTGTCGGGTGGGCAATTTATGACGAAATTGTTGATGTCACAGCTACGATACAAAGCGATATTATCGGTTTGTATCTTAATTCGGATTTGAAAATGCTTTGGCATTGACCCGCGCGATGCCGATGTAGTGGGAATTCAAAGCGGCGATGTGCACCTAACTCGGAGAATTCACGCGGATGGGTGAGGGCAGGCAAGGTGAGAGAGTGGCAGCTATCCTGTTCCCTTCCCCAAAACCTGACATTCGCCTACCGGCCAGGCTTACGGGAACGGCCGGGCGGCCCTGCGCTCTTTTTGGTCATTCTAGGGGCGATTTGATACTTCTGAGCGCGGTCAGCCTACTACCAGATGTCGACCGTGTTGCGGGTAAATGAGGCGGGGCGTGTGCAGCCTGCCCGCCTTGCGGTGATGGTTGTCATTACGGCCCACGTCCTTTCCACTGTGAGGAGAAGAACTCAATGCGAGCGTTGATTGCGGTAACCCTTCTTGCCTTGGCCGCCTGCGGTTCCGGCAAGGATAGTACGACCATAGGCGGTAACACCTTCACGAACGAGAAGGATGGCACGGCTACGATTACCAACGAGAAGGGCAGCCTTACTGCGATAGATGGTGATGCAGCGGCCAAGACAGCCATGCCTGCGTTCGCTCCGAAATACCCTGGGGCGACGATTGTTTCCGTGCTCAAGACGAACACTGGTGAGCGCAAGAGCACCATGGTCAACATGACCAGCGGCGATTCGGGCGCGAAGGTGCTGCAGTTCTATCGTGACTCCCTCGTTGGGGCGGGCTTCACAATCAAATCCGAGATGACTTTTAACGACGGCGGGATGCTCTCGGCTGAGAACTCAAACGGGAAGGTTTCCCTTTCGGTGTCACGCGATGAAGAGACTGGAAAGTCGCAGTTTGTGGTTACGCTTCCGCAGGCCTGACGCCATTACCTCCGTTAGTTCTGGGAGAGTTGCAAAGCGGAGCAAGGGAACAAGGGACACTTTCCCATGGCTCCGCTTCGCGTCCCCATCCGTCCTGTAATTAGGCTGCGGCGAGAACGGTCACCTCGTTGAAATGGAGGACGACTTTCACGTTGACGTAAACGAAGTTTTAGAACCTCGTGGTCACGCCATTCTTGAAGTAGCGCGCCATGATCCCATCCCAATATGTCACGACCCGTTGACGGTCCTGCTTGTCGTCGCGAAGGAAGAGCATGGCGAGTGCAAAGACCCTGAATGTGAAAAACCTCACTGCCCTCGGCGCGGAGCGATTGGCTGAGTTGATCATGGAACTGTCGCAGGGCGACGCGGCCATGAAACGGCGATTGCGTCTGGAACTGGCCGGGCAGTCCGGCGGTGGGGACGCCGCTGCGGAAATCCGCAAGCGTCTAGCCACGATTGCCAAGTCAAAATCGTTTGTCGACTGGCACAAGGTCAAGGCGCTGGCAAAGGACCTCGATGCCCAGCGCTGCGCGATTCTCAAGCATGTCGCAGCCACTCAGCCAACCGAAGCATACGACCTGTTATGGCGGCTGCTCGAACTTGCACCATCTGTCTATGAGCGGTGCGACGACAGCAATGGCACTATCGGTAACGTCTTTGCTCAAGCACTGGAAAATCTGGGCGAGATTGCCCCTCAAGCGCGGGTCGATAAGGCCCGCCTGGCGGACAGGGTTTTCGATGCCATAGATGACAACGGGTACGGTCAGTTTGACGATCTTATCCCGGTGATGGCGACAGCGCTAGAGGCAGATGGGCTGCGCCTTTTGAAGAGCAAGCTGGAGCGGCTTCTCAAAGCTGAATTGACTGCCACCGGAAAGGGCGACCGGAAGGTTATCGCGATCAGCACGCGCGGCCCGATCCACGAAGATTATACGGCAAAATATCGTGGCCGCCGCGTTCAGAGCGCACTGGCTGAGATCGCCGATGCTCTGGACGACGCGGATGGCTTCGCCGCCGTCTATTCAGAGGAGGAGCGCGGCAATCCCGCTATCGCAGCAAAGATCGCGGAACGATTGCTGGAGGCGGGGCGATCCGCAGAGGCGCTGGAAGCTTTGGTGCGTGCTAATGCCGTTTTGGATCATGGCGGGTACTGGCCGGATTGGGAAAGGGTCTGGATCGATGCTTTGGAGGCAGCGGGCAGGCTCGACGAAGCCCAGCAGGAGCGATGGCAGGCATTCGAGCGGTCCCTGACGCCGGAGTATTTGAAGGCCTATATCAAGCGCCTTCCTGATTTCGATGACATGGAGGCAGAAGACAAAGCACTCACCTACGCGGCGCGATATCCGGAATTCTATCCGGGGTTATCATTCCTCATTCAGTGGGGCGCGCTTGATCAGGCTTCCGAGATGATTTTGACACGCCATCAGGAACTCAAAGAGGATCACTACTGGTTCCTCAATCAGGCAGCCGATGCGCTGGAGCAACGCCATCCGCTAGCGGCTACATTATTGTTGCGATCGATGATCGACTTCGCGCTCAAAACGGCGCGGTCGAAGCGGTACGCTCATGCGGCACGACATCTCAAAACATGCGCGCACCTTGCAGGAAAAATTTCCTCTTTCGGCGAGCATCCCGATCACGAAAGCTACCTCGCCGATCTCAAGGTCCACCATGGCCGCAAGGCCGCTTTCTGGAATGCATGACGGGCCGCAGCGCCGCCCGGTCGCTGCGGCGGCTACGTGCAACATAAAACGCTCCGCCGCAGCAGGATGCTCTCTATCGAGGCCAACCGGCCATGACCAGAGCGGTGCTGCGACGAGCCATCTGATCGCCGTATCATCCGCCCCGCCGCAGCGAGGTGACCATAGCCTCGGCGGGGGCTCGCAGGCCACAGGCGTTACAGCAATTTACAACAGCCCTATAGCCCCGCCTGTATACGATTGCTAAGGGGCCGCCCGCGACCCGAAGTGAGCATCATTCGATGCCCTTCATTCGACTTGAGGCCCGGCATCCACCCCCCACCGAGTAGCCGGGCCTTTTTTCTTCGTGAGCGATGATCGAATAGGGCGGCTGCGGGACAAGCTAAGGGTACTCGCGGTGGATGCTCCGGCCCCGCAGCCATACCGAATTTGCGTGCTGCAATTGCGAAGGTCAAGGGCGCAAGAAGCCGTTCGCGTTTTCAGGTTCCACCTCCAAAATTGTTCATCGTTGGGCATGCGTACCATGAAGTTGCAGACGGCCCGTTCATGATGGCTATTTGGTCCCCATTTCGGTCCAAATCGGGAACGGAGTTTGGCGACGACATCCGCGCGAATGCTCTTTTGCGCGAGGTCACACGCGCGCAACCGCCTCGCGGGGAACGATAATCCGGGCCGGGTCGAAGCCGATCTGCGCGATCCTTCAAAAAACGAAAATGCTGTCTATTGACAGCACACCCTACGCAC
>NZ_RWKS01000005.1:0-220097 GCF_003985085.1 Sphingomonas sp. TF3 | reverse complement strand
GAGTGGTCTCTAGATGCGACTCTCCAGCCCGTCAAACCCTTTTTTGCAATTTTCTTTCACTGCCCTGCAAAACCGCGAAAATCTGCGGGTTTAGCGGTCCTTAACGGCTTCCGGGATAAGGGCGTCGGAATGGACGCCCTTGCCGAATCTTCGAATCCCCCGGCCGAATCGCTGTCGAATCAGGTGCGTAGCGCCGTGATTTGGCGGTCAGGCAGCCAGATTCTCGCGCAAATCGTGCAATGGGCTTCCACCTTTCTCGTGATTCGGATCCTCGACCCGCACGATTATGGTCTGTTTGCGATGACAGGGGTGGTGCTGGTCTTCCTCAACATGCTCAACGGCTATGGGCTGGCGAGCGGGCTGATCCAGAAGGCCGAAATCACGCCGCGCGACATTCGCCAGCTGTTCGGCATGTTGCTGCTGCTCAACGGCGTACTGGCGGCGGCGCAGGTCTTCCTCCTCGCCCCCGCCGCCGCCGCTTATTATCGGCAGCCGATCGTCGCGCACCTGCTGCAGGTACAAGCGCTGCTCTATCTGACGACGCCCTTCATCGCGCTGCCCTATGCGCTGCTGTCGCGCACGCTCGAATTCAAGCTGCAGGCGCGGGTCAATATTCTTGCATCGATCGCCAGCGCGAGCGCAGCCTTGGCCGGGGCGATGGCCGGGCTCGGTGTATGGACGCTGGTGCTCGCCCCGTTGGTCCTCTTCAGCGTTCGAGCGATCGGCATGACGATCGTCGCCAAGTCGCTGGTATGGCCAAGCTTCGATTTTCGCGGAGCAGGCAGGCTCGCGCGATATGGCGGCGTAATGGCGGTTGGCCAGCTCTTCTGGTTCGCCCAAAGCCAGGCCGACGTGTTCATCGCCGGGCGCCATTTCACCCCGCACACGCTCGGCATCTACACCGAGAGCCTGTTCCTCACGCAGGTGTTCGTCTCGAAATTCGTGCCGCCGCTCAACGAAGTCGCCTTTTCGGCCTATGCGCGAATCCAGCATGATCGCGCGCTGGTCGCCGCCGCCTTTGCGCGATCGGTACGAATCATCATGATCGCGGCGCTCCCCTTCTATTTCGGCCTTGCCGCGACCGCCGAGCCGCTGGTGCTGACGGTATTGGGCGAGAAATGGCGCGAAGCCGCGCCCGTCGTGCATTTGCTCGCGCTGGCCATGCCGTTCATGACGCTGCAGGTGTTGTTGCAGCCAGCGTGCGACGCGTGCGGGCGTCCGGGGATCGGCGTGCGCAATGGCGCGGTTGGCGCGCTGGTGCTGACGATCGCGTTTGTGATCGGCGTGCGTTGGGGGGCGACCGGCCTGGCGACGGCGTGGATCTGCGCTTATCCGGTCTATCTCGGCGTCAGCCTGTGGCGATCACTGCCCGTCATCGGCACCTCGCCGCGCGCCATCGCCGACGCAATCGCGCCAGCGTTGCTCGCCGCGCTGGCGATGGCACTGGTGGTGACGCTGGTCGACGAGGCTCTGCCCGCGATGCAAGCCTTCCCGCGCCTTGCCATATTGGTGGCGGTGGGCGCGGGCGCTTATGGCGGATGGCTCGCGCTGTTCGCGCGCGGCGTGGTGCGCGAAATGATCGCGGTGGTGCGCAAACAGCCCACTCCGCTCGCAACCGCCTAGGCCGACTGAATATAACTGCGCATCGCCTCGGCATCGGCCTCGATCCGGTCGATGCGATATTTGACCAAATCGCCGATCGAGACGAAGCCGATCACCGTATCGCCCTCGACCACGGGCAAATGGCGGATCCGCCGCCGTGTCATCAGCGACAGCGCACCGATCACCGCCTCGGACGGGGTCACGGTGATCGGCGGTGCGGTCATCGTATCGCCGACGCTGCGCGCCATCGCGTCTGCGCCATGCGCGTGGATCGCATGAATCACGTCGCGTTCGGAAAAGATGCCGACGACGCTGTTGCCCTCCATCACCGGCACCGCGCCGACGCGGCGCGTCGCCAGCACCGCCACCGCGTCGCCGACGCTGTGCTGCGCGGTGATCGAAATCACTTCACGGCCCTTATTGCCCAGGATTGCTGCGATCGTCATCGGCTCTCTCCTACTGCGCTCGTCATCCGAGTCTCTCAGGCGCTTGAGGATTTCACGTTTCACGATCTATGGGAAGCAATGACGACTCCGCCCGGCCTCGATGATCCCGCTTATGCGGCCTTTGCCTGGGCCCGCTTTCGCCGCATCCTCGGCTGGATGGCGGTGCTGGCAGCGGTGTTCGTCGTCGCGGCGATCGTGGTGCTGCAGCATTTTTATGGGCCAATGGGGTGGGTGGCGATCCTCGCGGTGATCGGCGGCGCGGGCGGATCGATCATGCTGAGTGCGGTGCTGATGGGGCTGATCTTCCTCAGCTCGGGCTCGGGTCATGATGAGTCGGTCGATCGGCGGGACTGAGCCGAGGGCCAACCGTCGGACGCTTGAGCGCGATGATTTCACTTCGCCCCGTTCGTTTCGAGCGAAGTCGAGAAACAGCAGCAATCGCTGTGCCAGGTTTGTCGACTTCGCTCGAAACGAACGGAACTGGTGAAAGATCACCCGACTCTAATCGCTATCCTTGATGCGATAGCCGAAGCTGCGCGTGCCGTTGGCGGGGATCTCCACCGACCACACCGCTTTGCCGTCCTTGCGCGTGAGCGTCTCGGTCATGCGCGACATGCGGGGCAAATCCTCGCCGGCGAAGCGCGCTTCGAAGCGGACGGGATAGGGGTTGGCGTTGCGCGCGGTCAGGCGATAGGCCTCCCAATCCTTGCCGCTGTCGGAATGCGCGCTTTCGATCGTCACTTGGGTGGCATCGGCGACACCGGCTTCGACCTCCTCGCCCACTGCCTTATCGGCAATCGCGCCCTCCCCGATCAACAGCGCGGTGTTACCGCGGGGCTGGAACAAGGCGACCGGTCCCGCCGGGAGAGGAACGCCCAACCCCTGATCGGTACGGTTGCGCAGGCGCAGCGTGATTCGCGGCGCGTCGGCATCGCCATCGCTGTCGATCGTGGACACATAGACGATGCCGACCGGCACCGCAGCGCGATCGAGCAAGGCGACCTGCTTTTGCGCGAGCGCGGCAACGGTGGTGCGATCGGGCACGCGGTAGAGTTTCAGATCGCCGAGATCCTCCTGCTGCACCAGACCTGCACTCCGGATGCGGCTGCCGGTGACCACGATATCCATCGCCATCGGTGCGGGTGCGGGTGCGGGTGCAGGCGGAGCCGACTCTGCCAGTACCGGAAACTCGATCGGGCGAGCGAAACACGTAAAGGTAAGCGACTCGTCGCGCGCGCTCCATGCCGGATTGGGCGCGCTGCCCTCTCGTTTGACCGCGCCTGCAACCACCATCGTCTCGGCATCGGCGAAGCTGGTGATGTCGCTGCTGGCGAGCGTCACCCACGCCAGCAGATCGGCGCTTTGGCCGTCGGGGCGCAGCGTCGCGACATAATTGGCCTGCCAGTCGAACCCCCAGGCGAGATAGGAGAGCGTGACGGTGACGCTCGCTACGGTCGGCGAATCGAGCTCGACCGACAGAGTCGGCTTGGCAGCAAGCGTTGGCGGCACGCGGTTATAGACCAGCGCATCCTGCGAAGGCCCGCAATCGGCGGCAAGGAATCCGTCGCGCGTCTGCAGGATCGCGGCACCGTCCGGCCCCGAGCGGATGATCGCTTCCTCCTCGACGATGCGCTTGGCAATCGTTCGCCGGATCGTCACCGGACGGCCGAAGCTGCCCGCGTAAAGGCTGCGCGGTGAGAGCAGATCGGCATCGAGATTCTTCTCGCGCACGCCCTGCGGCAGGCCGGTGACGATCGCGCTTTCGGGCAAAATCCCCGCCGCGACGCCTTCGAAACGCAGCGTCGTCCGCCCCGCCGGGATGGTCACGCGGCGCTGTTCGGTGATGAGTGCATAGCCTTGCAGCCAGGCGCGATCGATTGCCTGATCGGGCGCACGCCGGGGGGCACGGTAGATCGTCACGGCAACGCGGTCGGGCGCGCGCGATACGGTTTGCGCGGGCACCGCGCTCGCCAGCGCGCCGACCAGCAGTGCCATCAACCAGCGCAGAACGCGCCGCACCGCGCTCAGAACCGCGTGTCGAAGGTCGCCGTGACGCTCGCGGTTCCGTGGGCGGGAACGGCGATTTGCCACACCGCCTCATCGGCATCGACGCGCGTGCTCGGCTGGCTTTCGTCGATAATTTTCGTGTCGGCCCACGAGCCGTAGAGCCCGTCGAGCGCTGCCTGAGCCAGCTCGACGGTCACGCCCTGCGCGCGCGCATTGGTGAGGGTGTAACGCATCGTCGTGCGCCAGCGATCGCTCGAAATCCGCTCGCGCTTTTCGACAGTCGGCAGGATCTTCACGTCGAACGCTTCACCGGTCTTGAGCGCGAGCTTCGATCCCATCGGCGTGTGCGGGATTTCGCTTTCGCCGATGAATTGCGGCGCGCCACGCGCATCGCGCATATAGACGCGCACCGTGCCGGCGGGCAGCGCATCGCCGAGGCCGCCTTCGCGGGACGAACTGAATTTCAACACCGTGTCGACGCTGACCGCCTCGTCAAGCTTTTGCAGCCAGGGGTTGCGATAGAAATAGGTCTTGGCGGCAGGCGCGCCGGCCACGTCGAGAAAGCTGACCTGCTTGGTCTGCGCATTGGCGATCGTGGTGCGCTCGGCCAGCGGATAGAGATAGAAGTCGCCGAGTTGCTCACGGCGCGCCGTCTCGGTGCCGGGCTGGTTGCCGCGTGGGCCGGGCGTGCCGCGACCACTGTAAAAGCGCGGGCGATTGCCGCCATCCGCCGTGCCGACCGCGCCCGCGACCAGCAGCGTCCTGGCCGCATTGAAGGTGGTGCCGGTGGTGTTGGTCAGCGTGATCCAGCCCTGCACGTCGAGCTTGCCGGCTTTCTCATCGAACAAGGCGACATAGTCGGCCTTCCACCCCAGCCCGCGCGACAAATAGTTGAGCGTGGCCGGGCGCGTGCCCGCATTCGTGCTGTCGAGCGTCACCGACAAGGTCGGCCGCGCGCGCAGATTGGCGGGGAGAGAGGGGAAGACCACGCGGCCACCGCTGCGATCGAGGATCTCGATCCGGTCGCCGATCTGGACGATGGTGCCACCATTATTGGCGAGCACGCGCGCTGTCTCGCGCGTTTCCGCGCCGGTGGCGGGGTTGGTGCGCACCAGCGTCACGCTGCGACCAACCGATTTGTCCATCAGCGTTTCGGGCGAGAGCAGGTCGTAATCGAAATTCTGTTCGACGATGCCAGCACCGGCGGCGGTGAGCGTCACCGTCTCAGGGCGGATCTGCGCGGAGACATCGGCGAACTCCTGGCGGGATCGACCGCGCGGCAGGGCCAATTGGCGGGTATCCTGGATCAGCGCCAGATTATTATTGTAGATGGTGACCGACAGGTCCCCCTGCGCGCTGCTCGCGACCGGGTCGGGGGCAGCGCTTTGCGCGTTCGCCACGCCGGGCAAGCAGAGCATCGTCGTCGCCAGCCACATGCGCATGTCATCGCTCTCCCGTTATCGCGGGCCTAGGCTATGGATATAACAACGGCGTTACAATCCCATAGTCAGGCCCGCTAAACGGAGCGGCGGATTACTCGCTTGGCGTGCTGGTCGTGCTGCCGGGTGGGCGGCCGCGACGGCGGCGCGGCTTCTCGATCAGTTCGCCATCGCTGTCAGGCTCGACGACTGCAGAGAGGTTGAGCGACGGCGGCAGGCGATCGGCGGTGAAACCGCTATCCTCGCCAGCATCTTCCACGACGGCAACCGCAACGGGCTCGCGCCGGGGACGACCACGGCCGCGACGCGGTGCCGCTGCAACCGCCTCGACCGCGACCACGCCTTCGACGGCGGGTGCGCCTTCAAAGGGCACGATCGTTTCGACCGACACCGCTTCTTCGCTCGCCTCGGGAGTCCGCGCTACGCGATCCTCACGCTCGTAGCGGTCGCCGCGTGGACGGCGTTCGCCGCGTTCTTCGCGCGGAGCATCGGTCTGCCGCTCATAACCGCCTTCGCTGCCCTGGGCGTTGCCATTTGCCCGGCCACGGCCACGGTCGTCATAACCCTGGCCCGCGCCGCGCGCTTCGGATGCGCCGTTTTGGGGTGCGGTGTTCTGGTTGCCGTTTTGCTGATGGCCGCCATTCTGGTTGTAGGAGCGATTGCCGTCCTGACGCCCATCCTGACGATTGCCGTCCTGGCGATACCCGTTTTGCTGGCCGTTGCCGTTCTGGCCGCCACGCTGCTGATCGCCGCGCGGCTGCTCCGGAACGCGCTCGCCCTCATCTTCATAATCGGGCTCGTCTTCATCAAGGGTCGCGCCCTGGATGCGGCGGGTCGACGGCGCGCCGCCATTTTCCTCGAAGCGCGCGCGGGTTTCGGCCAGCACGCGGAAGTAATGATCGGCAAATTGCAGATAATATTCGACGTTGACGCGGTCACCCTGCATCTGCGCGTCGCGCGCGAGCGTCTTGTATTTCTCGAGCAACTGGGCGGCATTGCCGCGCGCGCGATTGTCGATGCGATTGCCGGTGTCCTGACGACCCGGATTGCCACCCGACGAGCGCTGCTGCTGCCCGCCACGGCCGCGACGGCGGCCGGCCTGACGATTATTGATCAAGTTCTTGTTGTCCTGTGCTTGGAAACCAACCCGGCCGTGCTCCAATAAATCTGGATGCAAATGCCCCCGGCACCGCCGCCGACCATCGGCAACGCGCGCCCGCCACGGTCGCCGGACGACAGCGACTGCATGACTAAGGATGCAGGCTACAGCCCGTTTTCAACCAGTTGTGATGAAAACGCGAGCCCCTGCGCCGTTCAATAGCGACTGCAAAGGCAATCGCCAAGCGGAATATTATGACTGTCGCGTGACCAATTCGGACGAGCGCGTTGCGATCAACGCGCGCGGACGCCCGCCGAGATCATGGCGCAGCGCCACGGCAAACCCCTGCGCTTCCAGCAGCGCAGTGACGGCGGAAGCCTGCGTAGCCCCAATCTCAAGGATCGCGGCCCCGCCCGGCGCGAGCAAGCCGGGCAGTTGCGGGGCGATGCGGCGATAGTCGTCGAACCCGTCCGAGCCCGCGAACAAAGCAGCGCCCGGTTCATGGTCGCGAACCTCAGCCGGAAGGTGCTCCTGCGTGCCGATATAGGGCGGATTCGAAAAGATCAGGTCGAACACCTCGGTCACGCCCTCGCCCCAATCGCCGCGCCGCAAGGTTGCGCGGGCCGCCAGCCCAAGCGCAAGCCGGTTGCGCTCGGCATAAGCCAGCGCCTCGGGCGACGCATCGACGCCCAATCCGGTGGCCGCAGGCCATTGGTCGAGCGCCGCCAGCAACAAGGTGCCGGGTCCGGTCCCCAGATCGAGAATGGTCTTGGGGCCAGCCGTGCCGAAATGATCGACCGCCGCCTCGATCAGCGTCTCGCTATCGGCGCGCGGCACCAGCACGCCCGGCCCCACCGCCAGCTCGATCGTCCAGAAGGCACGACTGCCGGTAATATAGGCGATCGGCTCATGCGCGAGCCGCCGCGCGAGCAGCGGGCCAAAGCTGTGCGGCGTTGGGGAGTCGAGCCGCTGCAGCAACAGCGTTTCGCGCGAGACGCCGAGGGCGTGCGCCATCAGCAGCTCGGCATCGAGCCGCGGCGTTTCGCTGACGTCGGCAAGGACGGATGAGGCAGCAGCCAGCGCTGCGCGTACTCCCTCTCCCGCTCGGGGGAGAGGGCCGGGGAGAGGGGCAGTATCAGGCGACGCATTCTGCAACTGCCCCTCTCCCGACCTCGCTCCGCTCGGCCACCCTCTCCCCGCCAGCGGGGAGAGGGAGAAATCGTCACCCATCGAGCGACGCCAGCCGCTCGGCCTCATCCTGCGCGATCAGCGCGCCGAGCAACTCATCCATCTCGCCCGCCAGAATCTCGGGCAACCGGTGCAGCGTCAAATTGATGCGGTGGTCGGTCACGCGCCCTTGCGGGAAATTATAGGTGCGGATCCGCTCCGAACGATCGCCCGACCCGACCATCGATTTGCGCGCACCAGCGCGCTCCTGATGCAAACGGTCCCGCTCAGCCTCGTACAAACGCGTGCGCAGCACGCGCATCGCCTTGGCCTTGTTCTTGTGCTGGCTCTTCTCGTCCTGCTGGATGACGGTCAGGCCCGTCGGGATATGGACGATGCGCACCGCCGAATCGGTGGTGTTGACCGATTGCCCGCCCGGCCCGGACGAGCGATAAATGTCGATGCGCAAATCCTTGTCCTCGATCTTGACGTCGACCTCCTCGGCCTCGGGCAGCACCGCAACGGTCGCGGCGGAGGTGTGGATGCGCCCCTGCGCCTCGGTCGCGGGTACGCGCTGGACGCGGTGGACGCCGCTTTCGAACTTCAATTTGGCGAACACGCCCTTGCCCTCGACCGAGGCAATCGCTTCCTTGAAGCCGCCGCTTTCGGACGAGGAGGTCGAGATCAGCTCGACCCGCCAGCCCTGGCTTTCGGCGTAGCGCTGATACATGCGGAACAGGTCGGCGGCGAACAGCGCAGCCTCGTCCCCACCGGTTCCGGCGCGGATTTCGAGCATCGCGGCGCGTTCGTCGGCGGCATCGCGCGGCAGCAGAGACAGTGCCAGCGCGCGCTCGGCGATCGGCAGGCGCTCGCGGATCGTGTCGATCTCCTCGCGCGCCATCGTCTTGATCTCGGGGTCGCCGTCATCCTCCATGCCGGCCAGCACGTCGAGCTCGGCGCGCAACCGCCGCACCTCGCCCGCGGCCTGCGCAACGGGTTCAAGCTCGGCATATTCCTTCGACACCTGCACGAAGCGGTCCGACGGCAAATCCCCGGTCGCCATCAGCGCCGAAAGCTCGTCGCGCCGCGCCTCGATCTGGCGGATGCGGTCTGGGGAGATGGAGGTCATTGAACCAGATGCACCCGGAAGAAATCATCGCCGGTCCAGTGGCTTGCCTGCACCGCGTGGTCCACTCGAAACTCAGTCCGGATAGCCGAAAGAAGCCGGTCTTTCAGTGCATCGAAACGCTCTGATGCGCCTCGGGCTTTCCAGAATTTAAAGGTGATCGTGCCAGGCGAAGGATCGTCCTCCGACTGCACGTAAACGATAATGCCTGGTTGGCGGCTGTCAGCCTTGTCCGTCCGTTTGCGAGGAGACCCCGAGACGATCACGTCAGCAGAGAAGCCAAAGCGCCGGACCATCGCCGTGATTGCAATGGCTTTTTCCGTTTCGTCGTCATTACCCCCAACAACGATTATCTCGGCGCGCTCCTCGTCAGGCTCCTCCAGCAACATCGCCAGCCGCTCGATCCCCGCCGCCCAGCCAACGCCTGCCGTCTCCGGGCCACCGAGCGACCCGATCAGCCCGTCATAGCGTCCGCCCGCCAGCACAGTGCCCTGCGCGCCCAGCCGATCCGTCACGAATTCGAACGCGGTGTGCCGATAATAATCGAGCCCGCGCACCAGCCGCGCATTGCGCGTCCACGCCACGCCCGCCGCATCCAGCCCCGCCGTCACCGCATCGAAAAACGCCCGCGCTTCAGGCGTCAGATACGCATCGATATCGGGTGCCGAATCCGCCACCGGCCGATCGCGCGGGTCTTTCGAATCGAGGATGCGCAGCGGGTTCTTCTCCAGCCGCGCCAGGCTGTCCTCGCTCAGCACATCACGATGCGCCTCGAAATGCGCCACCAGCGCCGCGCGCCACGCGTCGCGCGTCTCGGCATCGCCCAGCGTGTTGAGCTGCAGCGTCACGCCCTCGGCGATGCCCAGTTCGTGCAGCAACTGGTCCGCCAGCACCAGCAATTCGACATCCGCCGCCGGTTCCGCCGCGCCAATCACCTCAGCGTCGATCTGGTGGAACTGGCGGTAGCGCCCCTTTTGCGGGCGTTCATAGCGGAACACCGGCCCGTGCGTCGCGATCTTGAGCGGCGCATATTGCTGCCAGCCCTCGGTCAGATAGGCGCGCGCGATCCCGGCGGTGAATTCCGGCCGCAGCGTCAGCGAATCGCCGCCACGATCCTCGAAGGTGTACATCTCCTTCGACACCACGTCGGTCGTCTCGCCCAGCGACCGCGCGAACACCGCCGTCGATTCAAACACGGGCAGTTCAACGCGCTGGAAACAATAGAGTCGCCGCACCCGGTCAAAGGTATCGACCACGCGCGCGAAGCGCCGCTGATCGTCGCCGAAGATATCCTGCGTGCCGCGGATGCGTTTGGGGGTTTCGATACGTGCCATAAAGGCTGGCTCTCTAAGCGAGCCCGGCACCAAGCGCCAGATGCTTGTGCGTCATCCCTATGACAGCGCTTGACAGCGCCTTCGCTGCATCGCAGCATCGTCGCAATGGGAACGGCGACAGTTCCCTTTTCAGCCTCCGCAGGACCCCACCCGGCTCGTTTCGGAAAGGTAGTCATGCGTCCGTTTGCTTCCCAAAGTCCCGCCGCTTTCGTTTCCTACAACCTCGCCATCATCGCATGAGCTTGCTGATCGCATGGGGGCCCGCGATCCTTGCCCTGCTCGCCGCTGGTCTGTTCGCCGGTTTTGCCGCCGGATTGTTCGGCATCGGTGGCGGATTCGTCGTCGTGCCGGCGATGATCGCGCTGTTGCCGCTGCTCGGCGGTAGCCACGCCGAATATACGCATGTCGCGATCGGGACGTCCTTCGCCACGATCGTCATTACCGCGCTGCGCTCGACACTATCGCACGCCAAGCGCGGGGCGGTCGATTTCGAGATTCTCAAAAGCTGGGCCCCGTGGATTATCGGCGGGGTCGGCATCGGCGTGATGCTCGCACGCGTGCTGACCGGCCAGGCGCTCTCGATCATCTTTGCGGTTGGCATCACGCTGATGTCGATCAATTTCCTCGTGCCCAAGCTCGCGCGTCGACAAGTCAGCGATACGATGCCGACCGGGATGGTGCGCGCGGGCATCGCCGGAAGCCTCGGCATCTTTTCCTCGCTGCTCGGCATTGGCGGGGGCACGGTCGCGGTGATCGTGATGACGCTGTGCGGTCGCTCGATCCACAAGGCGATCGCGACGGCGGCGGGCTTCGGCTTCATCATCGCGGTGCCGGGTACAATCGGCTGGATGCTGATCGGCTTGGGCAAGCCCGGGCTGCCGATCGGGTCGATCGGCTATGTCAATTTTCTGGGGGCCGCGATCATCACCTCAATGTCTATCTTGACCGCGCCGCTTGGCGTCGCGTCGGCGCACGCCCTGCCGGCCGAGCCACTCAAACGCGTGTTCGGCGTGTACTTGCTGTTCATCGCCGGGGTCATGTTCAATCGCGCCATGCATATGTGATTTGCGCTGGGTCAAAAGCGCGGTAGCACCGCGCCGATGACCCTGAACCTCGGCAAGAGAATCGCCCCGCCCCGCTTCATCCTGTTCACGATTCTGTTCGTGGCCGGGCTATTCTTCGCCATTCCCGCCTTTGGCTGGGGGCGCGGCACGATGGGCGCGTTCGATGTCGCGGCGGCGGTGTTCCTGATCGCGATCTCGACCCTGCTGCGCAAGGGGAAGGCCGATCAGATGCGCAAAGCCGCCGCCGCGAACGACGCCAATCGCGCGGGCCTGCTGGTGCTGACCGGGCTGACGATGGTCGTCATCCTCACCTCGGTCGCCAAGGAAATGCAGGAGAAAGCCAATCTCGTCGCGACCGTGCTCGTCATCGCGACGCTGGTGCTGGCGTGGCTGTTTTCCAATTCGGTCTATGCGCTGCATTACGCGCATCTGTTTTATTCGGATTGCGACGGTGACGGCAAGGATGCCGGTGGCCTGGAGATCCCCAATTGCGCCGAGCCCGATTATTGGGATTTTTTATATTTCAGCTTCACGCTCGGCATGACCTTCCAGACCTCCGACGTCGAAATCTCCTCGCGCCAGATCCGCCGCGTCACGCTCGGCCATTGCCTGGCGGCGTTCGTCTTCAACATCGGCGTGCTGGCCTTCACCATCAACGTGCTCGGCAGCAGCAGCACGTCCTAGGCTGGACGCCGACCGCATGAGCCGCTTAGATCCCTGTCACCGCACTCCTCTCACGAAAGAATCCCGAATGATCCGTCGTGCCGCGCTCACTACCCTGTTGCTCGCCACCGCCGCCCCGGTGTTGGCGGAAAATTCCAAGCCGCAGCCGGTGCCATATGTCGACACGATCCCCGCCGCACAGGACATCCGCTTTCCCGGCACGATCACGCTCGACATCGATGCGACCGACACACGCCGCGGCATCTTCACGACGCGCGAGACGATCAGCGGCGTTTCCGCAGGCCATATGGTGCTGCTCTTCCCGAAATGGCTGCCCGGCAACCATTCGCCGACGGGCCAGCTCGACAAGCTGGCCGGGCTGCACATTCACGCGGGCGGCAAGGAACTGGCGTGGACGCGCGACCCGGTCGATGTCTACGCCTTCCACATCGACGTCCCCGCCGGTGCCAAGGCGCTCGACATTGATCTGCAATTCCTCTCCGCCACTGCCGGTGACCAGGGTGCGGTAGTGATGTCGCCCAACATGCTGCGACTGCAGTGGAATTCGATGAGCCTCTATCCGGCGGGCTATTTCACCCGGCAGATTCCGGTAAAGGCGACCGTGAAATACCCGGCCGGCTGGACCGCGTCGTCGGGCCTGCCGTCGAAGGCGACCGGCTCGACCTACAGCTATGAGAAGACCAATTACGAAATCCTGGTCGACTCGCCCGTGTTGGCGGGGCGCTATTACAAGCAGTGGCCGCTCAGCCCGCGCGTCAATCTCGACGTCTATGCCGACAATGCCGCAGAATTGGCCGCGACACCCGAACAGATCGATGCGCACAAGAAGCTCGTCGAGCAAGCGGTCAAGGTCTACGGCGCGCAGCATTACGACACCTACGAATTCCTGCTGTCGATCTCCGACGTGATGGGCGGAATCGGGCTCGAACATCACCGCTCGTCCGAAGACGGGGTGAAGCTTGGCTATTTCACCAAGTGGAAGGATGGTCCGGGCTCGCGCAACCTGTTGCCGCACGAATATAATCATAGCTGGGATGGGAAATTCCGGCGCGGAGCCGACCTTTGGACCCCGGATTACCGCACGCCGATGCGTGGCAGCCTGTTGTGGGTCTATGAAGGCCAGACGCAATTCTGGGGTTATGTCTTCCAGGCGCGCTCGGGGCTGGTGTCGAAGCAGGACACGCTCGACGGCTATGCTTCGATCCTCGCCAGCCTCGACAATCGCCCCGCGCGCAACTGGCGCGACCTGGTCGATACCACCAACGACCCGACGATTTCGCAGCGCCGCCCGAAGGGCTGGGTCAGCTATCAGCGCTCCGAGGATTATTACAATGAGGGGCTGCTGGTGTGGATGGAGGTCGACTCGATCCTGCGCCAGCAATCGGGCGGTACCAAGTCGATCGACGACTTCGCAGCGAAGTTCTTCGGCCTCAACGACGGCGACTATGGCGAGGTGACCTACACCTTCGACGATGTCGTCGCGACGCTCAACGCGATCCAGCCTTATGACTGGGCCAGCCTGCTCAACAAGCGACTGACCGAGACTGGCGGGCCGCGCCGCTCAAGGGCTTCGAAGCCAATGGCTACAAGCTTGTCTATACCGACACGCCCTCGCTCGCTTTCAAGAACGCCGAGGCGACGCGCAAGAGCACCGATCTGACCTACTCATTGGGCCTCACGCTCAACAAAGACGGTGCCATCACCGGCGTGGGTTGGGACACGCCCGCGTTCAAAGCTGGGTTGACGATCGGCAACACCATCGTGGCGGTGAACGGCACCATTTTCTCGGATACCGCGCTGAAGGCCGCCGTGACCGCCGCAAAGGGCGGCACCGACCCGATCGTGCTGCTGATCAAATCCAATGACAGCGTCGCGCCGGTCAGCATCGACTATCATGGCGGGCTGCGCTATCCGCACCTGGAGAAAATCGGCACCGGAGAGGGTGGTTTGGATCGGTTGCTGACAGCCCGGTAAACGGCTGCACTACAGACCTGCATCAGTTTAAGGATTTAGCATGCGTATCGACATGATTCCGGTCGGCAAGAGCCCGCCCGATGACCTGAACGTGATCATCGAAGTGCCAACCGGCGGCGAGCCGGTAAAGTATGAGTTCGACAAGGCGAGCGGCGCGCTGTTCGTCGATCGCATCCTGCACACGCCGATGCGCTATCCGGCTAATTACGGCTTCGTGCCGCACACGCTTTCCCCCGACGGCGATCCGCTCGACGCGCTGGTCATCGCGCGTTCGCCCTTCATCCCGGGCTGTGTCGTGCGGGCCCGCCCGATCGCCGTGCTCAATCTGGAAGACGAAGCCGGCGGCGACGAAAAGCTGGTCTGCGTGCCGGTCGATTCGACCTTCCCTTATTATTCGAACGTCAACGAACGCGGCGACATGCCCGAGATCGTGTTCGAACAGATCGAACACTTCTTCACGCACTATAAGGATCTGGAAAAGAAGAAGTGGGTGCGCATCGGCACCTGGGGCGATCGCGACGAAGCACGCCGGATCGTGACCGAAGCGATCGAGCGGTATCATGCCGCCAAGGCCGACAAGATCCCTGCCTGAATTCTCGGCAGCGGCGTGGCCCCGCGCCACGCCGCTGCGTGTAGCGACCCCCCGCAGGCCGGGCCGCGAGCGGCCTTGCGCCGCCGGACCCGCCGCCCTTACCGCCCGATCGAGCTGTAACTGAAGCCAGCTCTTTCGACGTCACGCGGCGGATAGACATTGCGCAGATCAACCATCACCGCACCCGCCATCGTCGCCGCCAACCGCTTCAGGTCCAGTGCACGGTAGATGTCCCATTCGGTCACGATCACCACCGCGTCGGAACCCGCCGCAGCTTCGTAGGCATCGGTGCAATACACCACGTCGGGCATCATGGTCCTAGCAATCTCCATGCCTTCGGGATCATGCGCCCGCACCTTTGCCCCCGCATCCATCAGGCTTTGGACGATTGCCAAGCTCGGCGCATCGCGCATATCGTCGGTGTTTGGTTTGAAGGTGAGCCCCAGCACCGCAACGGTCTTGCCCTTCGCCTCGCCGCCCAACGCGGCAATCACTTTACGACCCATTGCGCGCTTGCGCGCGTCGTTGACCTGCACGACCGCCTCGACAATGCGTACCGGCGTCTCATAATCCTCGGCCGTCTTGAGCAGGGCGAGCGTGTCCTTCGGGAAACACGAGCCACCATAGCCGGGACCCGCGTGCAAAAATTTGGAGCCGATCCGGTTATCGAGGCCGATGCCCCGCGCCACATCCTGAACGTTCGCACCGACGGCTTCACACAAGTCTGCGATCTCGTTGATGAAGGTGATCTTGGTCGCGAGAAACGCATTTGCCGCATATTTGATCAGTTCCGACGTGCGCCGCCCGGTGAACAGGATCGGGCTCTCGTTCAAATAGAGCGGGCGGTAGATATCACGCATGACCTGCTGGGCGCGCGCGTCATCCGTGCCGATAACGATCCGATCGGGGCGTTTGAAGTCGCCGATCGCCGCGCCCTCGCGCAGGAACTCCGGATTGGAAACGACGGCGATCGGAAAGTCGCCGGCCAGTTCGGTCAAAATCTCCTCGACCTTGTCACCCGTGCCTACTGGAACGGTCGATTTGGTGACAACCACCAGCGGGCCGTCAATCGCCGCTGCAATCTCGCGCGTCGCCGCGAAGACATAGCTGAGATCGGCATGGCCGTCGCCACGGCGCGACGGCGTCCCTACCGCGATGAACACAGCATCTGCCCCTGAAACCGCCGCTTTGAGGTCGGTCGAAAATTTGAGACGGCCTGCAGCGACGTTGGTGGCCACCAATGTGTCGAGACCAGGTTCGAAGATCGGCATCTTGCCCGCTTCGAGCGCCGCGATCTTGCTCGCATCCTTATCGACGCAAATTACGTCATGGCCGAAGTCGGAGAAGCAAGCGCCAGAGACAAGCCCGACATAACCCGAGCCAACCATCGTAATTCGCATGATGTTTCCCTAAGCCATTGTGCATGCGACAGCGCGAATGGAACGTCGAATGATTACGATCCCCTGACGGTATCGTCATAGTGTCGCAACATCGCCGCCATGCGCTCGCATGCCGGAATTGTCGATATCACAAAAAAATGGGGAGGCCAGCTTACGCTGACCTCCCCACAATTTTCGTCTTCAGGTAAAGGCTTAGTTGCCCGAACCCGGACCGTAGGTGACTTCCACACGACGGTTCTGCACTTCACGAACGCCATCGGCAGTCTGAACGCGAAGGTGAGCAGGATCTTCACCGAACGCCTCGGTCGAGATCACACCATCGGGGATCGAGTGGGCGGTCATGTACGCACGAACCGCATCGTTGCGGCGCTGCGACAGGGCCAAGTTGTACTTCGGCGTACCCGAGCGATCGGTGAAGCCGGCCAGCATGACCTTTGCGCTACCGCAGTTCTGATACTGTGCAACCGCACCGTCCAGGATTGCTGCGGCTTCAGGCGTAACGTCCGACTTGTCCCATTCGAAGAACACGATGAACGGACCGGGCGAGCACGGCACTGCGACCGGCGCGGGCGGCGGTGCGGGGGGCTCGGGAGCCGGAGCCGGTGCCGGTGCGGGAGCAGGCGGCGGCGGCGGTGCAGCAGGCTCACCGAAGTTGTAGGTCAGACCACCCAGCAGGCTGTGCGTGCGGAACTTGCTCGCGTACGAGCTGCCCGCGATGTCGACCAGCTTGACGTTGTCGGCAGTGAAGAAACGATACTTCAGCGAGACGTCGACATTCTTGGTCAGCGGCGCGCGGATACCCGCGATACCCTGATAAGCGAAGACGGTATCGCTGTCGTTCAGGAAGCGCGACGCGCCGAGCGCAACGCCTTCCTTGACGCGTGCGACGCCGACGCCGCCGCCAACGAAGCCCTGGACTTCATCGGCATCACCGAAATCGAGCAGGCCGTTGACCATGAAGCTCAACGCCGAGCTACGACCACGTGCGCCGCCGTAGCTGCCAGCCGCGAAGCCGCCTGGCGTCGTTACGGTCGAGCGATACCCATTTACATCGGCGCTCTTGTAACCGACTTCGGTTTCGATGCGGAAAATGCCGAGGTCGTAACCAATGACGCCATCGACGTCATAGCCATAACGGTGGTCAGCAGCGCTGGCACCCTTGATCGAATTGATGTCGAACTTAACGTCCTCCACAATCATCGCGCCACCCTCGACGCCAACGTACCACGACTTGTCGCGGGCGAGGGCAGGTGTGGCGACGATCGCGGTGGAGGCAAGCGCCATAGCAACGGCAAGCTTCCGCATAAAAAAACCCCTTCTTCTGGTTGTCACTCGGACAGCGCAAACTCCCTACCCAAAGGAATGTTTCCACGCAAGCGCACAAATAGATGCGGCTGTTGTACAAAAGCAACAGCGTGACGGGGTAAGCCTCTGATTCTGCAATCGCTCACGAAGCGATCAGGCCGTGCGACCGCATTGCAGCAAGCACGGCGGCAAGCGTTGCCCGCGCCTCGGCGTCGATGGTCGTCCCACCGGTAGCGGCAGAGATCGCCGATTGTTGCTCCCCGACGACCTGACGTCCCGCAACCAACAAGCACGCGCCCGTAACTTCCCCGATGCGCCAACGCGATCCATCGAAGCGGGCGAATGCGGAATCGCCCCTGCTCCACGCATTCATGCCATCGCGGGCGGCGAGGAAACGCCAGCCAGCGTTGGTCCACCCGGCGATCGCGTTTGGACTCCCGCTCCATGCCCCGGTCGGCGATGGACCCACGATCCAGCATGCACCCGTGTCTGGGCTAACCGGCGGGGACCCCACGCCTACCGCCTCGACCACTGGCTGGACCGCAAAGTCCAGTAGGGTCAGCGCTTCGTTATGCGACAATTCCTTCTGCGCCTGCCCCAGCTGGAGCAAAGGCAGGCTCAGCCGCACGCTCGTTTGATCGTTCATTGACGGTCCTTTCTTAGCCCGCCCAAGCGGGGATCATGCCGTGAAGGGGGTAGGATTGGCCATGTGCGCCAACCTGGGTGACCGCGATCGACAGGCCGACAATGCGATCGACGTGCCGAATCACCAAGGTCGGCTCCGTGGTTTCGACCGTGCCCCCCCGTCCGTCGGGATAGAGGAGCGCAATTTGATAGACCTCGCGCTCTTCTGCCAGCGGCGCGTCGACGCCGTCGACCCAGCGCAGGCCCGCCCTGCTGCGCCGCACCCACTGCACCGTGACATCCCCATTCCCCACTTCGGACCACGTCAGATGCGTTGGCGAAAGCGGCAAGATCGAGGTTCCTGCAAGCGTGAGCGCGACTTCTACCGGCCCCTCCACGTCCCCGGGTCCAGACGCCATGATGCGCAGGTCTCCTCCCTGCGTGGTCCCAGGCAGGTCGAGCGTTGCGCTCGCGTCCGGCTCGACCAGTACGAAGCGATCGCCGGCGCGCTGCGTGCCGATCGCACTCTCGGTCGCGCGCCGCCCGCGGAGCAGCGCCGCCAGTCGCCACCGTGTCGCGGTAAGCTGCGTGGCTTCGCCGAATTGCAACAGCTCGTTCCCCACCAGGGCTGTATTCAGCCCAGCATCGAGCGCCCCAGCCTCGGCTCCGACCAGTGTCATGCCTGCATGGATGAGTTCGACCTCAATCACATTTGCGTGATCGACGATCGCAGCGCCCGCCGCCCCAGGTGGCGTCACGACCTGCCCAAGAATCCCCGGCACATTCGTGGCACCGGCCGCCATCCACCGCGCACCTCCGTCGGTGCTGTAAAGCAAGGTCGCCCTGCGCCAGCCCGGCTGGGTTCCCGCTGCGATTATCGTCACGCGCGGAACCGAGAGGACCGCGTCCTCCGGCGGCGCTTCGAACGCGGCCAGCACCGTCGTGCCCGTCGCGACGTCGGGCGCGTGCAGCACCCGCCCCGCACTCGCCGAAACGGCCAGGGTTCCCGTGGCGAGTCGCACGCATTCCAGCGACAGCACCATATGTTCGAGCGCCCACCCCGTGACTCGCCAGACCCCCGCCACCCCCGCAATCGTCACACACGCCCCGGGTGCCACCGCTAACGCGTCCCAGCCGAGCGTTACCGTGCGCCGCTCGCGGGCGGCCTCTGCCCGCGACAGCACAGCCTCGGCCATCGTCTTGGCGGTGTCTGCGGTGATCGCGGCCGGCATGTCGACACGTTCTTCGCGGACCCCGGCCCCCGGTCGCCGCGCCTGCTGTATCCCGGTCTGATAATCGCGCGCCGGGTCGTAATGCGCCAGGGTTACATGGTGCGGCACCGTCTCCAACGCCGCCATCGCTCGGCCGTGCTTGCCGCGCGCGGCCCCGGCGGCAACGACTTCGCCATCGGCGATCGCATGGTCGGCGGCAAGCCCCGCCCGCATCCGCAGGCCCATCGCCTCGGGCGCGAACCACGCGCCCCCCGCCACCGCCAGCGTCTCGACCACACTGCGGACGCTGTCGCCATAAGCCGCAAAGCCGGTGACCGCCTGCGTTGCCGCGGCTCCATCGATCATATCGTCCGTCAGCTCCTGGGCGATCCTGCCGACCGCCACGGGTGCCGCGTCGCCAATTACCTCGAAGGTCAGCGAGGGGATACGATTGCCATAATCGGCCAGTTCGAAATGCTCGAACACCGCATAGGCAAGCCCACGATGCGCAGGCGTCAGGCCCGCCCCTTCCGCAGATGCAATCAGCGGATCGACCGCTTGCCCTTCGTCGCCCAGATGCAGGCGAAAACCGGTCGCGCTCTTGAAATCCCCGCCCACGCCGCGCAGCAATTTGCCATCGGCCCAGATCCGCCCGACTCCCTGGATCGCCCGTCCCGACAACGCCACCGCGAACGACGCCGAATAACTGTAATTTGTCGTGCTCGGCTGTCCCTTGCCGCCGCCGCTGCTGGTTCTGCTCTCGATCAGATCGGTCGACCAGATCACGCAACCACCCACCCGCATCGTCCCGAAGACGCGTTGCAGCGGCGTGCCATAGCTCGATGTCTGCAGCTGCAGCTCGGTCAGTCGCGGCCCCTCCCGGGCCTTTGGCTTGAGCAGCACCTCGCGGTCAAAGACGTTGCCGATCACCGCGCCGATCGCGCTGCCGATCGGTCCGCCCACGATCCCGCCGACGGTCGAAAGAATCAGAGTCGCCATCGCTTACTTCTCCACCCGCCAGCATCCCAGCATTGGCCACGGCGGCGACCCCGGTCGCTCGACCACGCGCCGCAGCATCGCGTCGGCGTGGACGATCCCGCCCGGCACCAGCACCGCCAGATGAAATTGCCCCGGTCCGGTTTTGAACAGGGCAAGGTCACCCGGACCGGGCGCGTCGCTGGCGACAAGCCCCGCCGCCGAGAACGCCGCCGCGATTGCCGCCGCGCTCCCGCCACGCAGCGCATAGCCGCTAGGAATTTCGCCCCGGAAACCCGCCGCGCGCGCGGCCAACCCAGCCAGCCCGACACAATCGAGCCCGAACGCCGGGTCGCGCCCGTGCAAGCGGAAACGCGCGCCGATCGCACCGCGCGCCGCCGCAATGGCGCGTTCGGCCGCGCTCATGCGCCCGGATAACGGGTGAGCAGGTCGATCCCCGGCAGATACGGCTCGCCGCGAAAATTCACCGCATTGGTAAACCGGGCGGCGCACGTCGCCAGGCTCTTATCGCACCCCTCGATCAACTCCACCAAATCGCCCGCCACCACCGGCAGCGCGGGTGCGCTCCGCAGCGTCACCGTCCACCCCGCAGATCGCGCGATCGCGCTCTCAAGCCCGCCATTCGCCCCGCCGATCCAGCGCAGCAGCCCCGCGCCATAGCCATTGTCGCTAGGCTCGACCGCATCCACCGTCACCACCTGCCCCGCCGCGCCCGTCACCCGCACTATCCGCCGCCGCCCCGCCATCGCCACGCGGCAGCGTTTGTCGCCCAGCTCGGCCCGGCATTCGGGCGAGGTCGCCTCGACCACGGGCCGCTCGAGCGCCGCACTCACCCCGCGCAATTCGGCGGTAAAGGCCCCGCGATCGGTCTCAACCGCGCCGATCGTCCCTTCGCCCAGCGCCACTTGCGTCGCGCCGCTGCCGGTCCAGTCAACCGCGAACAACGCCACCCGCGCCCCATCCCAACGCCCCGCCAACAGATCACCTTCGGCAATCGCCGCGCTGGTCAGCGCACCGGTAATGTCCATCGTATCGGCCTCGAGTCCGGCGCTGCGCTTGATCGCCGACGGCGTCATTCCCGGCGCGGCGCGATGTGCCAGCCCGTTGATGACCAAATCGCGATCATGGTCAGTCAGCCCGATCGTCACCCCGTCGCGCCGCTCGATCCGCCAGCACAGGGCGATCGTGGTGAGCGTACCTTCGAGGAAGCTCATGCCAAATCCTCGCGCACTTCGATCAGCGGCACCGCCGTCGCCGCGCCTGCCAGGAAGGTTGCGCGGTTGACGCTCAACCGGTCCTCGGCGAACCGTACCGGCACATCGAACAGGAAACCCGCGGTCACCGCTACGCCCGTGGCCGGCGCACCATCGAGCTCGACATAGCCGCCCGCGACAACCGAGAAGGCCGCCGTCTCGACCCCGCCGACCCCGACGCGCACGCTCCCTCCAACGGGCCGCGTGATCCGCCGCACCGCGTCGCCATAGCGCTTGACCAACGCGAAGCGCACCGTGACGCCATCGCCGGTCCCCAGCACCTGGTCGCGCGCGCCCGGCGTCGCCGTCCCCGAACTGGCATCGAACGGGTCGCGCAACCGGAACCCGCGCGCCGGCCCCATCCGCGCGCGAAAGAAGCCGAGCAAGGTCGCGATATCGGCTTCGGATCGCACCCCCGGCCCGACATCGTAGCGCGTCCGCGCCTCCGCCCAGCTTGCATTGCGCGCCTCATGCCCGCCCGCGCTGGTGACGATCGCGGTCGAGAATTCCGGGCTGACCTCAGCCTCGCGCCCCAAAGCGAGCGGGAACAGCACATCGTCGAAAGCCTGCACCGCATCCTCCGCCTCTTGGAAATGAACGAACCCGTCGCGCAGCACTTGCGGCAGCGCCCAGACAAAGGCGGCGGCAACTCCGCGCGCCTGCGCCGCCAGCGCCGCCGCCTCGATCTCGCGCCACTGCGCCGTCTGATCGGGCCTGAGCACGAAGCCCGAGAAATAGTGCGTATCCGCGACCGCATAGCCCAGCCGCGCGGTGGCGGCGTCAACCGCACGCGCCGTCCCCGCGACATTGCCCGCCACCACGAAATCATAATCTTCCAGTTGCAGCACGTCGAAGGCGGGATGCGCCCAGCCGACCGGCACATTGGCGCGCTGCACCTCCGGCGCATCGCCCGCCAGAACCGTCGGCAAATAGACCAGCACATGCGTCTCGACCGTCGGCGCCACCGCCCGCACCGCCGCGACCAAAGCCGCGGTCGAGGCCGCCAGCAGCGCCCCCGCTGAATCGAGCAAAGCGCGCTCGGCGGCGGTGGTCACGGCCTGGACGCGCGCAATCTCGACCGCGCCCGCCCCGAAATGCTGCCGCGCCGCCGCGTCATACAAACACGGACGGCCATCGGGCGTGATCCACCACCACGGCTCGCCCACCTGGAATTTGGGCGCGAGACCCGCCGCCACCGCAATCTCGATCATCGCCACCGCGACCGCGCGCAAATAGCCCATCGCCCCGTCATGCGCGGGCGACAACAAGGTCGACGGCGGTGCCCAACCGGTGAGCGCCGGGCTGCCATCCCACGCCCGCTGCTTCCAGTCGCCCCAGCAATGCGCGTCGAACAGTTCGTAGCTGAGCGACCAGATCACGTCATAGCCGAGCGCCTTCGCCCGCTCGGCAAAGTCGCGCTGCCACGCCGCCGCCGCCACATTCAGCGCGCCCCCCGCAAGGCTCGCATAAAAGCCGCCCGAATTGGCTTCGAGCCGCAGATAATGGCTCATCCCCAGATAATGGACGATGCTTCCGCGATAACCGAGCAACAGCGCGTTGCGCAGCAAACGCGCGGGCGTCAGGTTGTAACTGTCGTCATAGCCGCTCGCGATCTGCAAACGGTGCTCGGGCACCACCACATCGCCAATCGCCAGCACCGCCCCCGGCCCGTCGCACACGATCTGCGTCAGCTCGACCCACGCCTCGACCGGGGCCGCCAGCGGCGCATTCCCGCCATCGAAACCCGGCGGCACCAGCGACACGAACATCCGGTCGACATCGCCCGCCCACACCGGATCGGCCTCATCGGGCAGCACAAACCCGCCAGACAGGTTGGCAAAGTCGAGCGACACCGTCGCATCCTCGGGCGATCCCACCGCATAGTTCCACAGCCGCACATACCAGGCGCGCGCCGCGCCGCTGGCATCGCGCCCCTCGATCGTCAGCACCGGGCCATTGACCGCATCGAGCGGCAACACCCCCGCCGATCGCCAACGGAACGACAGCCGACACCCCCGAAAATCGCGCGCCGTCTCATATCGTAGCAACGGATGATCGTAGCGGTCCTCCGCCTCCCAGATCAGCCCCGCCAGATCGCCCGAGGTATAGAACACCGCATCGACGCGCAGCGCATCGGGCGCGGTGGTCGTCACCGCCGCCATCATCGGTCGCGGAAAATTCACCGTCCAAAAGCGCGGATCGAACCGCGAAACCACGCCCTCAATCTGAACCGTGCGCTCGCTCGCCAACCAGAAAGCCATCTTTCTCCCTCTCCCCGCTCGCGGGGAGAGGGTCGGGGAGAGGGGCAGTCCCAAGAACCGCCGCCCCAATCCGCTCTCCCAACATCTCAGCCGCCACCGCCAAAGCAGTAGCCTCACTCCATCAAAGCCGCCCGCACCGCCCGCGCCACCTGCCGGCTTGATGCCGCCAGCGCTTGCGGCGCATCGCTCCCGCCCTGCACCGTGATCGCCACGCGCACATCGCGCGCAGCCCCACCGCCGCCCGCCGCAATCACGCTCCCACTGGTGGTCGGCACGAACAGCTCAGGCCCCCGCTCCCCAACCAGATACGGCCGCGCCGGCGACACTGGCCCGCCCGTCGCCCGTCCCGGCGCGCCGATCAGACTGCCGAGCGTCGCCAGCAACCCGCCAGCGCCCGACGACCCGCTCGACCCACCGCCCAGAATCGAGCTCAACCCGCTGCGCAGCGCCGACGCCGCAATGTCCGACAGCACCGACAGCGCGACCTTGCGCAAATCCTCAAAGTTGAGGCTCCCGCTCCGGATCGCCTTGCCCAGCGCGCTCTCGATCGCACGCCCGGCGCGATCCACCCCGCTCGTCAGCGGCCCGTCCAGGCTCGCGCGCATCGCATCGACATCGCGCGCAAACCCAGCGGTATCGGCGCGCACGCCCACCACCAGCCGTTCGATTTCCTCATCCATCGGGAAACGCCTCCTGCATCCGCGCGATCGTCGCGCCATCGGGTGGGGTAATCTCGCCCTCCCCGCCACGCAGCACCGCCACCACCGCCGCCAGTTCCGCGGGGGTCGCGCGCCAGAAGGTGTCGGGCGCCCAGCCCAGCACCACGCCGGCAAAGCCCGCCAGCCGCGTCGCGCCCGGCGCGAACCGCTCCATCACCGCCCTGCCAGAATCTGCCCGAGCAGCACGCGCAGCACTGGCGTCGCGCGCGACAACCCGCCCAGCACCACCGCCTCACCCAAATGTTCGCGCGTCAGCCCCGCGGGCGCGTCATGCAGGCAATGCCAGAACAGGCCGACCATCTCGCCCAGCGACAAGCCCCCGGCCGCCGCGCGCTCGACCAGGGCGAAGAGCGGCCCCAATTCGCCCTCGGCCGCGACCAAAGCGGCAAAGCTCGGCCGCAGCACGACCGTCGCGCCGCCCACGCGCAGCGCCGCCTCGCCGCGCTCGGGGTTGGCCGTACTCACGCCGACACCACCGGCCCGGAACTCTCCAGGCTCAGCGTGTAGCTGCGCTCGCCATTATAATCCCCGGCATAGTCCAGTTTGGTCACCAGGAAGCGCCCGGACAGCGTCTCGCCGCTTTCGAAGCTAAGCCGGTAATCGTCGATCGTGCCCGCCAGCGCATTGCCCTTGATCCGCACCTCCGCGGCCGACCCGGTAAAGATCCCCGCCCCCGACACGCTGACCGATCGCACCCCCGCGCCCGACAGCAATTCGCGCCACCCGCCCGAATCCTTGGAGGTGATCGCGACCATCTCGCCATTGACGCTCATCTGCGTCGTCCGCAGCCCCGCCACCGTCGCATAGACAAGCGGCGACGCCCCATTCCCCACCTTCAACAAAAAGGCACTACCCCGTTCCGCACCCATGATATTCTCCTCAAAAAAACGCCCTCTCCCACCGGGAGAGGGAAGGGACCCGCTGCCAAAGGCAGTGGGAAGGGTGAGGGTCCGAAATCAGGTTCGCGCAGAGGCGCAGAGGACGCAGAGCAGGCCCGCCCAGCACAAATGCCGTGTGCGCCAAGTACCAGGCACAACCGCGCCCCACGCGCCCCCTCTCCGCGTCCTCCGCGCCTCTGCGCGAACCCTTCAACGCTGCCGCGCGCGCCACCGCCACGTCGACGCGCCTGCCGCTTTTAGGAATTGGGTTCGCGCGGAGACGCGGAGCCGCGGAGATGGCGCGCACAAAGGGGGCGACTGCCCCCAAGCACCACATCCTTGGAACACGCACGCCATCAACCAGGCGCACCCTCTCCGCGCCTCCGCGTCTCCGCGTGAACCCAGCCAGCACCTGCAGTCGCTACCCCGCGAGAACCCGCACGCGATATTCGACGCTGGCGTTCCACCGCCCGCCCGCCGCGCCACTCAACCGCGACCGCACCAGCACCACGCTCGCCACGCGCCACCCGGCCAGATTGCGCGGCACCGCCTCGATCGCCGCGCCGACCGCCTCGGCCAACGCCTGCACGCGCGCCGGGCGTTCGCCCGCATCGCGCACGGTCACCAACAGCCGCAGCTCGCGCCCCATGCGGTCCTTGACGCTCCAGTCGCCGCCGAGCAGGTCGCCCAATTCGGCAAAGGGCACCGTCGCCTTGACGGGCGGCCCCAGATAAACGCCGTTCAACCCGGCGACCCCGCGCAGCGCCGCCAGCACCGCCGCTTGCACCACGCTCTCCGCGCTCATGGCAGCAGACTCCCGATCCAGCGCAGCCGCGCATCGTCGGGCGAAATCCGCCCGCTCAGCACCACCGCCTCGCCCTCCACCGTCACCGCCACCCCCGGCAGGTCTGCGCGCAGCGCCTCCGCCACGCGCGCCCGCGCCCGCTCCGCCGCGTGTTCCGCCAGCACGCGCCCCTGCGCCTCCAGCGCGCTCAACATGCGTGCGCCGTTGGGCGCAGCGCGATCCGCCGGAACGGCCGCCACAAAGCGGTGATCGCGCTCGGCGGGGCGACGCTGGCCTCGCGCTGCTCGAACAGATGCGCCGCCAGCAGCACCACGCCTTGCCGGATCGGCGCGGGCACCCCCGCCCACCCCTCGGCCAGACCCGCGCGCGCCAGCACCACGACCGAGATCACCCCCGGCGCGCCCACGATCCGCACCCAGCCTTCGCCCGTCGCATCGATGTCGATCGCAAAGCCATCGCTCGGCAGCGCCACCCCCGCCGCCGTCTCCACGCCCGTAATCGCCGAAACCGGTGCCACGCCAAGCGCCTGCCACGCCCCCAGCACCGCCACCGGCACGCGCAGCGCCCGCGCGATCAGCACCATCCCCAGAAACTGCTCGGCCAGCCCCAAGGCGGTCTCGGCAAAGGCCGCGATCAGCGCATCCTCGTCGTCGCTCGCCACGCGCAGCACCGCCTTGACCGCCGCCACCGCCAGCGCACGGTCGTCTTCGCCGAGCGTCACCACGCCCGGCCCATCCGTCTCGATCATCGTTGTTCCTCCATCTCCCGCCCCCACCAGGAGCAAGACGGGTGAGGACGCACACCGACCGCGCGCCCTCACCCCACGACGTCAGCTCGCCGCGAACTTCAGCAGCTTGATCGCCTCGGAATTGGACACGCAGCCGCCGACGCGCTTGGTCGCGTAGAAATTGACGAACGGCTTGTTGGTATAAGGATCGCGCAGGATCACCGTCTCGCGCCGCTCGGCGATCAGATAGCCCGCCTTGAAATTGCCGAACGCAATCGAGAGACTGTTGGCGGCAATGTCCGGCATGTCCTCGGCCTCGATCACCGGATAGCCGAGCAAGGTCGCCGGTGTGCCCGCAGTCAGGCTCGGCGCCCACAGGAACGCGCCGTCATTGGTCTTGAACTTGCGGATCCGCGCCAGCGTGGCCGCATTCATCACGAACACCGCGCCCTGCCGATACGGCCCGCGCAGCGCCTGCACCAAATCGATCAGCCGGTCCTGCGGGTTGGCCGCGAAATCGCCCGCAGCACCGCTCGCCAGATATTGCAGCGTCCCGAAGGCACGCGCCGCATCCGCCGTGCTCGCGGTCGGGGCCTGCAAAAAGCCCTTGGGCCGGTTGACGCCCGATCCGTTGACATAGGCCGCCCCCTCGGCCTTGGCGAATTCCATCGCAATTTCGCCCGCCAGCCACGCCTCGACATCGAACGCCGCATCGTCGAGCATCGCCTGGCTCGCCGACGGATTGGCATAGAGTTCCCCCATCGGCGGCGCGATTTCGGTGAACACCGGCGTCGCAGTGCCACCCCGCGCGTCGGTCTCCGCCGCCCAGCCCGAGGGCGTGCCCCCCGTCGTCACCAGCTTGCGATACCCGGCAGACCCCACCGCGACGACATTCGCCACACTGCGGATCGGCGAGATCGATTTGAGCGTCGCGTCGATCACCGCATCGATTTCGCGCGGCACGGCATAGCCACCGGCATCGCCGCTCACAGCGGTAAACGCCTTCATCTCGACGCTCGCGCCCGAGCGCAGGAAAGCGCCAAACCCGGCCTCGCTCGCCACACCACTCCCCGCCAGCAGCGGCCGCGCCACCACGCTTTGCACCGGCTGCGTCTCGAAGCTCGCCTCGAGCGCATCCATCGTTTCGTCACCCATGTCCGTCTCCTTGCTTGAAAGTCCCGCCCCAAAGAAAAAGGGCGCCGCACGCGCGACGCCCCTTCAGGCCCTGTCCGAAAATGCCACGCTCCCCCGCGTCACGGGCCGGTGGCCTGCTCCTCCACGCGGTGCACCCGCGCCAGCGGCTGCAGCGGCCGCGCGACCAGGCTGACCTCGACCAGATCGACCGTCGTCAGCTCGCGCACCTGGCCCCGCACCGCACCCCGCGCGCGAAAGCCGATCGACAGCCCGCGCAATGCACCCCCGCGCACCAGCCGCGCGACGCGCGCATCGTCGATCCGCCCGATCACACGCAGCCCGCGCGCATCGGTGGCGATCCGCTCGATCGTGCCGACCGCTTGCCCGCGATGCTGCCACAGCAGCGGCACCGCCGCTGGCGCATCGCCGAACGCCCCGCGCCGGATCACGTCCCCGCCATGGTCGACCGCATCGAACACCGCCGCATAGCCGGCGAAGCGGAGTGGCACCGCTCTCCTCCCCTCCCCTTCAGGGGAGGGGCTGGGGGTGGGGCCGGGCCGCAAATTCGACATCTGCGATTGGTGGATGGGCCCCACCCCAACCCCTCCCCTGAAGGGGAGGGGCTGTCCGGTGCCCCCGCTCACTTCACCCAATCCCAAAAGCCGAATTTGGCAGCGAGCCCCGTCAGCAGCAGCGCGCCCGCAATGCGCACCACCCATCCGAGCACTGCCTTCCAAACCGATCTTTTGGCGTCGCGCCAGGCGCCCAGCAGCTCGCGCAATTCGGCCATGTCCTTGGCGGCGGCGGCATCATCCAGCCCCAGCCGCGCCATCGCCCGCGCCGCCGCCAGTTCGCCCGCTTCCTCGATGATCGCGCGCAGCGTCGCCAGATCCGCGCCCTCGCCCGCGCCTTGCGCCATCAATTGCGCCAGCACCGCACTGCTCATGGCATTCCCTCCACGCCGACCATCGCGCGCTTCTCCTCCCGGCTCAGGAAATCGGCCGCGCTGACTTGCCCCCACAGCCGCTCGCGATCCTCGGCCAGCGCGGTCACCCGGTCGAGATCGACGCTCAGCGTCACCCCCGGCAGCCAGGCGCGCAGCCCTTGCGCCAGCCCGTCCAAAATCGTCCCCGCCAGTGGCAACACGGTCGATCGCCACAAGGCCCGGCTGGCTTCCTTGTAATTGGCATAGGTCGCGTCGCCGGGCAGGCCGAGCAGCATCGGCGGCACGCCAAAGGCGGTTGCAATCTCGCGCGCCGCCGTCGCCTTCATGCCGGCAAAATCCATGTCGGCGGGGGAGAGGCTCAGCGCTTGCCATTTGAGCCCGCCTTCCAGCAGCATCGGCCGGCCGGCATTGCGGCTCCCGGCAAAGCTCGCCTCCATTTCCGCGCGCAGCCGCGCGAATTGCTCGCGCGACAGCGGCGCGCCGTCGCCGGGATCATAGATCAACGCGCCCGAGGGCCGCGCGGCATTGTCGAGCAGCCCCGCATTCCACGCCGCCGTCGCATTGTGCAGCGCAATCGCGCTCGCCGCGCCGCTCAGGCAGCCCAGGCCATAATGGTCGTCGAGCGGGTGAAACAGCTTGATCTGCACGATCTCGGGCCGCGGTGCCTCCGCCCCCAGCCGCACGCTGCGCTCGCCGACGGTATAGCGATAGGCGACGGGCCAGCCCGCGGCATCGGGCTCCACCGTCACCCGCTCGGGGCGCAGCGCAAACAGCTCGACCAGCTCGCCCGCCGCATCGGTCAGCAACTGGACATAGGCATTGCCGTGGAGCAGCAAATGCGCCGCCACCGTCGCCCCCAGCGCTTGCCCGCCGGAGCGCGCCTGCACCAACCGCACCGCGTCTGCATCGCCGCTCAGCGGCGCATCGCCCACCGCATCGGTCACCAGCCGCACCGCGCGCTGCGCAATCGCATTTCGCAGATACAGCGCGCGCACCTGTTCCGCATAACTTTGCGGGAGCGCGCCGATCGCCGCCCCCTCGGCAAAGCGCGCACGCCGAAACTCCAGCGCCGGACGCGATTCCTCGCGCCCGGCTGCCTTCCAGCCGAACCATTTCATGCTGTTTTCCTTCTCGTAGAGAAAAGACGGGCAGACGTCGCGCTCTGGGAGAACCCCAAGCATCCGTCACCCCGGGCTCGTCCCGGGGTCCACCCCGATCCTTATCCTGCGGCCGCAGAACCCGCGGCACGGTGGACCCCGGGACACGCCCGGGGTGACGAGAGGCTCGCGCGTCTCTTGCCCGTTACCCCGCCAGCGTCGCGAACCAGATCACATGGCGCGGCCCCTTGCCGTTCTGCCGCGCCTTCACCGCCACTTCCTCGACGACAAAGCCCGCGCTCTTCAACCGCGTGACGAAGCGCGCATCTGGTGCCGCCGACCACACCGCCAGCACCCCGCCCGGCCGCAACGCCGCGCGCGCCGCCGCCAGCCCGCGCGGGGCATAAAGCCGGTTGTTCTCGGCGCGCACCAGCCCGTCCGGCCCGTTATCGACATCGAGCAGGATCGCATCATAGCCGCCCGGCGCAGCGGCAATCGCCTCGGCAACATCGGCCTCGACCACGCACACGCGCGGATCGTCGAGGCACCCTTTCGCCACCGCCGCCATTGGCCCGCGCGCCCAGGCGAGGATTTCGGGCACCAGTTCCGCCACCGTCACCTCGGCCTTGGGGCCGACCACGCCCAGCACCGCGCGCAGCGTAAAGCCCATGCCGTACCCGCCGATCAGCACGCGCGGTGCCGCCACTCCCGCGATCCGCGCGCACGCCATCGTGCCCAGCGCCTCTTCCGAGCCGTTCATCCGCGTGCTCATCAATTCGTTGCGGTCGACCACGATCATGAAATCGTCGCCGCGCCGGTACAGCGTCATCTCGTCCCCACCAGGGATGCGCGCGCTGTCGATCATTTCGCGGGGAACCATGACGTTCGTCCTTCCTGTCGTAGGTGACGGCGTTAGCGCGCACGACGAACGGACGCCATGCGGTGGAACGGTCCTACCTTACAATCCCCGCACCCGCCCGCCGCCGCGCCGTTTGAGCAACAGCTCGCCCAGCGCCCAGACCAAGGCGTCGGCGCGGTCGGGGGAGCGGCTCGGCCCTTGATAGCCGCCACCCACCACCAACCCGCACAATTCGCGCTCCAAATCGGGCATCGCGCCGACATGCGAGACGTCCCCGCGCTCGTACAGCAACGCCACCGGCTCGGCGCGCGCGACCTTGCCGTCGCTGGCATGGACCAGCTTCAGCGGCAGGCTCGCATCGGCGGCGAGCAGCACGCTCTGCACCATCCGCCCGCCCTGATTCTTCTCGGCGATGACACGGTCCGCGCGGTGGCGCGCGGCGCACCCCGCCACCGCCTGCGCCCAGCCTTCGGGGGATAAGCCCGTGACGCTTGCATCCTCCAGCACATAACCGCGCCCGTCACGCCCGAGCCCGGCCGCGACGATCCCGCACGCATCGCCGCCGCGCCCGGATTCGGTCCCGGCCGGGGGATCGACCGCGACCACCGTGCGCACCAACGCCGGGGCAGACACCACCCGCGCCGCATCGAACTGAGCGTGTGTCCACAAAGCCCCTTCGACATCGGCGAGCAGCTCGCCCGCAATCTCCTGCCGCCCCAGCCGCGTGCCGCCATAGGCCCGCTCGATTGCCGCCAGAAAGCTCTCGGGTAGGAACACGTTCTTGTGGGAGCTCCCACCGCTTTGCGCCAAGCCCTCCAGCGCCATGATCCGGCGCAGCAACGGAGTCGGGCGCGGCGTTGTCGTCACCACCACTTGCGGGGCGTCGCCCATCCGCATCCCCAGCATCAGATTGTCCCAGGTCGCATCGCCATTGCGCCATTTGGCGAGTTCGTCGCACCAGGCGGCGGCATGTTCAGGCCCACGCAGTTTCTCGGGCGCGCTCGCCGAAAAGATCGTCGCGCGGGCCTTGGAGGCAAACTCCACTTCGGTGCCGCGCGATCGATAGTCGACCGATTCGCCCGGCCGCGCCACCGCGATCAGCCCGCTTTCGCCCTCGATCATCACGCGCCGCACATCCTCGATCGTCGCGCCGACCAGCGCGATCCGCGTGCCCGGCGTTGCGCGCGCGATCTCGCTCACCCATTCCGCACCCGCCCGCGTCTTGCCGAAACCGCGCCCGGCGCGGATCAGCCACACCCGCCACGGGCCGGCGGGCGGCTCCTGCCCTTCCTGCGTCCAGCGCTCCCAGCTCCAATTGAGTTCGGCCCGCTGCGCGGCGGTCAGGTCGCGCAGCACTGTTTCGCGCACGCCCGCCGGCAAGCGCGCCAGCTCCAGCACCAGCGCCCGCGCTTGCTCGCCGGAATATCGCTCGCTCATTTCGACCCCATCCGCCGTGCGAGCTGATCGAGCTTGCGCCGCAGCGCCGCGTCGGTTTCAGCCGGGGACGCCATTTTCACCCCGCGCCCGAGCGTAACCTTTCCCTCGGCGGCAGCGCGTTGCCGATTGAGCAAGCCGACCGCGAAGTGCAGATCGCTGGCCGAAATGGTGCGCTCGGCAAGCGCCGTGATCGGGCTTTGCGCCACCGCCTCGGGATCGGCGGCGGCGGGATCGGGCATCTCACCGACAACGCGCGCCAGCGCATAATCGAGCAACGCCTCCTCCAGCCGTTGATAGCCGGTGGCGATCGCCGCCTCCCATGCCGCCGCGAAGGCCGCATCGCGCATCCGCGCGCGATAGCAGCTCGACTGAGCCACGCCCGCCGCCCGCACCGCCGAGGTGACGTTGCACGTCGCCGCCAGCGTATCGAGGAAGCGCTTGCGCTTGGCCTTGTCGAACCCGCCCGGGCGCAACCGGCGGACTTGCAGTACGCGATTGTTTCCTGCCGTAATCCCGTCCATTCGGCCCTCCGCACAGCAAAACGGGCCGAAAGGCGTTTCCGCCCCGGCCCGTTGGTCGACCCCGAGGGGCCGACTCGCAATTCTTCATCGTTCTCTTTATGTACCAAAACAGCGCCGCGATGTCAAGCCGTTTTGTGCCTATTTGGTTATCGCGGAGCGTGCCGCCTCAAAACGTCGCCCAATCGTCACCTGCGCCGCTCTTGGTCACTATCGCCACGACCGGCAAGGTGCGCGATCGACCGGCTGGCGCTTTGCGCGCCGCCTTTGCATAGCTCCGCATCTGCGGCGGTGACCCCGCGTCCCCGATCGTGAACTGCGCAGCCTGATTCGCCAGCGAGGCGACTTCGGAGGTCAAATTGCGCGCGGCCGCCGAGGTTTCTTCGACCATCGCTGCATTCTGTTGTGTTGCCTGGTCCATCGTCCCAATCGCCGCACTGATTTCCGAGATCATGGTCGACTGCGCCGTGTTGTCGCTTGCCATCTCGCCCAAGAGCATATGAACCTCGCCGACATCCCCGGAAATCGTCGAGAGCGCGCCGTCGACCCTGTGGACGCGCTCGACCGCGGCGACGATGTCGGTCTGCGTTGCGGTCAACTGGTCGCGCGCACGCCCTGCTTCCTGCTCTGCCCGAATGGCCAGCGCCGAAACGAGATCCGCCACCACCGCAAAGCCGCGCCCGGCCTCGCCCGCCCGCCCCGCCTCGACGGCCGCGTTCATGGCGAGCACGCGCGTCTGAAACGCGATCTTGTCGAGCCCCTCGATCACGCTGTCGATGCCCTTGGCGCTTTCGCTCACTCGGTTCATCGCCTGCACCGCCTCATCGGCGATGCCGCGCCCGCCGGCGACGGTGGCGATCGCTCCGTCTGCGCGCTGCACGGTGCGCGCGGCGGCGGCGGCGGTTGCTTTTAGCCGTTGTTCGATCTGCGCGATCGCCGCCGTGGTCTGCTCCAGGCTGGCGGCATTGCCTTCGGTGCGCCGGGCGAGATCCTCGCTCGCCTGTGCGATTTCGCCCGATCCGGTGCTGATCGCCGACGCGCTCTGCGTCACCGCCGCGATCAGCGCGTTCAATCCGCTGACCGCGCTGTTGAAATTGTCCTTTAACGCGGTGAACGGTGCCTGCAGGTTAGCGGTCACCGCAACGGTCAGATCCCCTTCGGCAAGCGAAGTCAGGCCGGATCCCAGACTATCGACGATCAATTGCGCCTGCGCCTGCTTCGAGGCTTCGGCAGCTTGCAACTGGTCGCGAAACGCCAGCATCGCCTGCGCCATATCGCCCAGTTCGTCAGCGCGATCCGCCCCGACCACCGCGACGCCCAGATTGCCCGCGCCGAGTTCGCGCATCGTGTCGGCAAGGCCCGCAATCGGGCGGATAACATGGCGGATGGCCGCCATTACGAGCGCCGAGGTCCCGGCGATGCCCAGCAGGACAATCAGGATCAACGCGACCATTGCCACGATCCCTACGATCTTGCCGGAATCGGACGCTTGCTTGGCATTTGCCGTAATTGCGTCCGACGCCTTCCCCATCGAAACCTCAAGAGTGCGGAACTGATCGAAAAATCCCGGAAGATCCGCCCGGGCCCCCGTCGGATCGGTCTTGATCCGAGCGATGATCTGCGTCGCGGAGGTCGCATAAGCCTCCATCGGCGCGACCAATTTGGTCGTGACGGCCGCAACGTCGGCGGAGCCGGTGTAACTGCCGTCGGCGGCGATCCCGTCGCGCAGCGCTTTAAGATGTTCGTCAAAGTCCTTCACGACATCGTCCATCTTGATGCCGCTATGGGGCGTGGTCGATTCGAACGCGGCGAGGACGTCGCTGCGGATCGCGTCGTGCATCATGTCAGCCAGTTCATGATTGGCAAGCAGCGCACCCGCCTCGTTTTGCCGCTCCAACGCGGCCGACTGTAACCAGGCGGCGGCGATCCCGCTGCCACCGCTCACCACCATCAGACTGAGCAGCGCAACCCCCGCGATCCGGATCGCGCGAGCGAGCGACATCTTGGCCAGGCCGCCGCTAAAATTATTGGATGTCATTTTGGCCAACCCCTTCAAATGGACTCGATGATCAACGTCCGTGGAAGCGAAGCATTGCATCACCGAACATGTCGCCCGGTCGCTCGCGAGTAGTTCGCGTCCCCCACAAGTCCCCTCAGCCATCCTATAATAGACTATATTTTGAAAACGGGCGTGGGCTCGTCTGGGAAATGATCGATGCGCTGGCTCTCTGCTTCCGTTGTTGCTCTGACGATACTCTGCGGCCGCCCGGCCTTTGCGCAATCGGACGCGCCTGACCGCGCCGCCGCTGCCCCCGAACCGCGTCCGATCACCTTTGACGGCCGCTATGTCATCGATCTTATCGGCGTCGCGGCCGGCGGCGAGGCGCGCCAGACCGACATTCTGGACAATCTCGAACTTACCGCCGACGCGGATCTCTCGCGTCTGGTCGGATGGCGCGGCGCGAAGGCCCGGGTACATCTGCTGAGCAATCAAGGCCGCGCCATCAACGATGCTGCGGGTACGCTGCAGGGGATCGACAATATCGAAGTGGCTGATGGCCGGGTCAAACTGTACGAAGCCTGGATCGAGCAGGCTTTTGCCGGAGGCCGCGCCGCGCTGCTGGTCGGGCTGGCCGATCTCAACGCAGATTTCTACCAGAATGACGGGGCGGCGATCCTGATGGCCCCCGCTTTCGGCGTCGGATCGGAACTGGCCGCGACCGGGCCTAATGGTCCGTCGATCTTTCCCTCGACCGCGTTGATGGCCCGGCTGAACGTTACGATCGGTACGTCAGGCTATGCGCGCGCTGCCGTGGTCAATGCGCGCGCGGGCGTGCTCGGCGATCAATATGGCGTTGACCTGACCATGCATGACGGCGCGCTGCTCATCGCCGAGGCGGGAAGCACGCGCGGCGGAAAACTGGCGGTCGGCCTTTGGCGCTACACGCGGCGGCAGGACGACATTCGCGTGGTCGATGTCGATGGCAACCCGGTCCACCGCGCTGCAATGGGGGCCTATCTGCTGGTCGATCAACATATCGCGGGCGGGGATGCGCACGCGCTGTCCTTGTTCCTGCGCGCGGGGCTTTCGGAGGGGAAGACCACACCGTTCCGCGGCGGGTTTCAGATCGGGGCCCATATCCGGGGTGTCGTTCCCGGCCGCCCCGAAGGCCGTTTATCGTTCGGCCTCGCCCACGGGCTGCTGTCAAGCGGCTATCGGGCCAATGTGGCCGATACCGGCGAACGCGCCGCATCGGCCGAAAACGGGATCGAGATCACCTATCAGGATCGTCTGGCACCGTTCCTGACGATTCAGCCCGATCTGCAATATATCCGGCGCGCCTGCACCGAGGGCGGCGATCGGGATACGCTGGTGCTGGGCTTGCGGATGATCGCGACCTTCGGTCGCCATTGATCCTGCAGCAGCCCGGCACCAGCAGCCGGTTACGTTAGCGGCAGCGCAACTGCGTATTGTTCTGGTCGACCGTCTTGCCGACCACGCCGCCGGCAATCGCGCCAAGCAGCGTGCCGACGCCGCGCGAATGCCCGCCCGCGATCAGGTTGCCGAGCACACCGCCGCCAACCGCGCCGGCGATCAAGCCGGTCGTGCCGTCGTTGCGCTTGCAATAGAGCTGCCCGTCGCTGCCGCGGTAGACGCGGTCGTCGGAACTCAGCACGCGCTCCTGATAACGCGGATCGTCTCGATAATAACGTGCGGGGTCATAACCGCCTTCGTCGCGGTCATCGCCACGCGGATCGTAATATGGCCGCGGCGGCGGGGCATAGCCGCGCGCGCGGGCACGCTGGTAGCGGTCGAATTCCTGGCGGAACACCGCAAGCTCGTTATCGAAGCGCTGCTGCGCTTGCTGGAAGCGCTGGTCGTCGGCTGGGCTCTGCGCCAGCGCCGGGGCCGCAGTCGCCACGCACGACCCAGCGATCAGTGCCGCCAGCATCGGCGCACTACGAAAAAAACGGCTCATCGGGGGAACTCCTTGGATGTTACGGCGCGACAACGATGCACCGCGACTTTGGTTGCGACAAGGAACCGCCTAGGCGATGGCCGCGATCACGCCACGCCATGCCGCAACCTCGTCATCGCTACGGTGCGTCACCGTGACCGGGCCCGCTGTCCGTGTCGCCAGATCGACATCGACCGATCCTGCCCATTCGAAGGTCGCATTGCCGGACAACCGCACCATACCATCGGCACTCGCCTCGGCGCGAACGAGTCCGCCACGATTGAACACCGTGATGTTGCGACCGAATGCACACTTTCCGGTCAGGCACGCGGCATAGGTCGACGCCGCCATCGCGCTGCCGCAACTGTCGGTCAGCCCCACCCCGCGTTCGAACGTGCGCACGAACAGCGCATCCTCGCCGCGTAGCTCGACAAAGGAGACGTTCGCGCGGTTGGGCAGCCAGGCGGGTGCCGCTTCGCACCGCTCGCCCAGCGCGACCAGTTCGGCCTCGTCGACCGAATCGACGAAGCTCACCAGATGCGGATTGGGGATCGCCACCGCAGTAAAGACGCGTGCGCTGCCAAGCGCTGGGATCGGCGCATCGATAATCCGCTCCGCGCCCACCGTCATCGGCCACTGCGTCACGTCGAGATTGACCGGCCCGGCCACTTCGCGGATCGTCGCCACGCCCGGTGCGAGGTCAGGATCGCGCCACACCTCGACCGTCGATGTCTGCAACCGCATCGCCGCGCGCTCGATGCCGAGCGCCTCGAACCCAAGACGCGCCACGCAGCGCACGCCGTTCAAACACGTCTCGGCTTCGCTGCCGTCGGAATTGAACATGCGAAAGCCCATCGCGTGGAGCGCATCCCCCGCCGTCAACAGCAACAGCCCGTCGCCGCCGACGCTGCCGTTCCGATCCGCCAGCGCCACCGCGATCCGTGCCCAGCTGGCGTCGTCCAGCGTCAGCGCGCGCGCGTCCACCAGGGGGAAGTCATTCCCCGAACCATGACATTTGATGAAATCGATGTGCATGTCTGTGGCCTTAGCGGGGCGGCCCGCGCGACGATAGCTACAGCCGCACGACGAACCCGGTATCCGGCGCGGCCTGCCCCGCCACCTGCGTGCGCCAGATACGTTGCAACGCCTCGACGCCCTGGCCATGCTCGACGTGTACCAGCCCCGCCGCGACGGCGACAAAGCCGCTCCATTGCGCCGCGACGGCTGCATTGAACCCTTCCTGCCCGATCTCGCCAATCAGCGCGGTCGCGGCATTGGGTGCAAAGAACCATACCGGCTTCGGGTCCGGCAGCAGCGCGGTTTCGCCACCTGCGTCATGATGCGTCACGCCCACGCGCAGGCATTGCGCCACCCGGTCCGGCAGCGCAGCGTAGGCTGCCTGCAACAGCGCCGCATTTCCGGCAAAATCGATGAGGACAGCCTCGCCAATGCTCGCCAGACCATCGATCGCGTCATAAGCCAGCACCGCATCGTACAGCCCGGTCTTTTCGACAAAGCCGACATGCGCGGCGCTGGTCAAACCGATCCGGCGGATTTGCGGGCTGCCTTCGCGCAGCACATAGGCTGTGCCCAGCGCGGTCTTGCTCGACGCACTGGTCAGCACGACGGTGTCGGTGCCGTACCAGCCCGCGCGGCGCAGTGTGTCCTCGATCAGGAAGCTGGTCAGGAACAAGGGCTCGAACAGCATCCGCAGATCCTCAACCGCAGCGTCGTGCGCGGGATCGGCCCGCAGCCGCTGATATTGGTTGTAGACCGCGCTCATCGGCTGGCGGTGCGCCGCCATGTCGCGAAACAGCCCGGCCGAAATCTTGCCCGGCTGCACGATCAGATGCGACGCCATCGGCAGGAAGCCATAAACCCGCTCGCCCACCGCAATGTCCGCGACGCGCGACGCGACCACGCGGGCATAGCCCCAAGCCGGCACGATCCCCCAGCCTTCGGGCGCGGGGAAGAAATTCCAATATCCGATCTGCGCGCCGACCACGCCATAGGTCACGGTGTTGGCGGTCACCACGAACGCCTCGATCTGCAGCAGGATTTCACCCTCGCCCGGCTCGGGGGCCAGCGTCTCGTTGACCGCCACCTGCGTCAGCGCATCGCGCCGCACCATCATTTCGCGCTTGATCGGCATCCTCTTCCCCCAACGATCCACCTCATCGCAACCCATAATGATCGCCCAGGCGATCAAACGCCAGTGTCAGTACGATTCGCCCGGCCCGCTGCGGCCACCCGAGTGCGCGCTCGGCGACCGGCAGCCCCTCGCCCGCGCACACCACGCGCCATGCGACATCGCGCAAGCCACCGCCAAGCGCCGCCATCGCCGCATCGAAGCGCCGTTTTGCAGCTATCTGCGCCAGTGTCGGATCGAGCCCGCTAGCGCCGCCATCCACCCGTGCCGCCCACTGCATCGTCACCCGCGGGGCGAGCGCCGCCATTTCATAGTCCGCGCGCAAGCGCTCCCCCGCCTCGAACTGCCGCGCATCGATCTTGCCATGCGCCCGCAGCCAGCTGAGCGGCGATTCGCCGACATGCACACTGACGCTGCGCCGAGGCCGATGCGTGCGCGGTGTCGCCGCGCCGCGCACCACACCGCATTCCTCTATCACTCGCTCCACCAGTTCCCGCATCGCCGTTTCCTCTCACATCGCTTCCGCGAAAAGCGTTGCCATGAGGCCACGGATGTAGGACAGCAAAAAACCAATTTGGTTAGAAGGCTGGCATGATCACCGCTATCCGCGAAGTCCGGCGCGCCAAGGGCATGACGCTCGACGATGTCGCGCGCGCGTGTATACCGCCAACCACCGCGCAGACGATCGGTCGCCTGGAAACCGGCACGCGCACCGTCTCGGTCGGTTGGCTGAACCGGATCGCGGCAGCATTGGGGGTGCGCGCAGCCGATCTGGTCACCTTGCCCGACCGCGCCGACATCGCCGTGGCCGCAATCCTCGATACGACCGGAGCGCATGCCCCCAAGCGCCCGGCAACCGTCGTCCCCCCGGCCCCCGCACCCGAGCATGTCGCGGTGTCGGTCCAGGCCGGCGTGGGGGACTATCGTGCTGGCGACACCATCTGGTGCGTGCGTATTCCACCGACGGATTTCGCCCAGGCGCTCAACCGCGATGTGCTTGTCCCGCGCCCGGCGGGTCGTTTCCTGTTCGCACGCCTGATCGGGCGCGAGGACGGGAAGCTGCACCTTCTCCCGCTCGGCCCCGGTGCCCGCCAGCAAGTCGTTACCGATCCGCCGTGGATCGCCACCGCCGTTACATTGGTTCGCGCTTTATGATCCGCACCCTGCTCTTCGCCGCGCTCCTCGCCGTGCAAGGCGCGGCTCCGCCACCGGCACCCCCGCCGCCCGTCACCACGGCGCAGATCCTCAACCGCTACCCGCATGACACCAGCGCCTTTACCGAAGGTCTGCTGATCGACCACGGCGTGCTCTACGAGAGCACCGGACGGGAGGGGCAATCTGACATTCGCCGCGTCGACTTGGCCAGCGGCCGCGTCCTGGCGCGGGTGAAATTGCCGCCGAGCCTGTTTGGTGAAGGCATCGTTGCATGGAAACAGCAACTGTTCAGCGTCACCTGGCATGGCGGCCAAGGGTTTCGCTGGTCGCTCCCGGGTCTCAAGCGCACCGGCGGATTCCGCTATAGCGGCGAAGGCTGGGCGATGACCGATGACGGGCACGCGCTGATCCTGTCGGACGGCACGCCGGTGTTGCGCTTTCTCGATCCGACCACTCAGAAGGTCGTCCGGCGCGTGACGGTGACGATCAACGGCCGCTTGCTCGACCAGATTAACGAGCTCGAATATGTCGATGGCGAGCTGCTCGCCAATATCTGGATGACGCACTATATCGCGCGGATCGATCCGGTCAGCGGCAAGGTGCTCGGCTTCATCGACCTGTCCCCGCTCCTCGCGCAGGTGCAACTGACCGACCCCGATTCGGTTGCCAACGGCATCGCGTATGATCGCGCGGCGCGGAAGCTCTACGTCACGGGCAAGAACTGGCCTGCGCTGTTCGAGATCGCGCGACCCAAGGGGGCGTGATCCGGCTCTTCTCGATTTTGGGCAGGCTCTTGCCATGCAGCAGGAAATGACGGTAGCGGCGGCGCGCGTCTGAAGGGCGACCGCGCGTCGGGACCCAAGCGGTTGATAAGGGTCTGTTGGTTATGACGCACGCACCGTCGGCTTCGTCCCCGCCCCGCCAGGATGGTCTGCGCCGCCGCATCGGCTGGTTGTTCACGATCTTGATCCTGGCGAATATCGGCGCGTGGATTTGGGCGTTCACGCTGTTTCACGAACGCCCGCTGATGCTGGGCACCGCCCTGCTCGCCTGGGGTCTGGGGCTGCGCCACGCGGTCGATGCCGATCATATCGCCGCCATCGACAACGTCACCCGCAAGCTGATGCAGGATGGCCAGCGCCCGGTCAGCACGGGCTTCTGGTTTGCGATCGGCCATTCCGGGATCATCGCAATCGCGTCGGTGGCCGTCGCGCTGACGGCGAGCGCACTCGCCGGCATGGCGGTGCTAAAGCAGATTGGCGGCACCGTCGCCACCATCGTGTCGGCGGGGTTCCTGTTCGCCATCGCGGCGACCAATCTCATCATCCTGCGCGCGGTGTGGAAGACCTTTGCCCATGTCCGCGCGGGCGGTGCCTATGTCGATGAGGATATCGACTTGCTGCTGGCCGGGCGCGGCATCTTGGCGCGGGTGTTTCGACCGATGTTCCGCTTAGTCAACCGACCGTGGCACATGGCCCCGCTCGGTTTCCTGTTCGGGCTGGGCTTCGACACGGCGACCGAGGTCGCGATCCTCGGGCTGTCCGGACAGCAGGCCGCCGATGGCACCGCGATCGGCACCATCCTCGTGCTGCCGCTGCTCTTTGCCGTGGGCATGGCGCTGATCGATACCGCTGACGGGGTCGTCATGTTGGGGGCGTATGAATGGGCCTTCGTCAAACCGATCCGCAAACTCTATTACAACATCACCATCACGCTGATGTCGGCAGTCGTCGCGATCGTGATCGGCGGCATCGAGGCGCTGGCGCTGATCGGCGGAAAGCTGGGGTTGGCGGGCTGGCCGTGGGAGACGGCGGCACGGCTGGGCGAGCAATTCAACACGCTCGGGTTTGCCATCATCGGCCTGTTCGTGCTGTGCTGGATCGTCAGCTTCGGCATCTATCGCTGGAAACGCTTCGACGAGATCGAGGTCCGCCTGCCCGGCTGAACCCGGCCAACATGCCGCATTGGCATTGCCTGCGAACTCGGTTAAGCGGTGCTCGAATTCTCCGGAGAAATCCGGGGGTTCATGATCGCACCGGTGCCCCGCGAGGGGCTTGAATGGGAATGTGGTGCGGGAGCGTGCTCCCAAATCCACAGCTGTCCCTGCAACTGTAAGCGGATAGTGCGATGCGCAGGTCTCCCCTTTGCGGGAGCAGCCACTGGAACGCCACGCAAGTGGGGATCTGGGAAGGTGCGTATCAAACGGTGACCCGTGAGCCAGGAGACCTGCCAGTGCACCGGTCGCTCTTGCCCAGATCCAGGGGATGGTCTTGGCACGGTACTTCTCCGTCTGGGCGACGAAACTGTGCGGCTGGGGCTGCACGGTCGTGCGGCCATGGGCGCTCTCGCGTCGGTCCGGGTCGCACGCCGACCGGTCATGCGCCGGCAAGCCCCGTCCTGTGTTCGTCCTGGCGCGGGGAGATGTACCATGTCCGATCTTTCCAAGATCCCCGTCACCATCGTCACCGGCTTCCTCGGGGCCGGAAAAACCACCGTGATCACGCACCTGATCCGCAACGCTGGCGGCCGGCGGCTCGCGGTCGTCGTCAATGAATTCGGCACGCTCGGCATCGACGGAGATATTCTACAGGGCTGCGCCATTCCGGATTGCCCTGCGGAAAACATCGTCGAACTGGCCAATGGCTGCATCTGCTGCACCGTCGCCGACGATTTCATTCCGACCGTCGAACGCTTGCTGGCACTCGACCCTCGGCCCGATCATATCCTGATCGAGACCTCCGGCCTCGCCCTGCCCAAACCCTTGTTGAAGGCGTTCGACTGGCCCGCGATCCGCAGCCGCATCACCGTCGATGGCGTCGTCGCGCTGGCCGATGCCGAGGCGGTGGCGGCAGGCCGCTTCGCACCCGATCTCGCAGCGCTGGAGGCGCAACGCGCCGCCGACCCCGGCATCGACCATGAAACCCCGTTGTCCGAAGTGTTTGAGGACCAACTGGCCTGTGCCGATATCGTCCTGCTCACCAAGATCGATCTGGCGGGTCCCGAAGGCGTGGCGGCGGCACGCGCGATTATCGCCGCCGAGGCACCGCGACCGGTGCCGATCCTCGAGCTGACCGACGGCGTGGTCGATCCGCGCGTAATTCTGGGGCTTGGCGCAGCCGCCGAAGACGATATCGCGGCGCGTCCGTCGCATCACGATGGCGACGACGATCACGAGCATGACGATTTCGAGAGCATCGTGCTCGACATCGGCGAAATCGCCGATCCCGCCGATCTGGCTGCCCGGATCGTGCGCATCGCGCAGCAGCACCAGATCTTGCGCGTGAAGGGATATGCTGCGGTGGCGGACAAGCCGATGCGGCTGCTGGTCCAGGCGGTCGGCACGCGCGTGCGCTACCATTATGACCGTCCGTGGCGGCCGGGTGAAGCGCGGCGCACCACGCTGGTCGTCATTGCCGAGCGCGACCATATCGATGGTGAGGCGTTGCATACGGCGCTGGTCGGCTGAGGCCAGCCCGTGCACATCCTCTTCCGCGAAAGCCACGGTCTGGAGGAAGCCGCGATCCCGCAGGATCTGGGGCAGAGCCCGGCTGACCTGGTCATCCTGTCCTTTTCGGACAGCGACCTTGGTGCGTTCGCGGGGGCATGGCACTCCGCGCGAAGATCCGGGCAAACGCTGCCTTCGCTCCGGTTGGCCAATCTCGCAGCGCTCGGCCATCCGCTGTCGGTCGATACCTATGTCGAGCGCACGCTGAGCGGTGCCAAAGCGATCCTCATCCGGCTCATCGGCGGCATGCCCTATTGGAGTTACGGGTTGCAGCAGGTCGAACTGCTTGCGCGGGCACGGGGGATTGCACTGGCGGTGTTGCCCGCCGATGGTCGCGCCGACGCACGGCTGGACGCCGTCTCCACCCTGTCCGCGCAGACGCTGCGCGCGCTGGCGCGCTTGTGCGACGAAGGCGGGCCCGAAGCGAGCGGAGCCGCGTTGACGCTGCTGGCGCGCGCCGCAGGATTGTGTTGGGACGATACGGTCACGCCCCGATCGTTGCCGCTGACGGGCGGATGGCATCCCGATTGCGGGGTGGTCGATCCGGCCACTTTTGCGCGCGATCCCGATCGACCGCTGATCTTGCTCGTCTTCTACCGCGCTTATCTCGCGGCGCAGGACCTTGCCCCCTTTGCCGCGCTGCATAGCACGTTCGAGCAGCGCGGTTTTGCGACTCTGTCGCTGTTCGGACCGTCGCTGAAGCACCCGCAAACGCGCGACCGGATCGCGGCGTGGATCGGCACACTATCGCCCGTCGCAATCCTCAACGCGACCGCATTTTCGGCGCGGGGCGAGGCTGGGGAAACACCGCTCGACGCGGCGGGGGTACCGGTGTTTCAAGTGGCGCTGGCAACCTCGGGACGCGCCGCCTGGGCAGACGGCACGCGCGGCCTGTCACCTGCCGATCTCGCCATGCATGTCGTATTGCCCGAGATTGACGGTCGGCTATTCGCCGGGGTCGCCAGTTTCAAGGAAGCGGGCACGCGCGATCCGCTGCTCGAATTTGCCCGGACCGCGCATCGGGCCGAGCCCGAGCGGATCACCGCGATCGCGGACCGGGTCGCTGGTTGGACTAGGTTGGCGGCCAAAGCCGTCGGCGAACGGCAAGTGGCGCTGGTCCTGTCCACCTATCCCGGCAAGACCTATCAGATGGCCCATGCCGTCGGACTGGATGCGCTGGCATCGGCCGAGGCGATTTTGGCCGATCTGGCCAGCGCGGGATATGACGCAGCGACGCGCGACGACCTCGCCGAGGGGCTTCGCTCCAACACTTTGACCTGGCCGCTGGCTGACTATCGCCGCGCGCTGGCGGCATTGCCCGAGGCCTTGCGACACGATCTTGCCGCATCGTGGGGCGAACCCGAAGACGATCCGGCACTCATGGACGGGATGTTCCGGTTTGCGGCGGTGCGCGCCGGGCGCACACTGGTGGCACTGCAGCCGGAACGTGGTGCCAGCACCGGGCGCGATCAGGAATATCACGACCTCACCCGATGCCCGCGCCATGGCTATGTCGCTTTCTATCTATGGCTGCGCGCGATCGGCACCGACGCGATCGTCCATGTGGGGGCACATGGCACGCTGGAATGGTTGCCGGGCAAATCGGTCGCGCTGTCGCAAGGCTGCTGGCCCGAAGCTCTGGTTGGGCCGTTGCCCTTCATCTACCCGTTCATCGTCAACGACCCCGGCGAGGCAGCACAAGCCAAGCGCCGCATCGGTGCCGTCACCATCGGCCACGTCCCGCCACCCTTGGCCCCGTCAGGTACGGGGGCCGGGCTTGGGCGGATCGAGGCGCTGCTCGACGAATTTTCCAATGCCGACGGGCTCGATCCGGCGCGCCGCGACCGATTGCAGGCCGATATTCGCGCCGAAGCCAAAGCGCTGGGGCTGGAGGCCGAGCTTGGCCTGGATTGCGCGACCCGCTTGAGCGACGCGATCACGCGCATCGACCGCTTTGTCTGCGACGTGAAGGAAAGCCAGTTCACCGATGGCCTGCACGTGTTCGGCCGTGGAGCGCAGGGGGCGGCGGAAAGCGCCGGCCTGCTCGCAGCGCTGGCCGGGCGGCGCGTGGCGGCCGGGCCGTCGGGCTCTCCCTATCGCGGGCGCAGCGACGTGCTGCCGACCGGACGCAACCTCTACACGATCGACCCGCGCGCAATCCCGTCGCGTTCGGCGCACGAACAGGGCGTGGTGCTGGCGGAGGAATTGATCCGCCGCCATTTGCAGGATCATGGCGACTATCCGCGCGCCCTGATCGTCGATCTGTGGGGATCGGCAACCATGCGCACCGCAGGCGAAGAATTTGCGATGGCGCTGCATCTGCTTGGGGCAAAGCCGGTCTGGGACACCGCCTCGGAGCGAGTCAGCGGAATCGAAATCCTGCCGCTCGCGCTGCTCGACCATCCACGGATCGACGTGACCTTGCGCGTGTCCGGGCTGTTCCGCGATGCCTTCCCCACGCTGCCGGTGCTCTTCGGACAAGCGGTGCGCGCGCTCGCCGCACGCGAAGAACCCCCCGACTGGAATCCCTTTGCAGGCCGGATCGCGACGGCGCGAGTCTATGGGCCGCGGCCCGGCGCTTATGGCGTTGGGCTTGGCGAGACGATCGATCTATATACCGACGACGCGCGACGCGCGGCTGGCGAAGCCTGGCTTGCGGCATCTGCCTATCCGCTCGATTTGCCGGAGGGACAGGCGGGGCCCGACGCCCAGGGCTTGCGCGATCGGGTCGCGGAGACGGATGCGTTCGTCCATCTCCAGGATTTGCCCGAAACCGACCTGCTGCTGGCCGCCGACTATGCGGCGCATGAAGCGGGGTTCGCCGCCGCAAGGGCGATCGTGGCCGCACCCGTCGCGCTCTACCATCTCGACCATCGCGATCCGGCTCGGCCCGCAGCGCGCACGCTGACCGCGGAACTGGCGCGGGTGGTCCGCGCGCGCGCGGCGCATCCGGGCTGGGTGGCGGGGATGATGCGCCACGGGTTTCGCGGCGGGGCGGAATTGGCGGCGACGCTGGACCATCTGGGCACGTTCGCGCACCTCTCCGCCAGCGTGCCGCCACAACTGTTCGACCTCTATTACGATGCCACGCTCGGCCAAGCCGAGGTGCGGGCGTTTCTGGAGCGCGACAATCCGGGCGCGCTGGCGGCGATGGAGGCGCGCTTTGCCGCGCTCCATGCCGCCGGGCTGTGGCCGACGCGCCGCAATTCGATCCTCGCGCAGTTGCAGGGGGTCGCATGAGCCCCTTCATCGTAAAGGGCTGGTGCCCCGATGCGTGGCGACCGATGCGCTCGGGCGATGGACTGCTGGTGCGGGTGAAGCCCCGGCTTGGCCGGTTGACAGCCTACCAGGTGCGCGGGCTGTGCGCGGCGGCGATCGCTTATGGTAGCGGCGTGATCGACCTCACATCGCGCGCCAATCTGCAGCTTCGCGGCGTGTCGGAGGATGGCTGGCAGCCGCTTTTGCAGGCGTTGATCGCACTGGATCTGGTCGATGCCGATGCAGAAGGCGAGAAGCGGCGGATGATCCTCGTCGCGCCTCAGTGGCAGGAGGGCGACGACACCCACCGCATCGCCTGCGACCTTGTCGAACATTTGCACACCGCACCCGATCTGCCGGCCAAGGTCGGTTTCGTCGTCGATGCCGGAGCCACGCGCGTGCTGGGGACGGAGACCGGCGATTTCCGGGTCGAGCGCGCAGCCGACGGGGCGTTGATCCTGCGCGCCGATGGCCGGGCGACCGGGGTTGCGGTGGCACGCGGGGACGAGGCCACCGCGTTGATCGCGCTGGCGCGGTGGTTCATGGACAGCGGTGGTGCGGTCGCCGGACGCATGGCCCGCCACGAAGCGGCCCTGCCGGATTGGGCGACGGGCGCACTGCCCCCCTCGTCATCGCTCGCTCCACTTCAGCCGGGCACGTGGCAGCGCGGCATGGCATGGGGGTTGCCCTTCGGCCAGATCGCAGCGGCGGTGCTTGCCGATCTTGTCACGCCCGGGTCGACCGTCGCGGCGGTGCGGATCACGCCGTGGCGGCTGATTCTGGTCGAGGGCGACCGCACGCCATCGCCGCCGCACGGAATGCTGGCCGACCCGTCCGACTTCCTGCTGCGCGCGGATGCCTGTCCCGGTGCGCCATATTGCCCGCAAGCAAGCGTCGAAACCCGCAGTCTGGCCGCTCGCCTGGCGCCGTTGATCGCCGGGCGACTGCATGTGTCGGGCTGCGCCAAGGGCTGCGCATCACAACGCGTCGCCGACGTCACAGTGACCGGGCGCGATGGCCTTTACGACCTTTCCCTCAACGCGCGCGCCGGGGCTCCGGCGGTGCGCACGGCGCTCAGCTGCGCCGCGCTGCTCGCCCAATTCGGAAGCAATTGATGCCGTACCACTATCAAACCGACGGCGCGGCAATCTATCGCCAGTCCTTCGCCACGATCCGCGCCGAGGCGGACCTTGCTCCCTTCACCTCTGAAGAAGAACCGGTCGCGGTGCGCATGATCCACGCCTCGGGCCTGGTGGAACTGGCCCCGCATATCCGGTTTTCCGTTAGCTTCGCCGCCGCAGCGCGCACCGCGCTGGCGGAGGGCGCACCGATCCTGTGCGACGCGCGCATGGTGAGCGAGGGGATTACGCGCGTGCGCTTGCCCGCCTCCAACCCGGTCTTGTGTACGCTGCACGATCTGCACGTACCGGATCTGGCGCGGGCGATGGGCAATACGCGGTCGGCGGCGGCGCTGGAGTTGTGGCGGCCGCATCTCGCGGGGGCGGTGGTGGCGATCGGCAATGCCCCGACCGCCTTGTTCCATTTGCTCAACATGCTGGAGGACCCGGACTGTCCGCGTCCCGCCGCGATCATCGGGTGCCCGGTCGGCTTTGTCGGCGCGGTGGAATCCAAGGCGGCCTTGTGGGACGTACAGCCTGTGCCATGCTGCGTCGTGGCAGGGCGGCTGGGCGGCAGTGCGATCACCGTTGCCGCAGTCAACGCACTCGCGAGCCGCGCCGAATGAGCGCGCGGGTGGGCACCATTTACGGCGTCGGGCTGGGCCCCGGTGCGCCCGATTTGCTGAGCGTGCGGGCCGATCGGCTGGTGCGCGGTGCCACCCATATCGCCTATTTTCGCAAGGCCGGACGCCCCGGACAGGCGCGGCGCATCGTCGAGGGAATGCTGCGCGCCGACGCGATCGAGCTGGCGATGGAATATCCGGTGACGACCGAAATTCCGCTGACCGACCCGCGCTACAATGCCTGCCTTGCCGCTTTCTACGCCGACTGCAGCGCGCGGCTGACCGCGCTGGCGCAAACGGGCGCGGACGTTGTGGTCCTGTGCGAGGGCGACCCCTTTTTCTACGGGTCGTTCATGCACCTGCATGCGCGCCTGTCGGGCGTGGTGCCGGTGGAGGTGGTGCCGGGCATTACCGGAATGGCCGGGGCGTGGAACGCAACCGCCATGCCGATCACCTGGGGCGACGACGTGTTGACGGTCGCGATGGCCACCTTGCCGGAAACGGAACTCGTCCGCCGGATTCGCGATACCGACGCGCTGGTCGTGATGAAAATCGGACGCCATCTGGCCAAGCTGCGCCGCGCTGTCGCCGCCGCCGGGCGCGCGGATTCGGCGTGGCTGGTCGAACATGCCGCCATGCCGGGGCAGAAAGTCACACGGTTGGCCGAGGCCGACAGCGTCACGCCCTATTTCTCGATACTGCTGATCCACGGACAGGGGCGCAGGCCATGAGCGCAGGTTGGCTCGCTATCGCTGGCCTGGGCCCTGGCGACGCGGCGCAGATCACCCCGGAAGTGTCGGACGCGTTGTCCAGCGCGAGCGACGTGATCGGCTACCTTCCCTATGTCGCACGGGTCGCGCCGCGCGCGGGGTTGACGCTGCACCCCTCCGACAATCGCGTCGAGCTGGACCGGGCGGCGCACGCGTTGACATTGACGGCGCAGGGTCGGCGTGTGGTGGTGGTTTCGTCGGGCGACCCCGGCGTGTTCGCCATGGCAGCAGCCGTGTTCGAGGCGGTCGAGGCGGGGCTGCCCGCATGGCGCGACCTCGATATCCGGGTGCTGCCGGGGATCACCGCGATGCTCGCCGCCGGCGCGCGTGCCGGTGCCCCGCTCGGCCACGATTTCTGTGCGATCAACCTGTCGGACAATCTCAAGCCGTGGACGATGATCGAGAAACGCCTGCGGCTGGCGGCAGAGGCGGATTTCGCCATGGCCTTTTACAACCCGCGCTCAAAGGCGCGGCCCGAGGGGTTTGCCCGCGTCCTCGCGGTGTTGCGCGCGGCATGTGGCGACGATCGCCCGGTCCTGTTCGCCCGCGCCGTCTCGACCCCCGAGGAACATCTGCAAATCGTGCCCTTGGGGCAGGCGCGCGCCGAGATGGCCGACATGCGGACAATGGTGATCGTAGGATCGAGCCAGACGCGGACGATCCAACGCTCCAGCGGCGTGTTTCTCTACACGCCGCGTTCGGCAGACGTGTCATGAAGCAGCCAATCCAGCACCGCTGCGGGATCGCACATTTGGTGCCGCTCGGGCATGGCCGGGCGGTCGATCATCAGCACCGGCACACCGAGACGCCGGGCGGCGATCAACTTGGCCTCCGCCCCGCTTCCGCCTGCATTTTTGCACACCACCAGATCGATCGCGTGATCGCGCAGCACAGCGACGTCGCCGTCGACGGTGAACGGTCCTCGATCCACGATCAAGCTGTAGTGCGGCAGCGGCGGTGGCTGATCCGGGACATCGACGAAGCGCAGCAGATAACGGTGCTGTGGCTGGGCGACAAAGGCGTCCACATGCATCCGCCCCAGCGCCAGCAAGATGCGACGCGGCGGCACCGTCAGCGCCGCCACCGCACCGGCAATATCGGCGACGTGGCTCCAGCGATCCTCTTCGGTGGGCACCCAGGCGGGCCGGGTCAGGGCGATATGGGCAACTCCCGCCAGACGCGCAGCGGCGATGGCGTTGGTGCTCATCGTCGCTGCGAAGGGATGTGTCCCATCGACCAGATGCGTGATCCGGTGCTCGCGCAGATAGGCGACCAGCCCGGCAACCCCACCAAAGCCGCCGATCCGCACCGGCACGGGTTGCGGACGGGGCGATTGCGTCCGGCCGGCGTAACTGAGCGTGGCATCAACGCCGTTTGCCGTCAGCAGCGCCGCGAGCGCGCTCGCCTCGGTCGTTCCGCCCAGCAAAAGGACCTTGCGCATGGCTGAAACGGCTCCGCAGCTTCGGCAACAGCCGTGGTTGACGATTGTGGGCGTCGGGGCGGCAGGCCCGAAGAGCCTTTCGCCCGCCAGCCAGACGGCTTTGGCCGAGGCCGAGCTGGTCATCGGATCGGCCCGGCATCTGTCGCTGTTCCCGGCGATTACCTGCCCCGTGATCGAATGGCCAGTGCCCTTTGCCGAGGGCATTGCGCTGTTGCTGGCGCATCGCGGGCGGAAAATGGTGATGCTGGCGTCGGGCGATCCGTTTTGGTTCGGGGCGGGCAGCAGCGTGACCCGCCATCTCGCCCGCGATGAATGGGTGGCGCATCCAACGCCCTCCACCTTCAGCCTCGCCGCCGCGCGCCTGGGTTGGGCATTGCAGGATACCGTCTGTCTCGGCCTCCATGCCGCGCCGCTGGAACGGATGCGCCCACACCTTGCCACGCGCGCGCGCCTGCTGGTGCTGGTGCGCGATGGCGCAGCGGTGGCGGCTCTCGCCACCTATCTGCGGGATCTCGGCTTTGGCGCGTCGCGGCTGCACGTACTGGAGGGACTGGGTGGACCGGACGAGCGCATCCGTCCGGCGCAAGCCGATACGCTCGATGTTGTCGATATCGCCCATCCGGTCGCAGTCGCAGTCGAATGCGCGGGTTCGGGGGCCGTTGTGCCGCGTGCATCGGGCCTGCCCGACACCCTGTTCGATCATGATGGCCAAATCACCAAGCGCCCGATCCGGGCGCTGACGCTGTCGGCGCTGGCCCCGCGCCCGGGGGAAACGCTCTGGGACATCGGGGCTGGATCGGGATCGATCGCGATCGAATGGCTGCTGGCGCACCCAGCCAACCGCGCGCTGGCGATCGAGGCGGATGCGCCCCGCGCCGAACGCGCCCGCGCCAATGCCAGCGCGCTGGGTGTCGATCGGCTGGAGGTGCTGATCGGAACCGCACCTTCGGTCTTGCCCGAAGGGCCCGCGCCCGCTGCGGTGTTTATCGGTGGTGGCCTGTCGCAAGATTTGCTGGAGGCGCTGTGGGCACGCCTGCCGGTCGGCACGCGGCTCGTCGCCAATGCGGTGACACTGGAATCGGAAGCACTGCTCGCCGCCTGGCACAGCGCCAAGGGCGGTGCACTGCTGCGGATAGAGCTCGCTCAGGCTGCTCTGCTGGGCCGCCGCCGCGGTTGGCGGTCGAGCTATCCCGTCGTGCAATGGAGTGTCATCCTGTGATCGTCGCCGGGTTCGGATTTCGGGCAGGTGCACCGCTGGAGTCGCTGCGCGCGGCCTTGCGGCTGGCGCAACGGGGGCATCCCTCCGTCACCCACCTCGCCACCGTGACAGACAAACTCTCCGGCCTGTCGCCATTGGGGCAGGCGTTGGATTTACCGGTTCTTGCGATCTCGCCCGAGGCACTGTCCAGCGTCGCCACGCCGACCCGCTCCATCGCCAGCTTGGCCGCCTATGCCAGCGGGAGCGTCGCCGAGGCCAGCGCGCTGTGCGCCGCAGGGCGCGGCGCGCGCCTGCTCGGCCCGCGCCACGTTTCGCCCGATCGCCGGGCAACGTGCGCAATCGCCGAAGGACATCTGCCATGACCGTTCACTTCATCGGGGCTGGCCCCGGCGCGCCCGATCTGTTGACGCTGCGCGGGCGCGATCTGATCTCCGCCAGCCCGGTCTGCCTGTATGCGGGGTCGCTTATCCCCGAAGCGGTGCTGCGCCACTGCCCGCCGGGGGCGCGGATTATCAACACCGCGCCGATGGACCTGGACGCGATCATCGCCGAAATCGCCACCGCCCATGCGCTGGGGCACGATGTCGCGCGGCTGCATTCGGGGGATCTGTCGCTATGGTCGGCGATGGGCGAGCAACTGCGTCGCCTGCGCGCGCTGGACATTCCCGTCACGGTCACCCCCGGCGTGCCCGCCTTTGCCGCGGCCGCTGCCGCGCTGGAGGCGGAACTGACCTTGCCCGCGCTCGCCCAGTCTGTAGTGCTGACGCGCACGCCGGGACGCGCCAGTACGATGCCCCCTGCGGAAAGCCTCGCCCATTTCGCAGTCACCGGGGCAACACTGGCGATCCATCTGTCGATCCACGCGCTCGATCGCGTCGTCGCCGATCTCACCCCGGCCTACGGCGCGGACTGTCCGGTGGCGGTGGTCTGGCGGGCGAGCTGGCCCGATCAGCGTATCGTGCACGCCACGCTGGCGACGATCACGGATGCGGTCGCGGGCAGCATGGAGCGCACCGCGCTGATTCTGGTCGGCCGCGTGCTGGCAGCCGAGGATTTCGCCGAAAGCAGCCTTTACGCCCACGGCTATGACCGGCGCTTCCGGCCGCAGGATGCAACCTCGCGTTTTGCGGAGTCTGCCGAATGAGCGTGCCGGGCCTCATGATCGCCGCCCCGGCATCGGGCACGGGCAAGACAACGGTCATGCTCGGCCTGCTCCGCGCGCTCAGCGCACGCGGGCTGGTGGTGCAGCCGTTCAAGAGCGGACCCGATTATATCGATCCGGCCTTTCACCGCGCGGCTTGCGGGCGCGCGTCGTTCAACCTCGACAGTTGGGCGATGACGGGTGGTTTGCTCGATACGATCGCAGGCGAAGCAGCGGGCGCGGATCTCGTCCTCGCCGAAGGCTCGATGGGGCTTTATGATGGCGTTGCCGGTGCCGGGGCCACTGGCAACGGGGCGAGCGCCGACATTGCGTGCCGCATGGGCTGGCCCGTCGTGCTGGTAATCGACGTATCGGGCCAGGCGCAGTCTGCGGCAGCGATCGCGCTTGGTTTCAAGCTGCTCGACCCCACTGTCCCGCTCGCCGGGGTCATCCTCAACCGCGTCGCCAGCCCACGCCATGAACGGCTGGTACGGCGCGGGCTGGAGGCGGTGGGGATTGCGGTGCTGGGGGCCTTGCCGCGCCGTGGCGACTTGACCTTGCCCGAGCGGCATCTGGGGCTCGTCCAGGCGATCGAACATCCCGCGCTCGATGCCGCGATCGCCGATTATGCCGCCTTCCTGCGCGACCATGCCGATCTCGACGCGATTTGCGCCGCCGCCGCGCAGAAACGGGCGCACACGCCCGACCGGTTGCTCCTGTCCGCGCCGCCAGCCCAACGCATCGCGATCGCGCGCGATGCCGCCTTCTCCTTCGTCTATCCGCACGTGCTGGAGGGGTGGCGACGCGGCGGCGCGGAAATCTTGCCTTTCTCGCCGCTCGCCAATCAAGCACCGGATGCCACCGCCGACATGGTGTGGTTGCCCGGCGGCTATCCCGAACTCCACGCAGGGCCGATCGCCGCCGCCACAACCTTTCTGGGTGGCCTTCGCCACCATGCGGAGACGCGCCCGGTCCACGGCGAATGCGGCGGCTATATGGTGCTGGGCGCGGCGCTGATCGACAAAGACGGCGCAGCGCATCGCATGGCCGGTCTGCTCGGGCTGGTCACCAGCCATGCCCAGCGCCGCATGCATCTGGGCTATCGCCTTGCCGAACTGGTCGCGCCGGTGGGAGCGCTGGCGGCGGGCACGCGGCTGCGTGGCCATGAATTTCATTACTCGACGGTCGTCGAACAGACCGACGCACCGCTCGCTTATGTCACCGACGCTGACGGCGCAGCGGTCGCCGAAACCGGCTCGCGGCGCGACCGCGTCACCGGCAGCTATTTTCATATGATCGCCACCGCACAATGACCGGCTTTGTTTCCTTTGTCGGCGCAGGCCCCGGCGATCCCGAATTGCTGACGCTGAAGGGCCTGTCGCGGCTGCAACAGGCCGATGCCGTGCTGTTCGACGATCTCGCCTCCGGTGCGATGCTCGACCACGTCCGCGCCGGTACGACCTTGATCGATGTCGGCAAACGCGCCGGACGCCCCTCCCCCAGCCAGGCCGAAGTGAACCGCTTGCTCGTCGCCCATGCTGCCACAGGTGGGCGTGTGGTGCGGCTAAAGTCGGGCGACGCCGGGATCTTCGGTCGGCTGGAGGAGGAGATCGAGGCGTTGCGGCTGGCGAACATCCCCTTCGAGATCATTGCCGGCGTCAGTTCGGCCAGCGCCGCAGCGGCGGCGGCGGCGATCCCGCTCACGCGGCGGGCGCTGGCGCGGCGCGTTCAGTTCATCACTGGGCACGATGCGACCGGGGCGCTGCCGCACGACCTCAATCTGGCGGCGCTCGCCGATGCCGAGGCGACGACGGTGGTGTTCATGCCCAAGCGCACCTTCCCCGCGCTGGCCACGCGTCTGATCGCCGCCGGATTGCCGCCGCAGACACCCGCGTTGCTGGCCGAAAATGTCGGCCATGCCAGTCAGCAAATAACGCGCAGCTCGGTCGCCGCGCTGGCCGATGCGCTGACCACGGGCGCGGGATCGGCCCCCGCGCTGATCCTCTATGGCCCGTTGATGGAGGACGCATGATCGATCTCGACCTGATCGGCGTCGCTACCGGCAATCCCGACCATCTGACAGCAGAGGCGGTGCAGGCGATGAACAGCGCCGACCTGATCCTGCTGCCGCGCAAGGGCGATGCCAAATCCGACCTGATCGACCTGCGCCGCGCGATCTGCGCGCGGGTGTTGACCGGGCCGACACGGATCGTCGCCTTCGACATGCCGGTGCGCGCAGCAGGCGGGGACTATGCCCACGCCGTCGACGACTGGCACGACGCCATCGCCGCCGCATGGCGCGCTCAGATCGTGGCGCATTTGCCCGAGGGCGGGCGGCTGGCGCTGCTCGTCTGGGGCGATCCCGCGCTCTATGACAGCAGCTTGCGCATCGCGGAGCGGTTGCGGGCGAGCGGCCTGCCGCTCCGCGTGCGCGTCGTGCCGGGACTGACCAGCCTGCAGCTGCTCACCGCCGCGCACGCCATCCCGCTCAATGCCCTCGCGGGTGCCGTCACGATCACCACCGGGCGGTTATTGCGCGCCTGTGGCTGGCCCGACGCGGCCGACACGGTTGTGGTTATGCTCGACAGCGGCTGCGCGTTCGAGGTGCTGGAGCCGGAGGGCATTTCGATCTGGTGGGGTGCCTATGTCGGGATGCCACAGGAAACGCTGATCCACGGACCGCTCGCCACCGTCGCGCCGCGCATTGCCGCCGCGCGAGCCAACCTGCGCGCGCGCCATGGCTGGATCATGGATATCTACCTCTTGCGAAAGAACCGCGCCGATGTCGCTTGAACCCGAAGACGCTGCCTTGGCGATCGAAACCCGCCACGCCGAGAAGATGCGCAAGAAGCAGGCCGCGCAAGCCAAGATCATGGCCGACAAGACCCGCGAAAAAGGGCTGCTGATCGTCCACACCGGCAAGGGCAAGGGCAAGACCAGCGCCGCGCTGGGCATGGTCGTGCGCGCGATCGGGCACGGCATGAAGGTGGGCGTCGTCCAGTTTGTGAAGGGCGCGATGCAGACCGGGGAAGCGCGCGTCTTCGCCGCCTTTCCCGACAATGTCGAATTCAAGCCGATGGGCGAGGGCTTCACCTGGGACACGCAGGACCGCGCGCGCGATATCGCCGCCGCGCGCCGTGCGTGGGACGAAGTGCAGCGCATGATCGCGGACCCCGCCTATCACATGGTGCTGGCCGACGAGATGAACATCGCGTTGCGTTACGAGTATCTGCCGCTCGACGAGGTGCTGGCGGTGCTCGCTGCCAAGCCCGAGAGGAAGCACGTCATCGTCACCGGCCGCAATGCGCCCGAGGCGCTGATCGACGCAGCCGATCTCGTCACCGATATGACGATGGTCAAACACCCGTTTCGCGCGGGCGTAAAGGCGCAGGCGGGGATCGAATTTTGACCGACGGACCGCCCGCCTTCGATGTCGCGTTTCAGGCGCGCTTCGGCAACCTGCTGCGCTGGCGACGCGATGTGCGCCATTTCGATCCGCGCGCGGTGGCGGAAGCGGACATACGCGCCATCCTGCATTCGGCCGCTTTCGCGCCGTCGGTCGGCAATGCGCAGCCGTGGCGCTTCGTGCGGGTGCGCACGCGTGCACTGCGCGACGCGCTGGCCATCCATGTCGATGCGCAAAAGGCCGAAGCGGCAACGCGTTATCGCGGCACCGAACGGTACGATCACTATCAGGCGCTGAAGCTGCACGGCTTGCGCGAGGCCCCCGAAGTGCTGGCAGTCTTCTGCGACGAGCAACCCGCCGCCGGGCACGGCCTCGGCGTCGCGACCATGCCCGAAATGCTGCGCTATTCGTGCGTCATGGCGATCCACACGCTGTGGCTGACGGCGCGGCTGCGCGGCATCGGCATAGGCTGGGTATCGATCGTGGATCCGCTGGAGGTTCAGGCGCTGCTCGACGTGCCGGCGCAGTGGTCGCTGATTGCAGTGTTGTGTGTCGGCTACCCGAGCGAGGCCTCCCTTACGCCCGAACTCGAACGGCACGGCTGGCAGGCACGCGAACCCATGGACGACCGGATTTTCGAACGATGACCCCAACAGAAAAGGCCCGTCCCTAATGCTGACCCCCGTGGAGGATGGCCCCGCCATCGTCGCCTGCAACACCTGTCGCCACAGCGCCGATGCGAAAGAGGATGCGGTCGGCCTGCGCGGCGGCGCGCGGCTGGTCGCGGCGTTACGCGAAGCACAGGCTGGTGACCCACGCTATGCAGGCATCGCCGTGCAGGAAATGCCGTGCCTGTTCGCCTGTGCCGAATTCTGCACCGTGCATCTGCGCGCGCCGGGCAAGGTCGGCTATGTGCTGGGCCGGTTCACGCCGGATGCCGATGCCGCAACCGCCTTGCTCGACTACGCGCTGGCCTATGCCGAGAGCGAGCATGGCCGCGTGCCCTTCAAAGAGTGGCCGCAGGGCGTGAAGGGGCATTTCATCACCCGCACGCCACCGCCGGGCTTTGTCGCGCAATGAGCGGTTTTGCCACACCCGCCGCGTTCGATGCCGCGCTGGCCGATTTGCCCACACCCGATAGGGCGGCGACAGACGCTGCGCGCGCGCGGCAAGCGGCATTGACCAAGCCACCGGGGTCGCTCGGTCGTCTGGAGGATCTCGCGCTGTTCATGGCTGGATGGCAAGGGACCGCACGACCGCGCATCACCTGCGGCCGCGCCGCCATTTTCGCGGGCAATCACGGCTTTGTCGTCCACGGCGTCAGCGCCTTTCCCGCCAGCGTGACGGAGGCAATGGTCGCCAATTTCGCAAAGGGCGGCGCGGCGATCAATGCCCTGGCGGCGGCGGCGGGGCTGGAGCTTTCGGTGGTCGCGCTGGAGCTCGATCGTCCGACGGCTGATTTCACGCAAAGCCCCGCAATGACGGAGGACGAATGCCTGGCCGCGCTGTCCGCCGGGGCCGCAGTGGTCACGCCGGAGCTCGATTTGTTGGTGGTCGGCGAGATGGGCATCGGCAACACCACCGCCGCCGCCGCCCTGTGCGCGCGCAGCTTCGGGGGTGCGGCGGCGGACTGGGTCGGGCCGGGAACCGGTGTCGACCCGACCGGCATCGCCCGCAAGGTCGCGGTGGTCGGACGCGCGCTGGCGTTCCACGCGGGGGCACCGCGCACCCCCTTTGAAACGTTGCGACGACTGGGCGGGCGCGAAATCGCCGCGATTGCGGGTGCCATACTTGCCGCGCGGCGGCAGCGCGTGCCGGTGGTGCTCGATGGTTTTATCACCTGCGCGGCGCTGGCACCGCTGGCCGTGCACGCGCCTGCCATCACCGATCACTGCATCGCCGGGCACCGTTCGGCCGAGCCGGGGCATGTCCGCCTTCTCGGCCAATTGGGACTGGAGCCGCTCCTGTCGCTCGGGATGCGGCTGGGTGAGGGCAGCGGCGGCGCGGTGGCCGTGTCGGTCATCCGCAGCGCGCTCGCCGCGCATAACGGCATGGCGACCTTTGCCGAGGCGGGGGTGGCGGAGGCGTTGTGAGCAGCTTCGTCCTGCATCTCCTGCGGCATGGCGAGCCGGAAGGCGCGGGGCGCTTGATCGGCCACACCGACGCGACCCCGCTGCCGCCTGGCATCGCCGCGTGCGTGGCGCAGGCGCGCGAGCTGGATGTCACGGTGCTGATCGCATCGGACCTGTCGCGCGCCCGGCGTGCGGGCGCGGCAATTTCGGCGATGAGAGGGATCCCGCTAGTGATCGATCCGCGTTGGCGCGAATTGGACTTCGGGCAGTGGGACGGCCTGCCCCCCAACGCAGTGGACGGTGCCGCGCTCTCGCGCTTTTGGGACGATCCCGATGGCTGCGCGCCGCCGGCGGGCGAGCGCTGGTCCGATCTCGTCGGGCGGGTGGCGCGGGCGCTGGCCGATCTGGCGGCGGCTCCAACTCTGGTGGTGACGCACGCCGGGGCGATGCGGGCGGCGCTGGCGGTGCTGTGCGGCTTCGATTCCCGCCAGAGCTGGGCAATCGATCTGCCATATGCCAGCCTGTTGTCGGTGCGCGTGTGGCCCGGTGAAACGCGCGCTGCGCAGATCATTGGCCTGCGCCCATGAAAAGCCTGCTCGTTGCGATCCAGTTCCTCACCCGGCTGCCCACCCCGCGCGTGGTGGCGAGCGAACGCGATTTTGCCCGATCGATGCGCTGGTTCCCCGCCGTCGGGCTGATCGTCGGGGCGCTGGTCGCGGGCGCGGCGGGGCTGGGCGCGCAGCTGGATGGCTGGGTGGCGGCGCTGGCGGCGGTAACGGTGTGGGTGGGGGTGACCGGGGCGCTGCATCTCGATGGGCTGGCGGACCTCGCCGATGGCTGCGGGGCTGCGCACAAGGATCGCGCCCGCTTGCTGGCGGTGATGGCGGATCCGCATGTCGGCAGCTTCGGCGTGGTCGTGATCGTGCTGCAATTGCTCGCCAAGCTGGTGCTGGTCCACGCCCTGATCGCGGCGGGCGATGTTTTCCCTGCGTTGATCCTGCTGCCCTTTGCCGCGCGCATCGGGCCGCTGGTGTGGGCGCTGTGGCTGCCGCCGCTGCATGCAGGGCTTGGCGCGCGCTTCGTCGAGCATGTGCGCATATCGCACATCGTCGGATGGTCCGTCCTGCTCGCGGCCAGCGCCGTGGCGGTGCCCGCGATCCTGCTCGTGCTGCCGTTGATTGGCCTGTGGGGCCTGTGGTTGCGGCGAACGCTGGGTGGTGTTTCGGGCGATTGCCACGGCGCGGGGATCGAACTCGTCGAAACCGGGTTACTGGTCGCGATCTTAGTCCTGCGCCATCTGTGACATCGCGACCAGCGCGTCGATGTCGAGATGGATTTCGAGCAAAGCGGCAATTTCGTCCAGTGCCCGGTCAACCGCCGCGTGCTGGTCGATGCCACGGCCCGTCCCCCCGATGCGCGCGAGCCATGCCGCGCGCTGACCGGCAAGATCGAGCAGACCATGGACGTAGCTGCCCGCGATGCGCCCGTCGGCGCTGATCGCACCGTCGCTCCGTCCATCGGCCATGCGGGCAACCGGGCGAGCGGTATCGGGGCCCGTGGTTTCGCCCATATGAATTTCGTAGCCCTGGAACGGCGTACCAAACGCAGTGCCATTCACCCGCTCCAATGTCTTGCGCCCGGCAAGAACGGTATCGACCTTCAACAGGCCCAGCCCGGCCACGCGGCCGGACGGACCTTCGACCCCGTGTGGATCGCTGATCGTGTCGCCCAGCATTTGATACCCGCCGCACAGGCCCAGCACATGGCCACCGCGCCGGTAGTGCGCCAGAATATCGATGTCCCATCCTTCGGCGCGTAGGAAAGCAAGGTCGGCGATGGTCGCCTTCGACCCGGCCAACACCACCATAGCGGCTTCCACCGGGATTGGCTGTCCGGGCGCGATCATCCGCACCTCCACATCCGGCTCCAGTTTCAGCGGATCGAGATCGTCGAAATTGGCGATGCGCGGCGTGATCGGGCAAGCGATGACGATTCGCTGTTGTTCGCTGACGACCGGGCGTTCGAGAATGACCGCATCCTCGCTCGGCAAGCGCGCTGCCGGGGCGAGCCACGGCACCACGCCGAAGCCGCGCCAGCCCGCCAGTTGCTCGATCTGGCGATAGCCGTCTTCGAACAGGGCCGGATCGCCGCGAAACTTGTTGATCAGAAATCCCCGGATCATCGCCGCGTCGTCGGGGTCGATCACCGCGCGCGTGCCGACGATCGCCGCAATCACGCCACCGCGATCAATATCGCCGACCAGCACCACCGGCACCCCGGCGGCGCGCGCAAACCCCATATTGGCGATGTCGCCGCTGCGCAGGTTGATCTCGGCGGGCGACCCCGCCCCCTCCACCACCACCACATCACATTCGGCGCGCAGCCGGCGATAGCTCGCCAGCACATCCTCCAGCAGGGCACCGCGCGCTTGCCGGTAATTGCCTGGGCGCAAGGTGCCGCGCACTTGGCCATGGACGATCAATTGCGAGGTATGGTCGGCCTGCGGTTTCAGGAGAACCGGGTTCATGTCGGTGGTGGGCTCGGTGCGGCAGGCAATCGCCTGGGTCGCCTGCGCCCGCCCGATCTCGCCACCATCGGCGGTAACGGCAGCGTTGTTCGACATATTCTGCGGCTTGAACGGACGCACACGCAACCCGCGATTGGCAAGCGCGCGGCACAGCCCCGCCACCAGCACCGATTTGCCGACATCCGAGCCGGTCCCCTGCAACATTACAGCGCCCATGCCAGCCCTCCCGCGATTGCCCACAGCAACAGGCACGCCCGGCGATAGATCGTCAGCCCCCGGCGAATGTCGACGGCCCCCGCATCGCTGCGCCCGTGCGCGCCGATCCAGGGCTTGTCGTGCAGAACGCCATCATACCAGACCGGGCCGACCAGCCGCAGATCAAGCGCGCCCGCCATTGCCGCCTCGGTCCAGCCGGCATTAGGGGAGGCGTGCTTGCCCGCATCGCGCGCCATCGTCCGCCACCCTTTGCCTGCGGCAAAGCAAATCGCGATCCCGGCAAGGCGCGCCGGGATCAGGTTCGCCACATCATCGATCCGCGCCGCCGCCCAGCCGAACGCGCGCCAGCGCGGCTCGCGATGGCCTATCATGCTGTCGGCGGTGTTGATCGCCTTGTACATCCACACACCCGGCAGCTCCAACGCGAGCAACCAGAACAACGGCGCGGCAACGCCGTCGCAAAAGCTTTCCGCCAGGCTTTCGATCGCGGCACGGCTGACCCCGGCGGCATCGAGGGCGTCAGGATCGCGCCCCACGATCCGTCCGACCGCAGCGCGCGCTGCGGGCAGGTCGCCTTGCTCTAGCGCCTCTGCGACCGCGCGGACATGCTCCTCCAGGCTGCGCTGCGCCAGCGCGGGAAAGGCGAGCAGCGCGCACACCAGCCACCCGACTGGGCCAAGCCCCTCCAGCACCGCGCGTTGCAGCAACCAGCTTGCCCCGCCGACCGTCCCGATCAGCAGCGCCATCGTGAGAACCCCGAGCGCCCGGCGCGCCGCAAAGGAACGGTCGGGCCGGTTCCATGCCTGTTCACACGCGTCCAGGATTCGGGCGAACAGCCCGATCGGATGACCGATCCGCCGGTACAGCCAGGCGGGCCACCCGATCGCCGCATCCAGGGCCAGCGCCACCAGCGCGACCGGCTCAGCCACCGGCCAGGGCCCGATCGAGACGCGCGAGATCCGCGTGCGATGCGGGCACACCCAGCCGCAACCAGCGCGGATCATAGTCGAACGGTCGCGTCAGGATACCGACGCGCGCCAAGCGGTCGAACAGCGCGCTCGCCTCGCACGCCACCAGCCGGAACTGCGGCGAAGCGCCGATCGGCTCCAGTCCGTGGCGGCGCAACACCCGGTCCAGCGCCGCTGCCCGCTCGAACAGGGCGGCGCGGGTGCTGGCGATCCAGCCGCTGTCACCATAAGCAGCCGTGCCAATCGCGATCGCGGCGGCGGAGAGCGGCCAACTGCCGACCGTCGCGCGCCAACGTGCGATCATCGCGGCTGGCCCCACGGCAAAGCCCAAACGCACGCCCGCCAGACCGAAGAACTTGCCAAACGAGCGCATGACCAACACGGGCTCGGTCCCGTCCAGCAACGGCACGATACTGCCGCCGTCCTGCGCATCGATGAACGCCTCATCGACCACCAGCCACCCCCCGCTGCGCGCGAGCACCGCCGCCAGCGCCATCACATCGGCAGGCGCAAGCAAGCGCCCATCGGGGTTGGACGGGTTGGCCAGCACGATCGTGCCGCCCTGCCCCGCCAGCTCGATCGCGGCGTCGAAGGAGACGGGGAGGCTCCCCGGCAACGCTTCGGCATGGGTGCGATACCCCGGCCAGACATGGCGGAAGGGCGCGGGCAGGCCAAGCGTCGCCAAACCGCGCAAGCCGAATTCGGTGCCGGGCAGCGCCAGAACCTGCGGCCCCCGCGCTCCGAAATAGGCCGTGGCGACCGCTTCAAGCTGACGAAGCGCGGCGTCATCCGGCAAACGCGCCCAGTCGAAGGTCAGCGCGTCGGCCCCCGGCCACGGCTCTGGATTGATCCCGGTCGACAGATCCAGCCACGGTGTCGGCGCGTCGCGGTAATGAAGCTGCGCTTCCGCAAGCCGACCGCCATGTATGGTCCATTCCCGCAAGCGTACAGTATCCCGTCGTCTGGCCCCACCCGCGCTCGATCGAACGGTGCAGAGTGCCGCGTCCGCGCTATAGGGCAACGCGACTCTGTTGGAACCGCCAAAGCGATGTCGATTGCATTCACACGGACACAATTGATCCTGGGCGGCGCGCGCTCCGGCAAAAGTGCCTTTGCCCAGCGCCAGGCGGAAGGCCTGCCGGGGGCGCTGCTCTATGTGGCCACCGCGCAAGCGCTCGATGGCGAGATGGACGATCGCATCGCGCGGCATCGCGCCGAGCGTGGTGCGCGCTGGCAAACGCTCGAGGTGCCGCTCGCGCTGGCCGAGGCGATTGCCGCGCACAGTCGCCCCGAAACCGTCCTGCTGATCGATTGCCTGACGCTATGGGCGTCCAACCTGTTGTTCGCAGAGGCTGATCTGACCTCGGCAATCGACGACCTCACCGCCGCCATCGCCGCTGCGCCGGGGAAAATCCTGCTCGTATCGAATGAAGTCGGCCTTGGCATCGTGCCCGACAATGCGCTCGCGCGCCGCTTTCGCGATATGGCGGGCACGATCAACCAGGCAATCGCACGCACCGTCGATTCGGTGGTGTTCGTCGCCGCCGGTTTGCCGTTGGTGCTGAAATAGCCGTGCAGGGCGTGGTGGGCGATGACGGGCTCGAACCGCCGACATTCTCGGTGTAAACGAGACGCTCTACCAACTGAGCTAATCGCCCGCGAACCCGCTTGCGGGAACGAAGAAGCGCCCTGTGCCATCACCGGGCCGACACTGCAAGCCTCTGCGCCGACACGAAGCGCAATTACGCGATCGGCGCGCCGATCCGTTGCACCGCCCCAAAATAGGCGCGCATCGCCGCACTTGCGCGGGCGGACAGCGCCATAAAGGCGCGGCGGCGATCGAACGGGTCGGGCTGGCGCTCGAACAGCCCGGCATCGGTCAGCTTGGCGATCCAGCGCAACGCGGTGGTCGGCGCAACCGCTGCGGCAATGCAGAGGCTGGAGACCGAAACCTGCGACCGCTCCAGCTCGGCGGCGAACAGGTCGAGCAGCATGTCCCATGCCGGATCCTCGAACAGCCCGCTCCCGAAATGCTGGTCGCGCATGCGCCGCGCGCGGATCGCATCGCGAATGTCGCGCGCGGCGATGGGGCTGGCAGCGGCAGGGGCAGGCCCGCCGCGATAGGACATGCCATGTTCGCCGACATGGCCGCTTTCGCGCGCGGGCAGGTCGGTCGCTTCGCCGGTCAAGCGGGCGAGCGTTTCGGCAATGCGCGCGACCTGTTCGTGCAATTGCCGCAACCGCTCGGCCTCCGCCTCGCGCCCGCTGTCGCGCACGCCGCCGGTGCCGCCCCCCGCCACAAACGACGCCGCGACATATTCGGCAAGGCTCGGCGCGCACAACAATTCGATCCCTGGCGTCGCGAGCGCGGCGGAAATGAGATCGATCTGCTCGAAATCCAGCGCGACGATCACCCGCTGCCCCGCACCGCGGGCGAAGGCGTCGAGCTGCGGCAGGACGGGTGCAAGCTGCGCCTCGCTAACCCCACGGGTCTCCGCCAGGACGATCCCGACCGACCCGGCATGCTCCAAACGCTCGGTCGCGCCGTGCCAGTCGGTCCACGCCCAGCGTTCCCCGCGCACGGCGTCGCACACCTCCGCCACCACCGCGCGCCGATCGTCCGCGACGATCGCCAGAATGTCCGGGGCCTGTCTTCTTACTCCGCCGATCGGAAACGCCCCGCCTGTCGCTTGCCCGTCTTTGTCCATCGCTGCCGCTCCGCTACGCCGGGCTAGGGCCGCGGCTGAGTACGCAAAGTACGTATTTCCCAAAGGCGGAACAGCGAAAGCCGCGCCGTTTCGGCAGCGAAAGGTACGCGAATGCGTGTCTTTGCTCCGCAATGGAGCAAAGCCGCGTCGTTCATTCGTAGACGGCACCGATGTCGGCAAAGGCATCGTCGCGCAATGCGGTCGTCGCCGCGCCCGCCACGCCCGCCGCCAGCGTGATCCACAACGTCATCAGCACCGCGCCGAGCACCCAACCCACCACGGTCAGGCCGGTAATCGCGCCGAATTGCTGCTCCATCTGGTGGCGCTGCGCCGCCTGCACCGCCTCGGGCCGGAAGCCGCCCTGTGCCATCTCCGCAATGTAGCTGCCCTGGGTAAGCCCAAGCAAAACCACCGACACCACGGTCACGATCAGGCCAACGACGAGATAGGCAGCGAACAGCGTCCAGAACCGCCCCTTGGTCAGGTTCCACGATTCGCCGATCATGATCTTGCCGCGCTGCATCGTCAGCGCGAAGGCGAGCGAGAAGCGCACATAGAAATAGATCAGTACCGCAAAGGCGGCGAGGCCGAGCAGGATGAACACCGGCACCATCGCCCCGCGCGCGGCAACCGCCACCACCCCGCCGACCAGGCCAACTACCAGCGCCAGCACCAGATACAGCAGGAAGAAGCCGACCCACAGCAGCAACGCCACCAGCAGCATGCGCACTTCGTCCATGCTCAGGCGCAGATAGGCGAAGCGCCCCTCGCCCGGCCGCAACGCTGCGCGCAGGCCCGCCGTATAGAGCACCAGCAGCCCGATCATCAGCATAAGGTAGACGCCGAACATCTGGCTCATATGGGCCATCATCAGCGCGGGATCGCGCGCGACGCCGGTCGTCTGCGCCGTCACCGTCTCAGCCCCCACCCCTGCCAGTATCTGGCGCATCGCCAGCACCACCAGCACGTTCATCACCAGATACAGCAAGGCCCAGGCCGAAACCGCGGCAATGCGCTCGCGGATCAGGCGAAACCCACCGGCGACAATGCCGCCGACCGTCACGCCATTTGCCGTCCGCCCGTCATAGCTCGCGCCCTCATATGCCGCGCCATTCGTCGCCATCGCTCAGCCCCCATTTGCGTGTTCGATCAGCAGGTTGAGCGGATCAGCCCGGCTTAGTCCAGCGATTTGACGATCTCTTCAACCATCTTCTTGGCATCGCCCAGCAGCATCATGGTGTTGTCCATATAGAACACGTCATTATCGACCCCGGCATAGCCGACCCCGCCCATCGAGCGCTTGATGAACAGCACGGTCTTGGCCTTGCCGACATCGAGCACGGGCATCCCGTAAATCGGCGAGGTCTTGTCGGTCTTGGCCGCCGGGTTGGTCACGTCGTTCGCGCCGATCACGAAAGCGACATCGGTCTGCGCGAATTCGCTGTTAATGTCCTCCAGCTCGAACACATCGTCATAGGGCACGTTCGCTTCGGCCAGCAGCACGTTCATATGCCCCGGCATACGCCCGGCGACGGGGTGGATGGCATATTTCACGCGCACGCCATGCGCCTTCAATTTGTCGCCCATTTCGCGCAAAGCGTGCTGCGCCTGGCTCACCGCCATGCCGTATCCCGGCACGATGATGACCTGTTCGGCCTGTTCGAGCAGGAAGGCGGCGTCCTCGGCCGATCCGCGCTTCCACGGCCGCTGTTCCTTGGGCGCGCCGCCCGCCGTCGCGGTTTCGCCGCCAAAGCCGCCCGCGATCACGCTGAGGAAGCTGCGGTTCATCGCCTTGCACATGATATAGCTGAGGATCGCGCCCGACGACCCGACCAGCGCGCCGGTGATGATCATCGCCGTATTGTGCAGCGTGAAGCCCATCGCCGCCGCCGCCCAGCCCGAATAGGAGTTCAGCATCGACACCACGACCGGCATATCCGCCCCGCCGATCGGCACGATCAGCAGGAAGCCGATCGCGAAGCTCAGCACCGTGATCGTCCAGAACACCCACGCGCTCTGGTCGACGGTGAAATAGGCGACCAGCCCCAGGATCGCGGCGAGCACGCCGAGGTTGATCACATGGCGGCCCGGCAGCAGGATCGGCGCCCCGCCCATATTGCCGTTGAGTTTCAGGAAGGCGATGACCGAGCCCGAAAAGGTGATCGCGCCGATCGCGACGCCCAGCCCCATTTCGATGCGGCTTTGCGCGAAGATCACGCCGCCCTCGGCAATGCCGAACGCACCCGGATTGAGGAACGCCGCGCACGCCACCAGCACCGCCGCCAGACCGACCAGCGAGTGGAAGGCGGCGACAAGCTGCGGCATGTCGGTCATCGCGATCTTGCGCGCCGTGGTGATGCCGATCGCCGCGCCGATGCCGATTGCTGCGAGGATTTCGATCAATGTCAGGCCGTCAACGTGCGCGATGAAGCCCAATTGACCGAAGTCTTGATAATCTTTGAAAGGCACATGCGTCACCAGCGTCGTCACCACCGCAATGGTCATGCCGATGATGCCCATGCGGTTGCCGCGCTGGCTCGTCGCCGGGCTGGACAGCCCGCGCAGCGCGAGGATGAAGCACACCCCCGCGACGAGGTAAGCGAGCGATGCCCAGGGATTGACCGTTATCTGTTCCACTTGCCTTCAACCCCTTACCGTCACCCCGGCCTTGTGCCGGGGTCCACCGCGCCATCAGCCCCGGCGTCAGTGGATGAGTGGACCCCGGCATAAAGCCGGGGTGACGAAATCAATGTTTGGCGGCCGCACTCGGCACCTTCTTCTTGTACATCGCCAGCATCCGCGCGGTGACGGCGAAGCCACCGAAGATGTTGACGCTCGCCAGCACCACCGCGAGCAGCCCGAGCCATTTCGACGTCGCCCCGCCCTCACCGATCCCGGCCGCCGCCGCCGCGATCAGCGCCCCGACGATGATCACCGAGGAAATCGCGTTGGTCACCGCCATCAACGGCGTGTGTAGGGCGGGGGTGACCGACCAGACGACATAATAGCCGACGAAACAGGCCATCACGAAGATCGAAAGGATCGAGATAAAGTCCATGGCCGATCAGAACCTCTCAAATTTCAGGATGCTCGCCCGTATCGCAGAGAAAAAAGAAGAAATGCGGGCAGGCTTGCACCCGATCACGGGTAGCGAAACCGGGGCGTGTAGGACAGCAGCGCTCATACCGCCGGGAGCAACCGCGCGTTGACGATCTTGCCGCCTTGCGTCAGCCGGATCGCATCGCCGATCTCGGCATCGAGCACGGGCTTGCCCGCTTCCTTGTCCCAAAAGGCGCTGAGGAAATTGAACAAATTGCGCGAGAACAAGGCCGAGGCATCCGCCGCCAGCCGCGACGCGACGTTGCGGTGGCCGACGATCGATACGCCGTTCACCACCACGGTTTCGCCCGCCACCGCGCCCTCGACATTGCCGCCGCTTTCGACCGCGAGATCGACGATCACCGAGCCCGGCCGCATGCTCGCCACCTGTGCCGCCGAGATCAGCCGTGGCGCGGGGCGTCCCGGAATCAGCGCGGTCGTAATGACGATGTCCTGCTTGGCGATGTGCGACGACACCAGTTCGGCCTGCGCCGCCTGATATTCCGGGCTCATCTCGCCGGCATAGCCGCCCGAGCCTTCGCCCTCGATCCCCGCAACGCTTTCGACGAAGACGGGCTTCGCCCCCAGCGACAGGATCTGCTCCTTGGTCGCCGAGCGCACGTCGGTCGCCGAGACTTGCGCGCCGAGGCGCCGTGCGGTGGCGATCGCCTGCAACCCGGCAACGCCCACGCCCATCACGAACACGCGCGCGGCGGAGACGGTGCCCGCTGCCGTCATCATCATCGGAAAGGCGCGGCCATAGACGCTGGCCGCATCGAGCACCGCTTTGTAGCCTGCGAGATTCGACTGCGACGACAGGATATCCATCGATTGCGCGCGCGTAATGCGCGGCATGAATTCCATGGCCAGCGCTTCGAGGCCCGCAGTGGCATAACCCTCGATCCGCGCGCGGTCGGCAAAGGGGTTGAGCGCGGCGGCGAGCCATGCGCCGGGAGCGACACCGCTCAGCGTATCGGCGGCAGGCCCCTGCACCGCCAGCACGATCTCGGCCCCCGCCAAGGTCGCCGCGCGGTCTCCCAGCGTTGCACCCGCAGCGGCATAATCGGCATCGGCGATCGACGCGGTCAGCCCCGCGCCGCTTTCGACCGCGACGCTCGCGCCGAGCGCGATGAATTTTTTGACGGTTTCCGGAGTGGCGGCAACGCGGCGCTCGCCCTCGGCGGTTTCACGCAGGACAGCGATCTTCACGCTTATTTGCCCGAGATCAGCCACACCACCACGAACGCGATGATGAAGCACGCGATCGCACCATATTTCAGGACAGCAATGACCTTTTCATAGGTCGCGCGGTGAACTTGCAGCTCGCTATCGGCAGCCATCGTTTCTCCCCTCGAAGATCCAGGGTTACCCCCGCTTCGGACCCGTGCTTAGCCCGCGCAGGCTAGCCCCTCAACCCCTCATAGGTTTGTTACAGCGCTACCTTTGTATCGGTCGACTTTGTCCCACCCGTCCCATGACGGGGCGTTTAAGCCCGCTTTCATACCTTGTCGCTATGGCTGGCGGCTGGATTTGGCACGCATTGGGGTAAAGCATGACGCGCAACGGACAGCGCCTGCTGATGTTGATCGACGACGAACCTGCGCAGCGCCGCCTCGTCGCGGCGATCGCGGTGCGGCGCGGTTGGCGCGCGGTGTTCGCAGCCGACGGCGAAATGGCGATCGCGATGCTGGGCACGCCGGACGGGATGCAGCTCGATGCCGTGCTGCTCGACCAATGGGCCCCCGAGGCCGATCCGACCGCCCTCATCGAGGAAATCCGCTCCCGCCGCCCCGATTTGCCGCTGCTGTTGCTGACCGCCAATGGCTCGGTCGCGCAGGCCGTCGCCGCAATGCGCAGCGGTGCCACCGATTTTCTGGTGAAACCGCTCGCGCCCGAACGGCTGCTTGGCGCGCTCGACGCGGCGGTCGCGGGCAAGGCGGCGGGTGAATTGCGACCATTGACCGAAAAGATCCCGGCACTGCTGGCGTTTGACGAGATCGTCGGTTCCGCGCCGGATTTCCGGGCCGCGCTCGCCATCGCTGCCAAAGCGGCGCGGGCGCGCGTGCCGGTGTTGCTGGAAGGCGAAAGCGGCGTCGGCAAGGAAGTCGTCGCCGAGGCGATCCATGCCGCGTCGCCGCGCAACAAGAAGCCGATGGTCGCGGTCAATTGCGGTGCCTTGCCGCCCAACCTCGTCGAATCCGAGCTGTTCGGCCATGAAAAGGGCGCGTTTACCGGCGCGTTCGAACGCAAGATCGGCCGCTTCCAGCTTGCCGATGGCGGGACGCTGTTCCTCGACGAAATCGGTGAAATGCCGCTCGATGCGCAGGTCAAATTGCTGCGCGTGCTGCAATCGGGCGAGATCCAGCCGATCGGCGCACGCCACGTCCGCGAAGTCGATGTTCGCGTCATCGCCGCCACCAACAAGCGCTTGATCGAGGAAGTCGAGGCCGGGCGCTTCCGCGAAGACCTCTATTACCGCCTCAACGTCGTGCAGGTGACGATCCCGCCTTTGCGCGAACGCACCGGCGATATTCCGGCGCTCGCCCGCCATCTGCTCGCGCGGATCGCGCAACAGCCGGGGTTGCGCCAGCTTGGCATCACCGACGATGCGCTCGCCTTGCTGGGACGGTATGACTGGCCCGGCAACGTGCGCCAGCTCCAGAACGCCTTGTTTCGCGCCGCCGTGCTGTGCGACGGATCGGCGCTGACCCGCGCGGACTTCCCGCAGATCGCGGCGCTTGGCGGGCAGCGCCACACCACGCCGACCCCGGTGCCGATGGCGACCAGCGGCGGCGTCACGCTGTTCCATGCCGATGGCAATTTGCGCGCGCTCGAGGAAATCGAGGCCGATGTCATCCGCCTTGCGATCGGCCATTATCGCGGGCGCATGACCGAAGTGGCGCGACGGCTCGGCATCGGCCGCTCGACGCTGTACCGCAAGCTTGGCGAATTGGGGATCGACAACGCCGCAGCCTAACCGCGCCTGTACGATCGCTTCACCGCAAATTCAGGGCCGATGCGGAAATATCCGCAGCGCTGTGTGTTACAGCGTCGAGGAGATTACCCATGTCGAAGAAATCCGTTTTCGCGGCGCTGGCCGCGCTCTCGCTGGTCCCGGCGGCCATGCCGACCATGGCCGTCGCGCAGGATCGTGACGACCGTCGCTATGATCGTCGCGACGATCAGCGGACCTATCGCGGCGAGGACGGCCGTTATTATCGCTGCAAACGCAGCAGCGGCACCACCGGAGCAATCGCCGGTGGCGTTGGCGGCGCGGTCGCGGGCAATGTGCTCGGCGGCGGCGTGCTCGGCACGCTGGCGGGCGGCGTTGGCGGTGCCCTGCTCGGCAAGCATCTCGACAAGAAGCATGACGCGGCACAGAATCGCAAGAACGGCTGCTGATTGTGGTGGGGCGGTAGGCGACTACCGCCCTTTTCCTACCAGAGGATCCCTTTGACGGGACGCATCGGTTCGGGGGCTGGATCGCCCAGCGCTTGCAGCAAGTCGATCTCGATCGTGCGGCACATCGCGCTCAGCGGCACGTCGTGCACGGTATTGGCGAAGGGATCGACCAGATCGTCGCCAATGCGCAGCACCGCGAGGAACATCGCCCCCGCCACGGTCGACCCGATCGGCGTGGCGAATTCCAGCGTTTCGACCAGCCCGATCGGCAGCAGCACGCAGAACAGCCGGGTGAACAGCTCGGGAAAGAAGCGATATTGATTGGGCAAAGGGGTGTTCTTCAACCGCTCCATACCGCCCTGCGCGTTGGTGATATCGACCAGGATCCGCTCGATCGCCGCTTGTTGCACCGTGTCGATCCAGCCGAGCAAGCGCGCATGGTCGATCCGGCGGCCGGTGCCGTCGAGGATGCCATTGGCGGTGTTGGTGCGCGCCAGCGAGGGCTTGGCTTCGTCCGGGGACAGGAAGCGCTCTACCTCGGGCCTGGGGTCCTGCCGCCGCAACTGACAGCGCAGGACGTTCACATAAGTCACATGGCGCAGGATGATCGCGCGCTGCAGATCGCGGCCTTCCGCATCGGGCAAGTAACTGCGCACCGTTCGCGACAGGCTGCGCGAGGCGTTGATCATCGCGCCCCACAGCACACGCCCCTCCCACCAGCGCTGATAGGCCGAGGTGCTGCGAAAGCCGAGAAACAGCGCCAGCGCCGACCCGAACAGCGTCAACGGCAGCGACGGCGCGTGGAAGGGGAGCAAATAATAGCCCACCGTCACCACCACATCCCAGACGAACAGCACGAGCAGCGGTCGCCACACCTCGGCGAAAATCTGGCGCAGGCGCGGGCCGGAATCGATAATCATGGGCGTCTTCCCTCCAACCTGACGGCTGGGTTAGCCGTGCCGCTAGCGTCCGACCAGTGCCCGATCGCGCAAGCCACGCCAGACGCGCACCGCCTGCGCCGTCTCCACGACATCATGCACCCGCAGCAGCTGCGCGCCCGCCGCCACCCCCGCCATCGCCAGCGCGATCGATCCGCCCAGGCGCTCGCGCGCGGGCGCTTCATTGGACAGTGCGCCAATCAAGCGCTTGCGGCTGGCACCCAGCAGGATCGGGCAGCCAAGCCCGTGCAGCAGCGCGAGGCCGTTGATCAGCGCAAGATTGTCCGACAGCGATTTGCCAAAGCCAATGCCGGGATCAACGATGATCCGGGACCGCTCCACGCCGCCCGCAACCACCGCCGCGATCCGCGTCTCGAGCCAGTCGAACACCTCGAGCAGCACGTCCCGATAGCCGACACTGCCATGGCCGCCCTTGGCCGGATCGGGCGAATGCATCAGCACGACCGGGCATCCGGCCTTCGCCACCACCTCCAGCGCGCGATCATCCCACAATAACGCGGCGACATCGTTGACGATCGCCGCGCCCGCACCAAGCGCCGCCTCCATCACCCCCGCCTTGCGCGTGTCGATCGAAACGAGCGTTCCGCTGCGCGCGAGCCGTTCGATCACCGGCACGACACGCGTGATCTCATCGCCTTCCCACACCGTCGCGGCCCCGGGCCGGGTCGATTCGCCGCCAACGTCGATCAGCGCCGCGCCCGCCTCCGCCATCGCCACGCCCGCACTGGCGGCGGCGGCCGGATCGTCATGCACTGCGCCGCCGTCCGAAAAACTGTCGGGCGTCACATTGAGGATGCCCGCCACCAGCGGCTGATCGAAGCGCAACGTCCGCTCGCCCAGCACCAAAGGCGCGCGCGGCGCGGTGATCGCGGCGTGGAGCCGGGTGGCGCGCTCGTCGCGCAGCAGCGTGGCCAGATCGGCCACGGGCACGGTGCGCCGCCGCCCATCCTCAATCACTTCATAAGCGGAGAACCACAGCATCCCGCCCGCCAGCCGCGCGACCGCGCCGTCGCGATCCACCGGGGTGTCGACGAACTGGATCGGGCGGAGGTGGAGGGTCATGCGCTTTCCTTACCTGCTTCCCCGGCGAAGGCCGGGGCCCAGTTGAGGAATGCCAATAGGAGAAGGCAGCGCGTCGTTACAGCCACCTTCGCAACTGGGCCCCGGCCTTCGCCGGGGAAGAGCCGATACGCTTAAGGCTGGGTCGCCAGCAGATAGGTCTGGCGCAGCACGTCGATCGGCTTCAGCCCCTCGGGCGTTTCATAATGCCAAAACGTCCAGCCGTTGCACGCAGGCGCGTTCTGCAGCGTCGAGCCCAATTTGTGGATCGACCCGACCGCGCCGCACACGCTTTCCAGGCTGCCATCGGCACGCACCAGCGCGCGGTGCTTGCGCTTGGCATCGCACAGCACATGACCCGCCGTCAGATACCCATTTTCGACCAGCACGCCAAACGCCACTTTCGGCGCGGCCTTGGGGCTTTGCATCGTCTTCAGCGACGATTCGTCGAGCGGGAGCGCCGCAGCAATACGCTCGCGCGCGGCGGCGATATAGTCGTCCTCGCGCTCGATGCCGATCCAGCGCCGTCCGAGCCGCTTGGCCACCGCGCCGGTCGTGCCGGTACCGAAGAACGGATCGAGCACCACGTCGCCCGGCTTGGTGCAGGCGAGCAGGATGCGATAGATCAACGCCTCGGGCTTCTGCGTCGGATGAACCTTGACCCCGTCCTTCTTCAGCCGCTCCTGCCCGCCGCACACCGGAAATTCCCAGTCGCTGCGCATCTGCAATTCGTCGTTCAGCGTCTTCATGCTGCGATAGTTGAAGGTGTATTTGGCCTTCTCGCCCATCGACGCCCAGATCAGCGTTTCATGGGCGTTGGTGAAGCGCGTGCCCTTGAAATTGGGCATCGGGTTGGCCTTGCGCCAGACGATGTCGTTGAGGATCCAATAGCCGAGATCCTGGATCGCGGCACCGACCTTGAAGATATTATGATAGCTGCCGATCACCCAGATCGCGCCATTGTCTTTCAGGATCCGCTTGGCCTCGACCAGCCATTCGCGCGTAAACTTGTCATAGGCGCTGAGCGAATCGAACTTGTCCCATTCGTCGGTCACCGCATCGACATGGCTGCCATCGGGCCGCGACAGGTCGCCGCCGAGCTGCAGATTATAGGGAGGATCGGCGAAGATCAGGTCGACCGATTTGGCGGGCAACGCGCGCATCGCCGCGATGCAATCCCCCTGCAGGATCTGGTCGAGCGGCAATTCCGCCATCGGCACGCGCGGCACCGTGTCGAGCTTCGTCCCGACCCTGATCTTTTCCAAAACGCCCATCATGCCCGCCTTTATTCGCTGTCGCGCGCATCCCTGCGAATGTGGGGACTCCCGTCAAGCGAACATTGGTTAACGAAAACCTCTGCCAAATCGTTAACAAGGCGGAACATTTCGGGAAGCAGGGCAGATGTTGAGTCCGGAGTTATCCACAGGCCCAACCGCTGGGGTGTCGCCGCGAGGACTCACTTGCGATAAAAAAAGATGGCCCCGGAACGAATTCCGACCCGAATCACACCAGCAGCGTTTCCCGCGCGCGATAGGCCTCCGCGACCGGCGCGAAGCTGCGGCGGTGGAGCGGACACGGGCCATGCTCGCGCAGCGCGCGCAAATGGTCGGGCGCGCCATAGCCCTTGTTGCTGTGCCAGCCATACTGCGGATGCGCCTCGGCATGCGCGAGCATGATTGTGTCGCGGGTATGCTTGGCGATGATCGAGGCGGCGGCGATCGACAGGCTGATCGAATCGCCCTTGACGATCGGGGTCGCGGCAAAGCCCCATTTGGGCAAGCGGTTGCCATCGACCAGCACATGCCCCGGCGCGCAGCCAAGCGCCTCCACCGCCAGCGTCATCGCCTTCATCGTCGCCCAATAGATGTTGAGCGTGTCGATCTCCTCGGCCTCGACAATCCCGATCCCGACGATCGCGCAGGCACGCAACCGGTCATGCAGCCGCGCGCGGTCGGCATGGGCCAGCTTCTTCGAATCATCGATACCGCGTGGGATACCCTTGGCCGGCAGGATCACCGCGGCGGCAACCACCGGCCCAGCCAGCGGCCCGCGCCCGGCCTCGTCCACCCCGGCGACAGGCGCAAGGCACAGTTTCTCGTGTTTCAGGCTAGGCATCGCGCAAGCGCCATGGCGGATAGCGGCGGTTTTCGCCAGCTTGATAGAGGCAGACCGCATTGCCTGCGGGATCGCGCAACCGCGCCTCGCGCCAGCCCCAGGGCTGGTCGGTCGGCGGCTGGTCGAACACCACCCCCGCCGTCTGCAAGCGCGCGACTTCGGCGTCGAGATCGGCGCATTCGAAAAACACTGTCGGTTCCGCGCCTTGCTCGATCGACAGCGTCGCGCCGCCCGGTGCCTCGAACCGCGCATAATGCGCATCGTCGGTAGCAACGATCTGGGTAAGGCCGAGCGTGCGGTAGAAATCGCACGAAGCGGCATAATCGGACAGACCGAGCGTGATCTGGTTGAGCCGCCGCTCCGGCCCGATATCGAGCCGCACCGCCTGATGCCCCATTGGCCCATGTCCGCCGCCAAGGCCGGGGGCATCGTGCAAGGCAAGCCGCACAAAGTGCCGCGCGCCAGCGATCGCTGCGGTGAGCGACTGCCCCTGTGCCAGCAACGTCGCGATCGCCGAGGCGAGCGTGCAGCCGGTACCGTGCGTGCTGCGGGTTTCGATTCGCGTGGCAGACCAGGACGCGACCTCGCCTTGGGGGCCGATCAACCGATCGACGATCTCGTCCCCTTCGCCATGCCCGCCTTTGACGAGCAAAAATCCCTCTCCCAGCGGGAGAGGGAAGGGGCCCGCGCCGAAGGCGTGGGAAGGGTGAGGGTCTGCTCCAGCCGCCGGGTCACCCTCACCCTTCCGCCGCTGCGCGGCTCCCTCCCTCTCCCGCTGGGAGAGGGATTTTTGCAGTGCCTCCAGTTCCGGCAGATTCGGCGTCACCACCGTCGCGATCCGCATCAACCGCTCGAACGCCGCAATCGTATCGGCATCGGCCAGCACATCGCCGCTGGTCGCAACCATCACCGGATCGAAGACGATGGGGATGCGTAAGCCCCTCCCTTTCAGGGGAGGGGTTGGGGGTGGGGCCGTGCCTATAGTGGGCGCATCCGGGGAGAGGCCCCACCCCAACCCCTCCCCTGAAGGGGCGGGGCTAAGGCGTTCGAGATAGTCCACCACCGCATGCGCGGTCGCCGCCGAGCCGATCATCCCGATCTTCACCGCATCGACCCCAATGTCCGACACGCACGATTCGATCTGCGCGATCACCATCTCGGTCGGCACCGGCAGCACCGCCTGCACGCCCAGCGTATTCTGCGCGGTGATCGCGGTGATCGCGGTCATCGCGTGGCCGCCGAGCATCGTCACGGTCTTGATATCGGCCTGGATGCCAGCGCCCCCACCCGAATCCGACCCCGCGATGATCAGGATGCGCGGGACAAAGCCCCCCTCCCGCGCGCGGGAGGGGTTGGGGGAGTGGCTGTCTTGGTCGGGGAGGTTCGTCACAGGCCCTCCCCTACCCCCTCCCGCGCGCGGGAGGGGAATTAAACCGGCGCACGGTGCTCGCCGGATGCCGCGCCAGCGCGTCATCGACGCGCGCCGGACGGTCCATCAATTCGCCGCCGCAATTGGGACAGCGATCGTCGAGCGCTTCGGCGCATTCGGCGCAGAAGGTGCATTCGAACGAGCAAATGAACGCGCCCGCTTCATCGGCGGGCAAATCCACGCCGCAGCGTTCGCAATCGGGGCGCATTTCGAGCATTTCGTATCTTTCTCCCCTCCCGCTTGCGGGAGGGGTCGGGGGAGGGCTGTCGCGGACGGCACGGGATGACATGCCCTCCCCCAGCCCCTCCCGCAAGCGGGAGGGGAGGACGAAGTTAGCCAGCCGCCACGCGCACAGCGTCACAAATGCGATCGACCACCGCCTCGACCTGGGCGGGGTCATCGCCCTCCGCCATCACGCGGATAACGGGTTCGGTGCCCGACGGGCGGATCACCAGCCGGCCCTTGCCCTTCAGTTCGGCCTCAGCCTGCGCGATCACCGCCTTCACCGCCTCGGCCTCCAACGGCTTGCCGCCCGCGAACCGCACATTCTTCAGCAATTGCGGCAATGGCTCGAAGCGGTGCAGCAATTCGCTCGCCGGAGCCCCGGCCCACACCAGTTCGGCCAGGATCTGCAGCGCCGCGACGAGCCCGTCGCCCGTCGTCGCATAATCCGACAGGATGATATGCCCCGATTGCTCGCCGCCGACATTATACCCTTGAGCGCGCATCGCCTCGAGCACATGCCGATCACCGACCGCGGTCCGCACCAGGCCGATGCCCTGCGCGGCGAGATGTCGCTCGAGCCCGAGATTGGACATGACCGTCGCGACCAGCCCACCATTCTTCAACCGCCCGCTGCGCGCCCAGCCGCTAGCGATCGTCGCCATCAACTGGTCGCCATCGACGACATGGCCCTTTTCGTCGACCACGATCAGCCGGTCGGCATCGCCATCGAGCGCGATGCCGAGCTGCGCGCCGCTTGCCACCACCGTCTCGCACAGGGTTTGCGGCGCGGTCGAGCCGACGCCGTCATTGATGTTCTTGCCATTGGGCGTCACGCCGATCGCAACGACATCGGCCCCCAATTCCCACAAGGCAGTCGGCGCGACACGATAGGCCGCGCCGTTGGCGCAATCGACCACGATGCGCAGGCCATCCAGCCGCAGATTTTCGGGAAAGGTCGATTTGGCGAAATGGATATAGCGCCCCTGCGCGTCATCCACGCGCCGCGCACGGCCAATTTCGGCGGCAGCCGACAGCGCGATATCCCCGTCGATCAGCGCCTCGATCGCGGTTTCGTCAGCATCAGACAGCTTATAGCCATCGGGACCGAACAATTTGATGCCATTATCGAAGAAGGGATTGTGGCTGGCCGAAATCATCACGCCCAGATCGGCGCGCATCGACTGGGTCAACATGGCGACCGCAGGCGTCGGCATTGGCCCCAACAGCACAACGTCCATGCCCACGCTGGTGAAGCCCGCCACCATCGCCGATTCGAGCATATAGCCCGACAGGCGTGTATCCTTGCCGATGACCACGCGGTGCTTGTGGTCGCCGCGGCGGAAATGCGCACCGGCCGCCATACCGACCTGCATCGCCATCGCCGCGGTCATCGGGGCTTTGTTGGTCAGGCCACGAATCCCATCAGTCCCGAAATATTTTCTTGCCATCAGCCCTCATCCATTGGGTTATGCCCGTATCTTCAGAGGTGCCTGATAGCGCCGCTTACGGATAAGGGCGAGTATGTCTGCAACGTTGAATAGCCCGTCGACACGGATCCTCGTGTCGCTGGGCGCTGGATTACTCCTTGGCATTGCTTTTGCCACCTGGCTGCCGGCTGCAGTGCCCGGAGCGACCGCAGTGGCGCAACCGATCGGCTCGGCCTGGCTCAACGCGCTGCAAATGACCGTCATTCCGCTGGTGTTCTCGCTGCTGGTCACCGGCATCGCGTCGACCGCCGAGGCGGCACGCGGCGGCGCAGTCGCGGCGCGCGCGATCAGCATCATTCTGGTGGTGATGGTCAGCAGCGCGGTCGCGGCGGCGCTGCTCACGCCGCTGTTCCTCGGCCTGGTGCCGATGCCCGCCGCCTCCGCCACTGCCTTGCGCGGCGCGTTGGTGAATGTCGGCCCGCCGGGCGCGGTGCCGCCGCTCGGTGAGTTTCTGGCGGGGATGGTACCCAATAACGTCATCGCCGCCGCCGCCAATGGCGGCTTCCTGTCGCTGATTCTGTTCGCGCTGATCTTCGCCTTCGCCCTTACCCGGATCGACGCCACGGGCCGTACCGCGTTGCTGACCTTCTTTTCCGCGATCCGCGACGCGATGCTGGTGATGATCGGCTGGATCATCTGGATCGCGCCGATCGGTGTGTTTGCGCTCGCCCTGACCGTCGCCGCCAAGACCGGGACGGCAGCGGTCGGCGCACTGTTCCACTATATCGTGACGGTGTCCTCGGTCGGGATCGTGGTCAGCCTGTTTGCGGTGCCCGTCGCCATCTGGGGCGGCCGCATGGCGCTTGGGCGGTTCATCCGCGCCTCGCTGCCGGTGCTGGCGGTCGCGCTCAGCACGCAATCCTCGCTCGCCAGCTTGCCCGCGATGTTGCGCAGTTCGGAAGAGATGGATGTACCGGTGGCCACTTCGGGCGTGGTGCTGCCGCTCGCCGTTGCGATGATGCGCGCGACTGGCCCGGCGATGAACCTGGCGGTGGCGATCTATGTCGCGGCGTGGTTCGGCGTGCCGATGACCTTCGCAACGCTGGCGGCAGCGACCGTGGTCGCCGTGCTGACCTCGCTCGGCTCGGTCAGCCTGCCGGGGCAAATCAGCTTCATCAGCGCGATTGCGCCGATTGCGGTGACGCTCGGCGTGCCCGTCGCCCCGCTTGGGCTGCTGGTTGCGGTCGAGACGATGCCGGATATTTTCCGAACCCTCGGGAACGTCATCTTCGATCTGGCGGTTACGCTGACCGTGGCAGCGCGTGGGGACAAGGTCCCGCTATCCGCCGCCGACACCTTCCTGCAGGAACACCATTGATGAAATATCGCACGCTTGGCCCCGATCTGAAGGTTTCCGCGCTTGGCCTCGGCTGCATGCCGATGGCGGGCGTCGGTGCCAATATGTACGGCGCGGCAAACGAAGCCGAGAGCATCGCCACGATCCACCGCGCGATCGAGCTGGGCGTGACGCTGTTCGACACCGCCGAAGTCTATGGTCCGCTCATCAACGAGGAGCTGGTCGGCCGCGCCATCCGCGGCAAGCGCGACCGCCTGGTGATCGCGACCAAATTCGGCTTCCGCTTCGGCGACGACGGCAAGGTATCCGGTGTCGACAGCACCCCCGCCAACATCCGCCGCGCGTGCGAAGGCTCGCTCCAGCGGCTTGGCATCGACACGATCGACCTGTTCTACCAGCACCGCGTCGACCCGAACGTGCCGATCGAGGACACTGTCGGCGCGATGGCCGAGCTGGTGCGCGAGGGCAAGGTCCGCTTTCTTGGCCTGTCCGAGGCGAGCGCCGCCACGCTGCGCAAGGCAGCGGCAGTGCATCCGATCGCGGCGCTGCAATCCGAATATTCGCTGTGGGAGCGCGATATTGAGGAGGAGATTTTGCCCGCCTGCCGCGAACTCGGCACCGGTTTCGTGCCCTATAGCCCACTCGGGCGCGGTTTCCTGACCGGTCAGATCACGTCGCGCGACGATCTGCCCGAGGGCGATTATCGGCGCAACGACCCGCGCTATTCGGAAGAGAATTTCGCGGAAAACCTCAAGATCGTCGATGTCGTCAAGCAGATCGCCGCCGCCCACGGCGTCAGCGGGGCGCAAGTCGCGCTCGCCTGGTTGCTGGCACAAGGCGACGATATCGTGCCGATCCCCGGTTCCAAGCGCCGCGCGACGCTGGAGGACAGCATGGCGGCGGTGGAGGTCAGCTTGACCGCCGAGGATCTGGCCGCGCTCGACCGCGCCGCGCCGCGCGGCGGCACGGCGGGGCCGCGTTATGGGGCCCCGATGATGAAGATGGTGCGGCTCTAGCGGTAAACCCAGCGCCATAGCCCCGCCGCCACGCCGGCGATGGGGATATGCGCCCAGGTTGCGGCCAGCCAGATCACTACCCCGCCCGCAAGGTCATGCGGGCGGAAGCCGCCGAAGCGCGCGCGGCGCTGCGCGATGGCGAGGAACGGCCAATAGCTCGTCTTGCGTTCCCAATCGCGCCACAGATCGGGTTGCAGCGCCTCCTTCTTGCGGTCCTGCAGCGCCGCGCCGACCAGCGCCAGCACGATAATCGCCACCGCGACGATGATGTTGGCGGCGATCGGATAGACCGCGATGTGGCACAGCCCCCACAAGGCGAACGCCCACAGCATCGGGTGCCGCGTGATGCTGAACACCCCGCGCGCGGTGGCGGGCGCGGCGGCAATCGGTGGCCCGGGCAACGCGGGATTGCCGAGCAGAGATCCCATCAGCAGCACGCTCGCCAGCAGCATCACCAGCGTCACCGGCCCCCAAATCCCCTCGCCCACCGCCCAGAGCGGCGCGGTGGCAGGGGCGGCCCGATAGGCATGCGCCAGCCAGCCCAGCGTGCCGAAGGCGACCAGCGCGTAGATCCCCATGAACCCGTTCGCCCCGACCGCCTTGACGATCGGGCTGCGCAGCGGATGCGACAGCAGGAAATGCGTCCCCACAAACGCCACCGCCGCCGCGGCCACCTGTTCCAGACCGTCCACTCGCGCTTCTCCCCCGTTGGTTTAGCCTAGCTCCATACACCGCCGCCCGCGAAACACCCACACGCTCAGTCGACCCCGTGCATCAACCGCTTTAGCCAAGGCGATATCACGAGCAGCACGATGCCTGCGCCGATCGTCAGTTCGCCACCGGTCATGAAGGTCGCGAGATAGGTGTTGAGCGCGAGCTCGGGATTGGTCACTTGCCCCCCACCGTCTGCACCGCCGCCGCCTGCGCGGCCGCCCCGGCGAGATATTCGCCAACCGAGATCGACAGATACCACACCCCCATCATCATGCCGACGATCCGCCCGATCGACAGCTTGGTGATCATCGACATGCCGACCGGCGAGATGCACAATTCGGCGATCGAGTGGAGAAAATAGGTCAACACCAGCCACCATAGCGACACGCGGAACGCGCCGTCAGCGGTCGATCCGCTCAGCGCGAGCACGACAAAGCCGAGGCCAACCAACAGCAGCGCCAGGCCGAACTTGACCTGGATCGACGGCTCCCAGCCCTTCTTGGCGAGTGCCAGCCACAGGAAGCTCAGCACCGGCGCGAAGCCGACGACGAACAACGGGTTGAACTGCTGCGTCGTCGCCGCCGACATGGTGATGCCGAAGATCGACAGATCGGTGTTGCGATCGGCGAACAGCGTCAGCGACGAAGCAGCCTGCTCGAACAGCGTCCAGAAGGTGACGTTGAACACAACCAGGATGATCGCCGCGAGCATCATCTGGAACTCTTGCCTGTTGCCGACCCGTGCCGCCCAGATCGGAATGCCGATCACCGCGCCAAGGAAGGCGACGAACAGCACTTTGCCGAGGAACGGCGTCGCCGCGATATAACCGGCGAGACCGCTGCCCGCCGCCGCGACCGGCGCGGTCATCACATTGTGAAAGACGAACCAGAACACCGCCACCGAGGCGAGGGCGAGCCCATAGATTAGCGGCGCGCGGTCGCGCCCCGACTGGACCGGTGGCTCGCCATAGCCCGCAAGGCGTCCGCCATCGAACTGCGTCATCGCCCAGCCGACCACCTGCACCGCGGAAACGATGAGGAACCCTGCCCACCAGCCGAACAGCTCGACCAGCAACGGGCAGAAAATCTGCCCGAGGATCGAACCAATGTTGATCCCGGCATAGAAGATCGTGAAGCCCGCGTCGCGGCGTCGGTCGTCCTTGGCGTAGAGCGCGCCGACGATCGTCGCGATATTGGGTTTGAAGAACCCGTTGCCGATCACAATCAGGCTGAGCGCGAGCAGCAGCAAACCGGTGTAGAAGGGCGAACGATCGGCACCGGAGCTGAACGATGCGGCAGGCACGGTACGAGTGACGGTCTTACCGTCGAGCAGTTCGACCGACCCGTCGGACAGGCCGTGGATCGTCAGCGTCTTGCCGCCGACCTGCACCGTCTGCGGCGCGTCGCTCGTCCCCATGACGGTCGCAGCGGGTGCCTGCGCAACCGCATAGCGCTGGCCATCGATCGTCGCATAGGGCGTGCCTTGCGGCCCTCCAAAGCACAGCAGCAAATAGCCGACCGCCATCACCAGCGCGCCGAACTTCACCGCGCGCTTCGAGCCAAGATAGCGATCCGCCAGCAATCCGCCGACCACCGGGGTCAGATAGACCAGGCTGAGATAACCGCCGACGATGCCGCTCGCTTCGTGATCGGCCATCAGGAAATGCTTGGTGAGATAGATCACCAGCACCGCGCGCATGCCGTAGAAGCCGAAGCGCTCCCACATCTCGATCGTGAACAGCCGCCGCAATTGGCGCGGATGGCCTAGCCACGTGAGCTGGGCCGGATCGACGTGGCTGATATCCGGCTCTACCGGACTGTTCGCGGTCGGCGTTTCTACCATTATGTTTCCCTGAAAGGCATATCGGCACCGATTGATCCGGCACCCGTTGGTTGCAGGTGAGACTAACGCCTCGGGCGGAGGTGTAAATACGCTAGCACCCGGCTACAGGAGCCTCATGCTCAACGACCGCACCAGCCCGCTCTCGCTCCTCGCCACCCGCCGCTCGGGCCGCCCGCGCGATCTGGTCGCGCCCGGCCCCGATGCAGCGCAGCTTGACCAGATCCTGGAAATCGCCGCGCGCACGCCCGACCATGGCAAGATCGCCCCGTGGCGCTTCGTCGTGGTGGGGCCCGAACAGCGCGACGCGCTCGCCACGGTGATCACCACGGCCTATCGCGCCGAACGCCCGCAGGCCGCCGCGACCGAAATCGCCGCGCTCGAACAGTTCGCGCAGCAGGCCCCCACGCTCGTCGTCCTGCTCTTCTCGCCACGCACCGCCAGCCATATTCCGCTGTGGGAGCAGGAACTGTCGGTCGGCGCGGTGGGCATGAACCTGCTGCACGCAGCCCATGCGTTGGGCTTTGCCGGGGGCTGGCTGACCGGCTGGCCGAGCTATTCGGACGCGGTGCGCGATGCCTTCGGCGCAGCGCCGGAACGCATCGCCGGATTCTTCTTTGTCGGCACGCCCAGCCGCCCGCTGGAAGAGCGCCCCCGCCCCGATCTGAGCGCGATCATCACAAAGTGGGAGGGGTGAAGCACTGGACAAAAACGTCGCTTGCTGTATTAGGGTAGCATGACAGCCCTGAACAGCGAAGACAGCCCGGTCTATATCAAGCTGCGCGGCACCATTTCCGCGGCGATCCTGCGCGGGGACTTTCGTGCCGGCGACCAGCTTCCCTCGGTCCGCGCGCTTGCCGCCGAACATGGTGCCAACCCGCTGACCGTCGCCAAGGCCTATCAAAGCTTCCAGGACGATGGCTATGTCGAGGTGCGGCGCGGCGTCGGCATGTTCGTGCTGCCCGGGGCCGCCGAAAAGCTGCGCGCGGCCGAGCGCGAGCATTTCGTCAAGACCAGCTGGCCGCGCATCGCCGCGCATATCGACCTGCTCGGGCTCGATGCCGCGGATCTGCTGGAGCGCGAAAAGGCCTGAGCGCCCGCACCCGCTCCGTTCGCCCTGAGCCTGTCGAAGGGCACCTCTCCCCGCGCGAACGCCGCGCCTGTGGAGAGCAGGTCTTCGACAAGCTCAGCCAGAACGGATGAGGGGGAGCGCCCCGAACGGACCAGTGCGTTCGCCCGAACGGAATGAGGGCCACCGCCTCGTCCGCTACGCCTCCACCACCCCCAACGCCGCCACCTCCTCGGCGCTCAGCGTAATCCCGAACATCATGCTCAGCCGCATCCGGTAGACGCGCGGATCGGTGATCGTCGCTTGCGTTTCCTCGCCCCCGGCGCGGCGGCGGTAGCGCGCGTCGGTCAGCGACGCCAGGCCGTTGGGCAGCACGACGCTGACCACGCCCATCTGGCGAAAGCGACTTTCGGGCGCGGTCGACGTCCAGTGGTTGCTGAGCGCGAGATCGGTGGCATGCACCGGCACCGCCGCAAAGCTATATTGCGGTTGAAACCCACTGCCGGTGCCGCGCCCATCGGTGGTCGCGGGGTCGCCGTCGCGCAGCAGCATCCAGCCATGCGCGTCGTGCTGCTCGAGCCGGAAGGTCGCGCCATCGGGCGCGGTCACTTCTGCCCCGGCGATCAGCGGCATTGGCGGGGTGTAGCTGCCGCCGAATCCGGCATCGGCGATCCATGTCTCATCGCCGAGCGTCACCAAACTGAAGGTGTGCGTCAGCGGCGGTACATCGCTCGCCCCCAGCCAGACCCGCGCGAGCACCGGGCTCGCGACGAAGCCCAACGCCGCCAGCGCATCGAGGAACAGCCGGTTATGCTCGAAACAATAGCCGCCGCGCCCCGCGCGCACCAATTTGGCGAACACAGCATCGCTGTCGATCGCAATCCCACGCCCCAGCAGCACATCGAGATTTTCAAACGGAATCGCCAGCCGGTGCGCGCGCTGCAGCGCCGCCAGACCGTAGGAATCGACGGTCGGGCGTGCTGGCAGGCGGATACGGGCGAGATAGCCGTCGAGATCGAAGGCGGCGTCGCTCATGCGGCAAATGCCTCGGCCGTGACCGAATAGAGCACATCCGCCTTTGCCGTCGCCGCCGCCTTCAGCCCCAGCGCCTCGGGCACGATCTGCGCGACATAGAAGCGCGCCGCCGCCACCTTCATGCTCAGGAAAGCGCGGTCGCCCTCGGCGGTGGCAGCGATCCGGCCCGACCGCTCCATCAGCCAGCCGCACACCGCGACCGACAGCATCGTCAGGAACGGATAGCTCGCGGCCAATTTGTCGTCCGCCGACAGCCCCGCCATGCCGCGCCCGATCTCGTCGCACGTGTCGATCAGCGTGCGCAGCGCCGCATCCTCGGCCTCGCCGCGCATATCGGCGATCAGGCGGGCAAACACCCCGCCATTGTCGAGCCCGAGCTTGCGCCCGACCAGATCGGCCGCCTGAATGCCGTTGGTGCCTTCGTAGATCGGGGTGATGCGCGCATCGCGGAAGAACTGCGCCGCGCCCGTCTCCTCAATATAGCCCATGCCGCCATGCACCTGGATGCCGAGGCTGGCGACTTCATTACCGATGTCGGTGCCATGCGCCTTGGCGAGTGGGGTCAGGATATCGAGCCGCTCCTGCCCGCCGGCTTGGCCCAGCGTCGCGCGGTCGACTTGGCTCGCGGCATAATAGACCAAGGCGCGCGCCGCCTGGGTCTGCGCCTTCATGCGCAGCAGCATCCGGCGCACATCGGGATGCTCGACGATCTTGACCGGCTCGGCACTGCCCGATCCGGCGCGCGCGCTCTGCACGCGCTCCAGCGCATAGCCCACCGCCGCCTGCGTTGCGGCTTCCGCCACCTGCACCCCCTGCAGGCCAACATTGAGCCGGGCATTGTTCATCATCGTGAACATCGCGCGGATTCCGCCAAACTCGCCACCGATCAGCTCGCCGATGCAATCATCGTTATCGCCAAAGCTCAGCACGCAGGTCGGCGAAGCGTGCAGCCCCATCTTATGCTCGATCGACACCACGCGAACGTCGTTGAAAGCACCCGGCGTGCCATCGGCGTTCAGCCGATATTTCGGCACCAGGAACAAGGAAATCCCCTTGGTCCCGGCGGGTGCCCCCGGCGTGCGCGCGAGCACGAGGTGGACGATGTTGGGGGCCATGTCATGGTCGCCGAACGAGATGTAGATCTTGGTGCCCTTGATGCTCCATTTGCCGTCGCCGAGCGGCTTGGCCTGGGTGCGCAAAGCACCGACGTCCGAACCCGCCTGCGGCTCGGTCAAGTTCATCGTGCCGGTCCATTCCCCGGTGGCGAGGTGTGGCAGATACTGCGCCTGCTGTTCGGGGCTGCCATGATGCGCCAGCGCCTCGATCGCGCCGACCGTCAGCGTCGGGGCGAGCGCAAAGCCCATATTGGCGCTGCCGAGCGTATCGAGCACCGCGGTCTGGATCGCAAAGGGCAGGCCCTGCCCACCGAACTCCTCTGGGACGCCGATCGTGCCCCAGCCGCCTTCGACATAATCCTGATAGGCCTTCACGAAGCCTGCGGGCATCACCACGCCGTCGGGCGTCCATTTCGCGCCGACGGTGTCGCCCGCGCGCAGCAGCGGTGCCCATTCGCCCGCCGCGAGTTGCCCAACGCCTTCCAGCACGGCATCGACAACGTCATCGCTCGCAGCGGCGAAGCGGTCGGTGGCGGCGAGATCGGCAATGCCGACGACATGATCGAGCACGAAGCGCTGATCGGCGGTGGCGGGGGTGAACATCGGGCATCCTCTTATGCAACAGGCTTTGCCCGGCTATAGCCCGCGATAATGACCACGCCAAACCCGCCTTGCGAGACGCAGACCTTACCCTACGGCGCGGCTGCCATCGCCGCCGCCGCCGCGCTGATCGCGGAGGGCCAGCCCGTCGCGATCCCGACCGAGACGGTCTACGGCCTTGCCGCCGACGCCACCGATTCGCACGCGGTCGCGCGGATTTATGCGGCCAAGGGACGCCCGAGCTTCAACCCGCTGATCGTGCATGTGCTCGATCTGGCAGCCGCGCAGGCGATCGCCACGTTCGATGATACCGCGCTGGCGCTGGCATCGGCGTTCTGGCCGGGACCGCTGACGCTGGTGCTGCCGCTCCGCGCCGATGCCGGGATTGCCGCTTTGGTGACGGCGGGCCTTCCGACGATCGCGCTGCGCGTCCCCGCCCACCGCGCGATGCGCGCGCTGCTCGCCGCCACCGCCAAGCCGCTCGCCGCGCCCTCGGCCAATGCCAGCGGCGCGATCAGCCCGACCCGCGCCGAGCATGTCGTTGCGAGCCTCGGCGGGCGCATTCCGCTGGTGGTGGACGATGGCGCGACCGAGGCGGGGCTCGAATCGACGATCGTGCTGGGGCGCGAGATCCTGCGACCGGGGCCGATTACGGCGGATGCGCTGGCTGGGGTTCTTGGCACCCTCCCAACCCCGGACGACCACCCCGGCGAACGCCGGGGCCCAGTTGCGGGCGGGGAATCATTGCGTGCAGCACCCGCCACAACCGCCGTCTCTCCTGGGCCCCGGCTTTCGCCGGGGTGGAGGGAGGGGGCAACAATCGTCGCCCCCGGCCAACTCGCCAGCCATTATGCGCCACGCAAAGCGCTCCGCCTCAACGCGACCGAAGCGACGCAGGGAGACTATCTGATCGGCTTCGGCACAATCGCGGGCGACACCAACCTGTCGCCCACCGCCAACCTCATCGAAGCCGCCGCCAAGCTGTTCGACGCGCTCCATTTGGCCGACGCATCACCGAGCACGACCATAGCGATCGCGCCAATCCCGAACGACGGCATCGGCGAAGCCATTAACGACCGTCTGCGGCGCGCGGCGCACCGCGACACCTGACACCGTCCGCGTCCTCCACGCCTCTGCGCGAACAAACCTTCTGTTCGCGCAGAGAGAACAAGCCCTAAGCGCTCACCGCCGCCTTGGACCGCGCGGCGAAGCTCTTGCGCAGCTTGGCGAGCTTGGGCGGGATCACCGCCAGGCAATAAGGGTTCCGCTGGCCTTCGCCTTCCCAATATTGCTGGTGGTAATCCTCGGCCGGATACCATTCGCCCATCGGCTCGATCGTGGTGACGATCGGGGCCGGCCAGTCCGCCACCGCGCGCGCCTTGGCCGCCTCGGCCTCGGCGCGCTGCGCATCATCCGCCGGGAAGATTGCCGAGCGATATTGCGTGCCGACGTCATTGCCCTGGCGGTTGAGCTGCGTCGGATCATGCGTTGCAAAGAACATGTCGAGGATGTCGCCATAGGACACCTGATCGGTATCGAAAGTCACGCGGATCGCCTCGGCATGGCCGGTATCGCCCCCGCACACCTGCTTGTAGGTCGGATGCGGAACGCTGCCGCCAATATAACCGCTTTCGACGCGCTCCACGCCGATCACGTCCTTGAACACCGCCTCGGTGCACCAGAAACATCCGCCTGCCAGGGTTGCGACTTCGCTTGCCATCATTCGCTCCTCGTTTAGGGCTGCAAGATAGGGACGCGGGGCCCGGACAAAAAGAGCGAGGGTAGAATGCTGGACGGATCGGTACTGGTAACGGGCGGAGCGGGCTATATTGGCAGCCATGCGGTGCTGGCGTTGCTCGATGCGGGGCACCGCGTCGTGGTGTATGACAATCTCAGCACCGGCTTTGACTGGCTGGTCGACCCCCGTGCGACGCTGGTGCGCGGCGAGATCGAGGATGATGCGCACGTCCGCGCGACGCTGGGCGACCACGGCGTGCAGGCGGTGATGCACTTCGCCGGATCGATCATCGTGCCCGAATCGGTCAGCAATCCGCTGAAATATTATCGCAACAACACCGTCGCCAGCCGCGCGATGATTGAAAGCGCGGTGGTTTCGGGCGTGAAGCACTTCATCTTTTCCTCGACCGCCGCAACCTATGGCACACCCGCCAAGGTGCCGGTGGCCGAAACGGACCCGACCGTGCCAATCAACCCCTATGGCACCTCCAAGCTGATGACCGAGGCGATGCTGCGCGATGTCGCCGCCGCGCATCCGATGAACTATGCCGCCTTGCGCTATTTCAATGTGGCGGGGGCCGATCCGCAGCAGCGCAGCGGGCAATCGACCATCGGGGCGACCCACCTCATCAAGATCGCGGTAGAGGCGGCGCTCGGCAAGCGCGAGACCGTCGGGGTCTATGGCACCGATTACGACACGCCCGATGGCACTGGCGTGCGCGACTATATCCATGTCAGCGATCTGGCGGCGGCGCATGTCGCGGCGCTCAACCTGCTGATCGCCGAACCGGGCAAGAGCCACACACTGAATGCCGGTTATGGCAAGGGCTTCTCGGTGCTCGAAGTGCTCGATGCGGTCGACCGCGTGACCAACCGCAAGCTCAACCGCGTCATCGAGGGCCGCCGCGCGGGCGATGCGGGAGAACTGGTCGCCGACAATCGCGCGATCCTGGCGACGCTCGACTGGACGCCCCAGCGTGCCGATCTCGATCTCATCGTGCGCGATGCGCTGGCGTGGGAACGCAAGTTGGGCGATCGCTAGACCGCCGCGCGCACCCACGAATTTTTGGGGGTAGTCGCACTACCGTCCGCGACCTAGGCCAAGGCATGGAGATGCCGGGGAAAGACGCCTTTTGGGCGCTCACCGAAAAGGAAAAGCAGACGCTTCGTCTGATCGTGCGCGGGCATGACGCGAAATCGGTCGCGCGCAACCTTGGCCTGTCGGTCCATACAATCAACGAACGCCTGCGCGATGCGCGGCGGAAGATGGCGGTTTCGAGCAGCCGCGAGGCCGCGCGCCTGTTGCTCGACGCCGAGGGCAGCGCGGGGTTTCCGCCCCCCGATTTCTTAGGGGACGTGCGAATCGGGGACGACGCGATCGACTCCCACGACGATCAGGACGGCGTGCCGGTGGTCGGCGCGGGGCGCACCTACCGCCCCACCTCCCGTCTGATCGGAGTCGTTCTCATGACGCTTGTCCTGTCCCTCCTGGTGCTTGTCGCGCTGCCGCAGAGACCCACGACCGCGCCGCCAACCGCGACCACTGCACCGGCACATGCCGAGGCGGTGGCGGCGGCGCTCAACTGGCTCGACCTTGTCGACCATTATGACTGGGACGCGAGCTATCGCGGCACCGGCCCGGCGTTCCGCAAGCAGAACACGTTGCAGGTCTGGTCGCGGACCTCGCAGCAGGTTCGCGTGCCGCTTGGCGCGGTGATCTCGCGGGGATTCGTCAGCGAGGAGGACGTCCCGGCACCGCCGGCCGGCTATACGATGGTCAAATTCCGCACCAGCTTCGCCAACAAGGCCGACGCGATCGAAACGGTCACGCTCGACCGCGTCGATGGCCGCTGGCAGATCGTCGGGGTAACCATCGGCTGATGGCGCGCTCCCCCTCCCGCACGCGGGAGGGGGACACCGCATCAGATCGTCTTGCTGATCCCGAACAGGAAGCCGCGGCGCGCACCGAATTGCGGTGCGCCCACGCCCACGCCCGACCCATCGCGGATTTCATAGACGCGGTCGGCCACGTTGATGATGTCGGCACGGATCGTCACGCCCGGCCCCTTGAACTCATGGCTCGCGGTCAGGTTGAACACCGCATAGGGCGTCAGCTTGCCGCCATTGGGCACGTCGCCATCCTTGCGCAGGCCAGACCCGTAAATCATGCTGCCGCCCACGCGGCTGTCGCGCAGAAAGCCCTGATCGAACCGGTACGACACGCCTGCCGACCCGGTATAGGTCTGGTCGTGGTCGAGATAGATGTAGTTCTTCGCAATATAGGCCAGGTCATCGGGCGAAAAATTGAACTGGCCCGACGCGATCGAAAACCCTTTGGCCTTGGCGTAGGAAAAATTGGCATAAGCCAGCAACGGGCCGTGCTGATAGGAAATATTGCCTTCGATCCCGTCGATCCGCCCGCGCGCATAATTGAACGGCGTCAGGATGATCGGCGCACCGAACTGGCCTTCGTCGACCAGATTTTTCGAGCGCCGGTGGTACGCGTCGATCCCGAGCGTGACCCGCCCGATCTTCTGTTCGGCACCGATATCGAAATAGTCCTGCCGCTCGGCAAAGGGCACGGTGGCGAGCGGCGGGTTGACGCCGTCATCGCCCGGTGCCTGCGCGCTGGTGCCGCGATACTTCAACACGCTGTTGGTGGCGACATTGGAGAACGGCGCAGGCGAGAAATAGCGCGCGTAGCCGGCATGGAGCGTGAGCCCCTTGGACGGTGTGAGCACGGCATTAATGCGCGGCGAGAACTGCGATTCGGAACGGTAGCCGTCATAATGGTCGAAGCGGCCGCCGAAATTGACGATCAGCGGGTCCGCGATCTTCCATTCGTCCTGCAGATAGACGCTGTAGGTCATTTCGGTCTTGGCACCATTGTCGACGACCGTGATCGGCTGGCCGATTTGCGCGCCTGTGCCATCCACCGGGAACACCTGGCTCGAGGTCTGGCTGTTGCTGCGGTCGCGCGACACGATCACGCCGCCGCGCAGGGTATGCGCATCGCTGGCGCGGTACACACCCTCGACCTGACCGCCAAAGGTGAAGTCCTGCTTGAACGCCTTTTGCGCGATGCCGTTGAACAGCAATTCGCCGAGCGTATCGGGTGTGTAGCGCAAGCTGGAATAGCGCGCGAACAGCGATGCCTGCAGCGTGACCGGGCCGGCATCGTGCAACAGGCTGGCAAGGCCAAAGGCAGTGCGCTCGTGCTGCCGCTCATCGAGAGTGTCGCTGAGAAAATTGGTAACGCCGCCAACGTTATAGCCGTGGCTGGGGGTGAGGCCGCGCGGATTGGGAATCTGGAAGCTCTGGTCGGAATAGCCGCCCATGAACGACACGCGATTGTTCTCGTTCAGCGTGTGGTCGACATAGACGAAGCCCTGATATTGGTCGGTGTCGTCGTGCAGCGGGGTGCGGCCGCCATCGACCGCCTCGATCCCGATATTGCTGTGCTTGTAGCTGCCGGTAACGAAATAATTGGTTTTGCCCGTCGAGCCGCCATAGTCGAAGCTCGGCTGGATGGTGTCGTTGGTGCCGCCATAAAGCGACACTTCGCCACCATTTTTGAAGCCATTCTTGGTGGTGATGTCGATGATGCCCGCCGTGCGCAGCCCATATTGCGCGGGCAGCGCGCCGGTGCGCAGATCGAACCGCTCGACCAGGCGCGGGCTCAGCGTCTGCCCGAACACGGCGACGCCTTCGGGCAGGATCGTGCCGTTGATACGATATTGCAGGTTGTTATGGTCATCGCGCACATGGAACTGGCCGCCGCCATCCTGCACCACGCCCGGCAATTGCAGCAGGATCTGGTTGAGCTGCTGATTGTCACCGCCGGGCAAGGCGCGAATCGTCTCGCTGGTGATGGTGTAGGTCGTCGCACCGAGGCTAGGCTGGATCGAGGCGCGCGCGGCATCAAGCCGCCCGGTCACGACGATATCCGGTCCGCCGTTGGTCTTGTCGGTCGCGGCACCCGGCGCATCCGCCGTCGCAGCCGGAGCGGCTACCGTATCGGCATAAGCAGTGGCAGGCACGAAAAACAACAGAGCGGCGCTGGACAACAAGGTGGCTCGAAACATGCGGGGGACGGCCTTTCAGAGAACGATGCTGCAGTGCGATAGATGTTATGTAATACTATATCAAGGTCAATTCGTCGTCTCCCGGAAACGATTCGACCGTGTGGGCGGGTGCGCCGTACAAGATTGCTGCGCGATGAATGAAGCGGCGGAACTTACGGCCGCTGAGCGCGGGTGTCCGCCCCCAATTTGCGGCCAAGCGCCCACCAGCCGAGCGCCCAAATCGTACCGAACACCCAGCCGCCAACGACGTCGCTCGGCCAATGCACGTGCAGATAGAGACGGCTGACCCCGATCAGCACCACCAGCACCGCCGTTGCCGCGAGAATATAGACACGCGCCGCGTGTCCATGCACCGTCTGCACCAGCAGCAACGCCAAGGTGAGGTAGACGATCGCGCTGTTGGCGGCATGGCCGCTCGGGAAGCTGGCCGAGGACACCGCAACGAGCCGTTCGTCGAGCGGCGGTCGCACCCGCGCGACCAGCCCCTTGATCAGCGTCACCGCGATCGACCCCGACGTCGTCCCGACCACCACCAGCACCAGCGTCAACCAGCGCCGCTGCACCGCAAGAAAGCCGCCCGCCAGCACCACCGCCAGCAACAGCACAGTGCCGCCGCCCAATGCCGTTACGTCCACCATTATCTGGGTCATCACTGTCGCTCCCTGCGGGTGGAACGCCGTAGCACCGTTTTGGATACCGCAAACACGACCCATTTGCGCTCCATTCTGCGACTCGCGACGAATCAGCCGGGCAGGATCAGCGCTTCGTCCAGATAGTCGAGCAACGCCCGCACGCGCGGGGCAAGACGGTCCTGCGCCGAATACAGCGCATGGATATCCTCGCCGTCGCCCGGATTATAGGCGGCCAGCACTTCGACCAACCGCCCGCTTTGCAGGTCCCCCGCGACGTGAAACCGCGAGAGGCGCGCGATCCCGCCACCGGCCACCGCCATCAGGCGGACGACATCGCCCGAATTGCCGAGAAAGGCACTTTCAACCGCGCGATGCACCACGCGCTGCCCAAGCCGAAACGGCCAACCATCGATCGATCGCCGGAAGCTGAACTGCAGGCAGCGATGCGTATCGAGATCGTCTGGCGTTTGCGGCATGCCATAATGCGCGAGATAGGACGGGCTGGCGACCAGCAGCATCTTGCTGTGCCCAAGCTTCTTCGCGCGCAAGCGGGTGTCGCGCAGCGGCCCGATCCGGATCGCAATGTCGGCGCGTTCCTCCACCAGATCGACGAGTGCATCCGACAAAGCGAGATCGACCAGGACATGGGGATAGCGCGCCGTGAAGGCGGGCAGCAGCGGCAGCAGGCACTGCGTTCCGAACGGCACCGATGCGTTGACGCGCAACGTTCCGCGCGGCTCCTGCGTCTCGCGCCCCAGGCCGCTTTCCACCTCGGCCATGTCGGCGACCAGTCGCGCCATGCGCTCGCGATAGCGTTCGCCTTCGGCAGTCAAGGCCAGCGAGCGTGTCGTCCGTCGCAACAGCACGACCCCCAGCCGCGCCTCCAGCCGCGCGACGCTGCGGCTGACCGCAGACGGCGTCAGTCGCAGCTCTTTGGCCGCAGCCGCCAGGCTGCCCGCGCGCGCCGCCGCCAGAAAAATCTCGATATCGCCCAGCCGATTGTCCATCGGCTTTCATGATATCGAATCACTTCTGAAATGTAATCCTGCCTTCTAATCACGAATGGCCGGTCGCCTTATCTTCGCAGCATCCAAGACAGCGCGAGGAAATCACAATGGACCTGCAACTGAACGGCAAAACCGCAATCGTAACGGGATCGACCGCCGGCATCGGCTTGGCGATCGCCAAACGGCTGGCGGCCGAAGGCGTCGAGATCATCGTCAGCGGGCGCGACCAGGCCAAGCTCGATGCCGCCGTCGCCGAAGTCGCCGCCATCGGCACGGTGCGCGGCGTGCTCGCCGATGTCGCCACCGCCGAGGGGGCTGCCACGCTGATCGCTGCCGCGCCCGAGGTCGATATCCTGGTCAACAATCTCGGCATTTACGAAGCCAAGCCGTTCGTCGAGGTCAGCGATGCGGAATGGCATCGCTTTTTCGAGGTCAACGTGGTCAGCGGCATCCGCCTCGCCCGGCATTATTTCCCGCGCATGCTGGCGCGTGATTGGGGCCGCGTGATCTTCATCGCCAGCGAAAGCGGGCTGCTGCCCCCCGGCGAAATGATCCATTACGGCATGACCAAGACCGCGCAATTGTCGATTGCGCGCGGCCTGGCCGAGCAAACGCGCGGAACCGGGGTTACCGTAAATTCGGTGCTGCCGGGGCCGACCCGGTCGGAAGGGATCGTCGATTTCATTCATTCGGTGGTCGAGAATAAGGATGCCTCGGCCGCCGAGCAGGAGGTCGAGTTCTTCGAAAAGCTGCGCCCGCTCTCGTTGATCCGCCGCCTGATCGAGGCCGACGAAATCGGGTCGATCGTGACCTATCTCGCCAGCCCGCTCGCCGCCGTCACCAACGGTGCGGCGATCCGCGCCGAGGGCGGGATCATTCCGACGATCGCCTAACGTCCAGCCCCGCTGCCGGTGGCGCGATGCCGTCGGCAGCGCAGGCAGCGGTGCGAGGAACGGAGAGCGATCGTTGGGAATGGTGGGCCCGTCGGGACTCGAACCCGAGACCTACAGATTAAAAGTCCGTTGCTCTACCAACTGAGCTACGGGCCCACTCGGCGCTTGCGTTAGGAGCGCGTTCGGGCGCGGTCAACCCAGGGGTTGCGGCTTGTTCAGCCGCGCATGAAGCTGCCGGACGGTCCGGCCCGCTACCGGATCGCGCCAATCGGGGGCGATCGTGCGTAATGGATCAAGCACAAAGCCGCGCTCGCGAAAGGCGATATGCGGCACGGTCAGCCCTGCCGTCGACCACATTCCCCCTGACCACAGCACGATGTCGAGGTCGATCACCCGCGCGCCCCAACGCGCGCCACGCCGCCGCCCGAAGCTGCGCTCGATCGCTTTCAATCGAGCGAGCATCTGCGGCGGCGTCAGCGCACTCTCCAGCAGCACCGCCGCATTGGCGAAGCGCCGGATCGACGGCCCGAGCGGCGCGCTACCGATAATCGGGGAGGTTGCGACTACGCCGTCCAGCGCGGCGATCGCGGCGCGCACTTCGGCGACCGGGCCGCCGTGGCGGCCACGCCGGTTGGAGCCCAAGGCGATGGCATAGGTTGAGCTTTGCACCGAAACACGCCTATCGCACCTTGATGAACTTCGCACCCAGCCCAATCCCCGAAACCGAACCCCCACGCGATTGCCCGCGCTGCCCGCGCCTCGTCGCCCTGCGCGAAAGCCTGCAGGCCGAGCATCCCGATTGGTGGAACGGCCCCGTCACCGCCTTTGGCGATCCCGCCGCCTGGCTCGGCATCATCGGCCTCGCCCCCGCGCAATATGGCGCGAATCGCACTGGCCGCCCGTTCACCGGGGATCGCTCCGCCCCCTTGCTGTTCGGCACGCTCGCCAAATTCGGCCTCGCCACCGGCGAGTATGAAGGCAAGCCCGACGATACGCTGGCGCTCGACGGCGCGATGATCCTCGACGCGGTCAAATGCCTGCCGCCCGAGAACAAGCCGACGCCCGAGGAAATCCGCACCTGCCGCCCCTTCCTGGAGGGGCAGGCGGCGGCACTCCCTCACGCGCGCATCTTCGTGGCGCTGGGCCAGACCGCGCATCAATCGGCGGTCAAGATGCTCGGCGGCAAGCTGCCCAAATGCCGCTTCGGCCACCTCGCCGAACACCGCATGCCCGATGGCCGCATCCTGATCGATAGCTATCACTGCTCCAGCTACAATCAGAATACCGGGCGGCTGACGACCGAGATGTTCGAAGCGGTGTTCGCGCGGGCGCTGGAACTACGGGACTCGCAGTAACGGCGGCTTGCGGTTATGAACCGGCCTTCTGAACGGAGGCTTTCAATGCGGATTGTCCCTTTGATGGTGTTGGCACCCATGATGATCGCGGCCGCGCCCGAGGCCAAAACGGCTGCGGTCAAGCCGATGTGTCAACATTACGGTGCCATCGTGGCTAGTGACACGCTCCCCACCGCCAGCATTCGCCCGCTTGGGCAAGAACCGCCCGCGCAGCAAGTCGCGGCGGTGCTGCGTACGGTCGATGGCTGCCAGAAACCGCTGGTGGTGCGCGCCGAAGTGGGGACGCCGCGCCGCTGACGCGTTTCAGCCGAGGAAATTGCTCAGCACATCGGGGTGGAACGCCCAGCCGGCAAAGCCGCACACCCCCATGAACAGGCCGAAGCCGCCGAACACCCAACCGGCGACGAGCAACCAGAAACTCTCGGCCAGCGCCGCCACCGCCGCCATCGAAATGGCGGTGGCGATCAACGCCTCGCTCGCGTCGAACTGGTCGTCATGGACGTTGAGCGCGTCGTACCGATCGGCAAAGCCCTGCGCCTGCTTGGCCAGCACCGGTGCCTCGGCGCGATATTTGGCGATGTCGCGATCGAGCCCGGCGATCGCGCTACCCGCCGCCGCCCGCGCGGCGGGGGTGGTGGAAAGCACCACCAACTCGGCGCGCGCGGTTTCGTTGATGTGGATCTTGGTCTTGGTCGCTTGATACTGCGCCCAGTGATCGACCGAATCGGCTTTGGCCTGCGCCATGTTCTGGACGATGTTGCCGTCCTTGATATTGCCCAGCCCCATGAACACCGACAGGATGACGACGGTCATCGCCACCCAGCGATTGAGCCGCTTGTCCTTGGCTTCGGCGCTGACTTCGATTTCCATGATGCGAGTCCTGACGCAAAAGGCTGTATAGCAAACCGTTCGTTTCGAGCGTAGTCGAGAAACCCGTCACTGCGCTCGCGGCCTGTTTCTCGACTACGCTCGAAACGAACGGAAGCGGCGCGACACCGCCCGATAACGGGCGTGCTGTTCCCTCAGATGTCCTGCACCAACCGCCCGTACAGTTCGGGCCGCCGGTCGCGGAAGAAGCCGAAGGCGGCGCGGTGGCGCTTGATCCGGTCGAGGTCGAGCGTGGCTACGATCACACCGGTTTCCTCGCGGCCCAGTTCGGCCAGGATGTCGCCGCGCTCGTCGGTGATGAAGCTGGTGCCGTAGAAGGTCTGGCCATGCTCCACGCCAATGCGGTTGGCGGCAACCACGGGCACGACGTTGGACACCGCATGCCCCACCATCGCGCGGCACCACAGCCGCGCGGTGTCGAGTGAGGTGTCATGCGGCTCGCTGCCGATCGCGGTCGGGAAGAACAGCACGTGCGATCCCATCAGCATCAGCGCGCGCGCGGTTTCAGGATACCATTGGTCCCAGCAGATGCCGACGCCCAGCGTCGTTGCATCTGGCCCCGGCCACACCTTGAAGCCGGTATTGCCCGGCCGGAAATAGAATTTCTCCTCATAGCCCGGCCCATCCGGAATATGGCTCTTGCGATACACGCCCTGCACCGCGCCATCGGGCCCGATCATCGCCAGCGAATTGTAATGGTGCGGGCCATCGGCCTCGAAGAAGCTGGTCGGGATCGTCACGCCCAGTTCGCGCGCAAGGCTCTGCATCGCCAGCACCGCCTTATGCTCGCCCACCGGCTTGGCGTTGGCGAACAGCCCTTCATCCTCGACCCGGCAAAAATATTCGCCCTCGAACAATTCGGGCGGCAGGATCACCTGCGCGCCCTTGCCCGCCGCCTCGCGCACGAGCTCGGAGACATGGGCGATGTTGGCGTCCAGATCGGACGTGAAGGCGAGCTGCAGCGCGGCGACGGTGATTTCGGTCATGCCGCGCCATATAGGGGAGCGTGCACCGCGCTGCCACTCTTCAAACGCACCATCCTCGCTTCCATGCCCACGACCTGTTAGCCCTCTGTTATGCCAAGCCCTTCTCACGATCGCCCCGACGACGCGCCCCCCGCAAACATATTGGCCGCCCTTGGCCCCGGCCTCGTTACGGGTGCCGCCGATGACGATCCCAGCGGCATTGCCACCTACAGCCAGATCGGTGCGCAATTTGGCTATGGCCTCGCCTGGACGATGCTGTTCAGCTACCCGCTGATGGTGGTGACGCAGGAGATCGCGGCGCGCATCGGCCTCGTCACCGGCTGCGGCATCGCGCAGAATCTGCGGCGGCATTATTCTCCCTATCTGCTGCGCGCAGTCGTGCTGCTGCTGCTGGTCGCCAATGTCATCAATCTCGGTGCCGATCTCGGCGCGATGGGGGCGGCGTTGCGTCTGCTGCTTGGCGGGCCGGAGCTGGTTTATACGATCGCCTTCGGGCTCGTGTGTATCGTCCTGGAAACCTTCGTCAGTTACCCACGCTATGCCGCAATCCTGAAATGGGCGACGCTGTCGCTTTTCGCCTATGTCGCGGTGGTGTTTGCAGCGCAGGTGCCGTGGTCGATCGCGCTGAAAAGCACCGTACTGCCAGGCATGACGTGGGACGCCGACCATGCGATGGCGCTGGTCGCGATCCTCGGCACCACGATTTCGCCGTACCTCTTCTTCTGGCAAAGCGGGCAGGAGGTGGAGGAAATGCACCGCCGCAATGCCAAGCCCTTGTGCATCACCCCCCGCGCGGCCGGCCCGGAGCTCGCGCGCGTGCGCAACGACACGGTAATCGGGATGGGCTTTTCCAACCTGATCGCAATCTTCATTATCTTCGCCACCGCCGCCACGCTCAACGCGCACGGGGTGACCGATATCAAGACCTCGTCGCAGGCCGCCGAAGCGCTGCGCCCGATCGCCGGGGTGTTTACCTTCGCGCTGTTCGCCGTTGGGATCATCGCGACGGGGATGCTGGCCGTGCCGGTGCTGGCTGGGTCGGCTGCGTACGGCGTGTCCGAGATGCTGGGCTGGACCTCGGGCCTGCGCCGCAAACCGCGCGAGGCGCGTGCCTTTTACGCGACCATCGCCGCTGCCACATTGGGCGGGGTCGCGCTCAACTTCACCGCGATCGACCCGATCAAGGCGCTCTATTGGAGCGCGGTGGTCAACGGCGTGCTGGCTGCACCGCTGATGGCGGTGATGATGCTGATCGCCACCAACCGCCGCATCATGGGCCGCCTGACGCTGCCCTGGCCGATGATCGTCATCGGCTGGATCGCCACCGCCGTGATGGCAGTGGCGTCGCTGGCGTTTTTCGTTTTGCAATAAGAGGGAGGCCCCACGACCATCGTACCCCTGTCCGTTCGTTTCGAGCGTAGTCGAGAAACCTGTCACAGGTCGCGCAGGTTTCTCGACTACGCTCGAAACGAACGGGTAGAGTGGCGGCGCGCGGAGCCCAATGCCCCCCGTTACGCCGGCAGTTGCTGCGAAATGCAGTGGAAGCTCCCGCCCCCGGTCAGGATTGCGTCCGCCCGCAAGCCCACCGCCGCGCGATCCGGAAACAGCGCCTGCACCGCCGCCACCGCAGCATCGTCGTTGGGCGCACCGTAGAGCGGCACCACGACGGCGGCATTGCCAATGTAGAAGTTCATATAGCTGGCGGGCACGATCTCGTCGTCGCGAAGCACGCGACCGGGCGACGGGATCCGCACCAGCTCGATGCCGTCCTTGGCGGATGCGGCTTGCGCGGCGCGCTGATAGACCAGCCAATTGGGGTCGTTCTCGGCCGCTTCCGGGATCACAAGCACGCCAGGCGCAACGAAACGCGCCAGATTGTCGACATGCCCGTCGGTATGGTCGTGCATCAGCCCGTCGCCCAGCCACAGCACGTCGACCAGCCCGAGATCGTCGCGCAGGCGCTGCTCGATCTCGCTCCTGGTCAAGGACGGATTGCGATTGGGGTTGAGCAGGCATTGCTCGGTCGTCACCACCAGCCCGGTGCCATCGCCGTCGATCGCGCCGCCCTCCAGCACCCAGTCGCAGCTTTCGACCGGCAGTTTCTTGCGCGCGGCCAGCCGCCGCCCGATATCGTCGTCGCCCGGCAAATCATATTTGCCGCCCCAGCCGTTGAAGCCAAAGTCACGTGCGCTGCCGTCGGACAGCACGATCGGCCCGGTGTCGCGCAACCAGATGTCGCCGAACGGCTCGACCACGACGCTCGCGACATCGCCCGCCAGCCGCTCGGCGGCCGCTGCCGCCGCATCGTTGGCGGCGACGAGCAGCACGCGCTCGCCGCGTCCCCCGGCATGCACCGCGCGCGCGAACGCCGCGACTTCTTCCTGCGCGGGTTCGAGATCGGCTTCCCACAATTCGGGATGGCTCGGAAAACCGATCCAGACGGCGGCGTGGGGGGCCCATTCGGCGGGCGGCAAGGGACGAGTCATGCGTTACTTTCCTGCAGCCGCCCGGCTTTGATCGCGAATCGAGCGGAATTCGGCGGTCTTGTACCAATTCGGCCAATCGGCACCATCCGCCAGCGACCGGCCGAGCGCATAATAAAGCTGCACATCCTCGACCGCGCCCGACCAGTCCCACGCCGGATTATATTCGTCCTGCGGCTTGTGATAGCGATGCTCGATATAATCGAGCGTTGCGGCGTGCCCCGCCGCCTCGCCGCCAACGCGCAGATCCTCGCCCGATTCGCCGTAGAACATTGGCACGCCGAGCTTGGCGAAGCTGAAATGGTCCGAGCGGAAATAGCTGCCGCGCTCGGGATTGGGTTCGGGCTTCACCACGCGGCCCTGCGCTTCGACCAGCAGCTTCATGCGGTCTTCCAGCTCGGATTTGCCAGCCCCCGTCACCACAAAATCCTTGGCGCGGCCAACGGTGTTAAGCCCGTCCATGTTCACGCCGCCGACGGTCTGCGCGATCGGGTAGATCGGGTGCTGCGCATAATAACGCGACCCCAGCAGCCCGCATTCCTCGCAGGTGACCGACAGGAATACGAGCGTGCGCCGCGCCGGGCCCGCCTTCACATTCGCCTCGGCGAGTGCCACCAGCCCGGCGACCCCGCTCGCATTGTCAAGCGCGCCATTGCAGATGTCGTCGCCCTTCACCGCATCGCAATGCCCGAGATGGTCCCAATGCGCGGTGTAATAGACATAGTCGTTCGGCGCCGTCGTACCCGGAAGGATGCCGATCACATTCTTCGACGCCTGCCGCTTGATCGTGTTGTCGAACGATACCGACGCGGTGACGCCCAGCGGAACCGCCTTGAAGCCCTTCACCTTTGCCGCCGCGTTCAGCGCATCGAAATCCTGCCCGGCGCTCGCGAACAGTTCGCGCGCCTTGGCCAATTGCATCCAGCCGACCGCCTGGCTCTGGTCGGCATGGTCGCCCGCTTCGTCCAGCTCCAATTGCGGGCCGGTCCAGCTCGATTGCACCACGCCCCAGCCATAAGCGGCGGGCGCGGTTTCGTGCACGATGATCGCGGCCGCCGCCCCGTGGCGCGCGGCTTCCTCGAACTTGTAGGTCCAGCGGCCATAATAGGTCATCGCGCGCCCCTCGAAGAGGCCTTGGTTGGTCGGCGTCTGCCAATCGGGATCGTTGACCAGGATGACGACGGTCTTGCCCTTCACATCGACGCCCGCATAATCGTCCCAGCCGCGCTCGGGCGCGGTGATGCCATAGCCGACGAACACCACCGGGCTGTTCCGAATGTCGATCCTGGGCGTAACGCGATAGGTGGCGATCACGACATCGCTGCGATAGGCGAGGCTCACCGGGGCCTTGCCGCCGGTGAAGCTGAGCGGCGTCACGTTCTTCGCGGTCAGTTCGACCAGCGGCACGTCCTGAAACCATTTGCCGTCATTCCCCGGCTTCAACCCGGCGGCCTTGAAGCGCTCGACGATATAGTCTGTCGCCTTTGCCTCGCCCGCCGTGGTCGGCTTGCGCCCCTCGAACGCATCGGAGGAGAGCGTCTTGGTGACGTCCTTCAGCGTCTCGACGCTGATCGTGGGCAGCGGCCCATTCTGGGCCAGCACGGGGTTTGCCGCTGTCAGCAAACCGAGAGTGAGGGCAAGGGTCGGTATCGCGCGCATCGGCCATCATCCTGTCGCTAGGGTGGCCACCTTTTGGCAGGCGCAGTGCGCGTGCGCAACCAAGCGCGGTGCCGCGTTGCATCGCCCCTAAAAGTGCGTATCACTCTGCAAAAAGGGGAAAAGCATGAACCGATATCTGCTGGGGACCGCGCTGGCCGTTTGCCTCGCCACACCGTTGCTGCCCGCCGTCGCCGCCGCCCCCTCCCCCGTCAGCGATGCGGCGACGCGCTTCGGCGCGCGCGAAGACATTCAGCAGGTCAGCCTTTCGCCCAGCGGCACGGCAATCGCCTATATCGCGGCCATTGAAGGGCACGGTGCCGGCTTGTTCGTGGTGTCGGTCGCCGACGGAGTGCCAAAGCCCATACTCGCGTCCAGCGGCAACCCCGACCGGCTGACCGCCTGCAAATGGTCGACCGACACGCGGCTGATCTGCGGGATCTACATGATCCTCGACACCGGGCTGACCCATGGCGGCTTCAATGGCTATACCCGCCTCGTCGCGGTCGACAGCGACGGCAAGAATTTGAAGGTGCTCAGCGCGCGGACCAACGAACGGTCGCTCGGGGCCTCCTTTGGCGGGGGCGACGTGATCGACTGGAATGGCGGTGCGCCCGGCACGGTGCTGGTCACGCGTAGCTATGTGCCGGAGGCAACCACCGGATCGCTGATCGCAGAGAGTCGCGAAGGTGTGGGCGTCGACCGGATCGACACCGTTTCGCTGCGCCGCGCAAACGTCGAGCCGCCCAATAACGATGCTGTCGATTATATCAGCGACGGTTACGGTAGCGTCCGCATCATGGGCAAGCGCCCCAAGCTCAACACAGGCTATAACAGCGATACGATCCTCTATTCGTATCGCAAGTCCGGCGACCGCACCTGGCTGCCGCTCGGCACGCTCAAGACGACGGGCGGCGTGCTGTCGGGCTTCAATCCCTATGCAGTCGATCGCGACCACAACCTTGTCTACGGTTTCGACACCAAGGATGGGCGCAGGGCGCTGTACACGATCGCGCTCGACGGCAGCCTGACGCGCACGTTGGTGCTCGACCGCCCCGATGTCGATATCGATGACGTGATCCGCATCGGACGCCAGAACCGCGTGGTCGGCGCAAGCTTTGTCACCGACAAGCGGCAAAGCATTTTCTTCGACCCCGATCTGAAAAAGCTCGCCGCCTCGCTGTCGCGCGCCTTGCCCGGCCTGCCACTGGTCACGTTCGTCGATGCCAGCGCCGACGAAAGCAAGCTGCTGCTGTTCGCGGGCAGCGATGTCGATCCGGGCCATTATTATCTCTACGACAAGACGACGCGCCACCTCGCCGAAGCCTTTCCGGCGCGCGCTGCGCTCGCCAAGACGACCCTTGCAGCTCGCACGCCGATCACCTTCACCGCCGCCGATGGCACGCAGATTCCGGCCTATCTCACGCTGCCGCCCGGCAGCACGGGCAAAAACCTGCCGACAATCGTGATGCCGCATGGCGGCCCCGAAGCGCGCGACGAATGGAACTTCGACTGGCTGTCGCAATTCTTCGCCAATCGCGGCTATGCCGTGCTCCAGCCCAATTATCGCGGATCAACCGGCTACGGCATCGCCTGGTTCAAGGAAAATGGCTTCAAATCGTGGCGCACCGCGATCGGCGACGTCAACGATAGCGGTCGCTGGCTGATCAAGCAGGGAATCGCCGATCCTGCCAAGCTGGCGATCGTCGGCTGGTCCTATGGCGGCTATGCCGCGCTACAATCGGCGGTGCTCGATCCAAGCCTGTTCAAGGCGATCATCGCGGTCGCGCCCGTTACCGATCTGGAGACGCTGCGGCAGGAACGGCATGACTTCACCGACTTTACGGAACAGGATGCGCGGATCGGCAAGGGCCCGCATGTTCGCGAAGGCTCCCCGGCGCAGAATGCCGCGCGGATCACCGCACCCGTGCTGCTGTTCCACGGGGACCGCGACCAGAATGTCGGCATCGGCGAATCACGGCTGATGGCGGGTCGCCTGAAAGCAGCGGGCAAGTCGGTCGAACTGGTCGAGTTCCACGCGCTCGACCACCAGCTCGACGACAGCAACGTGCGCGCCACGATGCTCGACAAGGCCGATGGCTTTCTGCGCACCGCGCTGGCGTTGCCGCCCGCCAAATAAAAGGGGCGGCCTGTTGCCGGGCCGCCCTCTTGCAGTCTCGATCGGGATCGAACGATCAGCGCGAATAGAATTCGACGACCAGGTTCGGTTCCATCTTCACCGGATAGGGCACTTCGTCGAGCGTCGGAACGCGCGTGAAGGTGACCTTGGCCGCGCCATCGGGGGCGACATAATCGGGGATTTCGCGCTCGGCGAGCTGCTGCGCTTCGAGCACCAGTGCCATTTCCTTGGCCTTGGAGCCGAGCGTGATCTCGTCACCGACGAAGCAGCGGCGCGATGCGATGTTGCACTTCACGCCGTTGACGCGAACGTGGCCGTGCGAAACGAGCTGACGTGCAGCCCAGACGGTCGGCGCGAACTTGGCGCGATACACGATCATGTCGAGACGCTGCTCGAGCAGGCCGATCAAGTTCTGGCCGGTGTCGCCCTTCATGCGCGCGGCTTCGGTGTAGCAAGCGCGGAACTGCTTCTCGGTCACGTCGCCATAATAGCCCTTGAGCTTCTGCTTGGCGCGCAGCTGGATGCCGAAGTCCGAGACCTTGCCCTTGCGGCGCTGGCCGTGCTGGCCGGGGCCATATTCACGCTTGTTGACGGGCGATTTGGGGCGGCCCCAAATATTCTCGCCCATACGGCGATCGAGCTTGTACTTTGCGGATGAACGCTTCGACATGAGATATTCCTTGGCAAATGCTTCGTGACAAGACCGCCTGCCTGCGCAAACGATCGATACCCGGTATCGCTCTATCCGAACCTGTAAGGGATGCGGGCAGGGCCACCACTTCACCGGGGTGTGGGGCCAAATGCGAAGGCGGGCGGTTAGCGGGACCGGTCGCATGAGTCAAGCTGGACAGGCGCGCCGCGGCTCGCCAAGGGGGAGCGCATGACGAACGCGATCCTCACCGGCCCCGATTGCACCAATATGGCGGAGGTCCGCGCTGGCGTCGACCATGTCGACCGCGCGCTGATCGCGCTGCTCGCCCAGCGCTTTGCCTATATGGACGCAGCGGCGCGGATCAAACCCGAACGCGGCGCGGTGCGCGACGAGGGGCGCAAGGCGCAAGTCATCGCCAACGCCTGCGCCGAGGCGCACGCCGCCGGGATTCCCGAGAGCGTCGTCGCCGATTTGTGGGAACGGCTGGTCGAAGCATCGATCGCCTATGAGCTCGTGGCGTTCGACCGGCGCTGACCGCGCATCCCTTTCGGTTAGCGGGGAATATCCGAGCCGTTCCCGTCGCGCCGATTGCGCAGCTCCGCGGCACCACGCTCCCGTTCGGCTTCAAGCGCGACCCATTCGGCCTTGGTGTGGCAGACGCGCTTGGTAAACATCGAGCCGGTCACTTCCTCGGAGCGACAAATCTTCTTTTCTTTAGCCGCGTCCGCTGTGGAACCGGCTGTGTCCATGGCCTGCGCGGCCATTGGAAGGCATAATAGAGTCGCAGCGAGTAACGTCTTCATATACCCTCCCGATCGAGATCCAGTGCGCCGACAGTGAACGGTCTGCGCGATATAATGGGCAATCGCCGCCATCAAGGCACCGCGACGCTTCGTAGGGCCGGAGAACCCGTGAGCGGAACGCCAACCGGCCTCCATTCCCGAGCCTTAACGGCCGAGAACCCCAGCCATATGCTCGCTGCCCGCTGCCTCGCGCTCCCATTCCTCCGCAGTTTTGCAGATGCTGGCCCGCACCCGCGAGCTGGTCGTCGCTTCCGAACGACAAATTTTGCGCGGCTTGGCGGGTTTGCTGGGCTTTGCCGTCGGGGTGGGACCCGACGACGTTCCCTCAGCGGATGTTTGCGCAATCACCGGCGATGCCGCAAGCGCGATGGCAGCCATCATCGAGGCAGAACGGACCAGCATGAAGATCTCCGACTTATGCGATGCGCCGGTGTAACCAGCCCGCAAGATGCCGTCAAAGCAGAATAATCTGTGCCGCGCGCTTAGCGGTCCCGCGGCCGCTTTCCTGCCAGCGCGCTCAGCACGCCGCGCACGGTGCGAACCTCCTGCGCCGACCAGCCAGGCTTGGTCAGCAAGGTCCGCAAGGTCCGTCGCGTCACCGGCGTGCGTTCGGGCGGGAAGAAGAAATCGGTCTCGCCCAGCATCGCGTCAAGCTGTGCGATCATCCCGTCCAGCTCTTCCTGCGGTGCCGGCGGCGGCAGATCGACCTGGGGTGGGCTCGCCAGGCGCTCCGCCTTCGACCATTCATAGGCGATGAGGATGACCGCTTGCGCCAGATTGAGCGATCCGAATTCCGGGTTGATCGGCACGGTGATGATGGTCCGCGCCAGCGCGATATCGTCGGTTTCGAGCCCCGAGCGTTCCGGCCCGAACAAAATCGCCGATCGCCCCGGCCCGGCATGGATCGCGCGCGCCGCCCCCTCGGGCGTCACCACCGGCTTGGTCACGCCGCGTTTGCGCACGGTGGTCGCATAGACATTCGCGCAATCGGCCACGGCGTCGGACACGGTTTCGAACACCCGCGCCTCTTCCAACACGACATCGGCACCGCTCGCGGCGGGGCCTGCGCTCGGGTTGGGCCAGCCGTCGCGCGGGCTGACGAGGCGCATCTCGACCAGCCCGAAATTGAGCATTGCGCGCGCGGCCTTGCCGATATTTTCACCAAGCTGCGGACGAACGAGAACGAGCACGGGCGGTGGGATGATCGAAGGTGTGCTCACCCCTTGCCGACCTCGCTCACCGTGCCGGCAAATTCCTCGAAATCGCGCGCTTCGCGGAAATCCTTATAAACGCTGGCAAAACGGATATAGGCGACCGAATCGAGGCCCTTCAGCCCCTCCATCACCATCTCGCCGATCTTGCCCGAGCGCACTTCGTTCTCGCCCAGCGTCTCGAGCTGGCGTTGAATGCCCGACACCAGCTTCTCAAGCTGCGCCGCCTCGATCGGGCGCTTGCGGGCCGCGATCGAGACCGAGCGCAACAGCTTCTCGCGATCGAACGGCTCGCGCTTGAAGCCGCCGCCCGCGCCTTCGCTCTTGACCACGGTCAACTCGCGGAGCTGAATCCGCTCGAAGGTGGTGAAGCGCGCACCGCACCCCTCGCATTGCCGCCGCCGCCGGATCGCGCCTGCATCCTCGGTCGGGCGCGAGTCCTTTACCTGACTGTCTTCATGGCCGCAGAACGGACAGCGCAAATCACACCCCTTCCGGATAGATCGGGAAGCGCGCGCACAGCGCCAGAACGCGCTCGCGGACATTGGCCTCGACCTGCGCGTCGCCGTGCTCGCCATTCTTGCGCAGGCCATCGAGCACATCGGCGACCATGTTGCCGATCTCGCGGAATTCAGCGGGACCAAAGCCGCGCGTCGTGCCCGCCGGGCTACCGACGCGGATGCCGCTGGTCTTGGTCGGCGGCAATGGATCGTTGGGAATGCCGTTCTTGTTGCACGTGATGCCGGCGCGTTCGAGCGCTTCATCGGCATCCTTGCCGGTCACGCCGAGCGGGGTCAGGTCGATCAAGGCGAGATGCGTGTCGGTGCCGCCCGAAACGACTTCCGCGCCGCGCTCCTTGAGCGTGGCGGCGAGCACCTTGGCATTCTCGATCACGGCGGCGATGTAGCTCTTATAGCCCGGCTGCAGCGCCTCGCCGAAAGCGACCGCCTTCGCCGCGATCACGTGCATCAGCGGACCACCCTGCAACCCCGGGAACACCGCCGAATTGAGCTTCTTGCCCAGCGCTTCGTCATTGGCGAGGATCATGCCCCCGCGCGGCCCGCGCAGCGTCTTGTGCGTGGTGGTGGTGGCGATGTGCGCGTGCGGGAAGGGCGACGGATGCAGGCCCGCCACGACCAGCCCGGCGAAATGCGCCATGTCGACCATGAAATAGGCCCCGACTTCATCGGCAATCGCACGGAATTTGGCGAAATCGATTGCACGCGGATAGGCCGAGCCGCCCGCGATGATCAGCTTGGGGCTATGCTCGCGTGCCAGCTTTGCCACTTCATCGAAATCGATCAGATGCGTGACCGGATCCACGCCATACTGGACCGCGTTGAACCACTTGCCCGACATCGCCGCCTTGGCACCGTGTGTCAGGTGACCACCGGCATCGAGGCTCATGCCGAGGATCGTCTCGCCCGGCTTGACCAGCGCCAGCAGCACGGCACCGTTGGCCTGCGCGCCCGAGTGCGGCTGGACATTGGCATAGGAACAGCCGAACAATTGCTTGGCGCGCTCGATCGCCAGCGTCTCGACTTCGTCCGACGGGTGGCAGCCCTGATAATAACGCTTGCCGGGATAGCCTTCGGCATATTTGTTGGTGAAGACGCTACCCTGCGCCTGCAGCACCGCCTTCGACACGATGTTTTCGCTCGCGATCAATTCGATCTGCGTCTGCTCGCGCGTCAGCTCATGGGCAATCCCGCCGAACACCGCCGGATCGGCCTCGGCCAGGCCGCGCGTGAAGAAGCCGTCGGGCTGGACGTCGTGAAGCTCTGATGGATTGGTGCTCATGCCGGGTTCCCACTCGTAACTGGCGCAAAGGACGGTGCGCCGAGCTTTTCGACGCGCGATTGATGGCGGCCACCGGCGAAATCGGTGGTCAGGAAAGCGGTGATACAGGCCTTGGCCATGTCCTCGCCGGTCAGCCGCGCGCCGAGCGCCACGACATTGGCATCGTTATGCTCGCGCGCAAGGGCGGCGGAAAGCGGTTCGGAGACGAGCGCACAGCGCATCGCGAGGTGGCGGTTGACCGCGATCGAGATGCCGATGCCCGATCCGCACAAGGCGACGCCGCGTTCGGCCGCGCCGGAGGCTATGGCTTCGGCCAGTTTGAAGCCAAAGTCGGGATAATCGACGCGTGCATCGCTGTCCGGGCCAAGATCGAGGACTTCATGCCCCTCGGCGGCGAGCCAAGCGGCAAGCGCGGCCTTTAATGCAAAGGCGGCGTGATCGGAGGCGATGGCGATGCGCAAAGCGGGCGCGCTCCCAAAGAGTGAAGCGGAATGGCGTGCCCTTAGCCAAGCCCGCGCGCGATTGCCACACCCAAGCGCACGCACCGCCACCTCAATCGCACGCGGATATTGCCGTGGCGCGCGCGCCAAGCTAGGCACTGCCCCCGTGACCGATCACCCGCTCGACGCTCCGGCTCCATCCGGCACGACCTCGCCAGAGGCGGCGGCGCGTGCGCGGCTGGTGGACGCGCTGGTGCGCACCGGCGAGGAGGACCGCGCCGCTTTTCGCGATCTCTATGCGCTCACTTCGGCGAAACTATTTGGCGTCTGCTACCGTATCTGCGGCGAAAGGCAGGCAGCGGAAGACGTGTTGCACGATGTGTATCTGACGATTTGGCGGCGCGCCGGTGCCTATGACCCGCTCCGCGCCAGCCCGATCACGTGGCTCGCCACGATTGCGCGCAACCGCGCGATCGACTGGCAGCGCGCGCAGAAAATCCGCCGCGCCACCCCGATCGAGGATGCGCCGCCGGTGATCGACACGGCCCCGCTCGCCAGCGAGTCGATGCTCCAGGACGAAGCCAGCGACCTGTTGCACGGCTGCCTGCAAGGCCTTGAGGCACGCCAGCGCGATGCGATCCGCACTGCCTTTTTCGACGGCGTAACCTATGCCGAACTGGCCGAACGCCAGTCGATCCCGCTTGGCACGATGAAGAGCTGGGTGCGGCGCGGCCTCGCCAAATTGAAGGAGTGCCTTGAGGGATGAGCGACATGCCCCCTCCTGCAGGCGTCGGCCCCGAAGGCCTCGAGGACGCGCCCGACATGACCGCGGCCGAACTCGCGCTCGGCGTGCTGGATGGCGAGGAAAGGGCCGTCGCGCTCCGCCGCGTCCTCGCTGACCCCGATTTCGCGCGCGAGGTCGAGCGGTGGCGCGGGCATTTGGCACCGTGGTTCGACCAATGGCCCGCGATCGCGGCCCCCGATATTCTCGCGCGCGTCGAGCGCTCGCTCGATCAGGCACCGGCAGCACCGGTTGCAAGTCTGGTGACGCGACCCCGGCCACGCAGCGCGATCTGGCCCGGCGTGGCCGCGCTGTCGAGCATTGCGGCAGCGGCGCTGCTGGTCGTGCTGGTCACGCGCCCGCTCGCGCCCATGTCGCCGCCGCAGCCCGCACCGTCAGTCGCCGCGCCGCTCGCCCCGACGCTGGTCGCTTCGATCACGCCGGAGGGCAAAGGCACCCCGGTCACGGCAATCTATGACAAGAATGCCGGGACGATCCGCTTGACCGAGGCGAGCCTGACCAGTGCCGACCATAGCGCGGAATTGTGGGTGATCCCGGCCGACGGCACGCCGCATTCGCTGGGGGTCTTGCGCACCCAAGGGGCGACCGCGCTGACGCTGCGGCCGGAGAACCGGCAGCGTATTGCGGCGGGCGCGGTGCTTGCCGTTACGGTCGAACCGGTCGGCGGGTCACCCAGCGGGCTGCCAACCGGCCCCGTGGTCGCCAAAGGCGTTCTTTCGCCGGTCTGAGTGCATCCACGGCGGGGGCTGCCCCGTATCTCCGCCGCGTCCACCCCGGGCGCACCCGCAGGAGAACCCCCTATGACCCGCATTTTTCGCACCGCAATCGCCGCCGCCGCCGTCGCGATGAGCGCAGGATCGCTCGCATCCGCCCAGACCAACCCAATGGTCGGCGGTGCCGCCATGTATCCCACCAAGAATATCGTCGAAAACGCCGTCAATTCGAAGGACCACACCACGCTGGTCGCCGCAGTCAAGGCCGCTGACCTGGTCGAGACGCTGTCCGGCCCGGGGCCGTTCACGGTGTTCGCGCCGACCAACGCCGCCTTCGCCAAACTGCCCAAGGGCACCGTGACGACGCTGCTGAAGCCCGAAAACAAGGCGACGCTCGCCGCCGTGCTGACCTACCATGTCGTTCCCGGTCGTGTCACCGCCGCCGACATCGCCGCCGCCGCGCAAGCGCATGGCGGCAAGGCCACCTACACCACCGTCCAGGGCGGCACGCTGACCTTCGCCAAGGCAGGTCGCGGCTGGAGCGTCACCGATGCCAAGGGCCATACCGGGCGGATCACCATCGCCAATGTGATGCAGTCCAACGGCGTGATCCATGTCATCGACACCGTGATGCTGCCGTAAAAATACCGCGCCGCCGCATCCGGGCGGGGCATTCGCGCGTATAATGAACTGTCCCCGTTCCGCAGGGGACAAACTGACCGTTCGCCGGGTCCCCTCCTTTGCGGCGAGCGGTTGTAAAAACGGACCTGTCGGCGTCCCCCGCGTCGGCAGGTCCTTTTCATTTCGCCACAAGCGCGTCATGGAAGCGTCACCGGATCGTCGTAACGCACGGCTGCCGCCTGCGTCTTTTCCTCAACGCGATGTCCGGCCGGAGAAGCTTGCCATGGCCCTTGCCATTCGACCGCCTCAGGATCGCCCCCGCAAGACCGCCGCAAAGAATCGCGCGGTTCGCAGTGCAGTGCATCAGCACAAACATCTCTCGAAGCAGGGGCTGCTCGAACGCGCCTTTACCTTCGCCTTTCGCGGCCTCGTCTATGCCCAGATCTGGGAGGATCCGGCGGTCGACATGGAAGCGCTGGCGATCGCGCCGGATTCGCATGTCGTCACGATCGCCTCGGGCGGGTGCAATGTGCTGAGCTACCTAACCGCCAACCCGCGCGCGATCACCGCGGTCGACCTCAACACCGCGCACATCGCGCTCAACAAGCTGAAGGTCGTCGCCGCGCGGCATCTGCCGGATTACGACGCCTTCCACCGCTTCTTCGCCCAGGCCAACAGCCGCGACAACGTGCGCGCCTATCGCACCTATATCCGCCCGCATCTCGACGAGACGACGCTGGCCTATTGGGAAGGCCGTGACATCATCGGCCGGCGGCGGATCGGCGGTTTCGCCAAGAACGTCTACAAGCGCGGCCTGCTCGGCAATTTCATCGGCGTGGCGCATCTGCTCGCGCGGCTGAACGGCGTGAACCCGAAGATCCTGCTCAAGGCGCAATCGATCGAGGAACAGCGCGAAATCTTCGACCGCGAATTCGCGCCCTTTTTCGACAAGGGCTTCGTCAAATGGATCACCGATCAGCCTGCCTCGCTGTTCGGCCTCGGCATTCCGCCAGCGCAATATGAGGCGCTGGCTGGCGACGAGAAGATGGCGGTGGTGCTGCGCGAACGGCTCGAAAAGCTCGCGTGCGATTTCGACATCAAGGACAATTATTTCGCATGGCAGGCCTTTGGCCGCGGCTATGGCCAGGGACCATCGGCACCGCTGCCGCCCTATCTCCAGCGCGACCATTATGACGAGATTGTCGAGCGCGCGAGCCGGATCGAGGTGCGCCACACCAACTTTACCGATTATCTGCGCACCCACGGCGATGCCTCGCTCGATCGTTACATCCTGCTCGACGCGCAGGATTGGATGACCGACGAGCAGCTCACCGATCTGTGGAGCGAGATCACCCGCACCGCCAAGCCCGGCGCGCGCGTGCTGTTCCGCACGGCCGGCGAGCCCAGCATCCTGCCCGGCCGCGTGCCCGATGCGATCCTGGGCAAATGGACGTACCGCGCCGAGGAATCGCTCGATTACACCAAGCGCGACCGCTCCTCGATTTACGGCGGCGTCCATCTCTACGTGCTCGGATGAACGCAGCCTCGATCGATACTGGCCATGCCGGACACATGGATGCGATCTATCGCTCGCAGCGCCATATCTATGATCTGACACGCAAATATTATCTGCTCGGGCGCGATGCGCTGATCGACGGCATCGCGCCGCCGCCCGGCGGCAGCGTGCTGGAAATCGGCTGCGGCACCGGGCGCAACCTGATCGCGGCGGCTAGGCGTTGGCCCGATGCGCGCTTCTACGGCATCGATATTTCGGAAGCGATGCTGCAGACGGCGCGTGCGAAGGTCGCCAAGGCAGGCCTTTCCGATCGGATCGTGCTGGCGCAAGGCGACGCCACCGCTTTCGATGCCGAGGCGCTGTTCGGCATCGCGACCTTCGATCGTATCTTCCAAAGCTATACGCTGTCGATGATTCCCGGCTGGCACGATGCCATCCGGGAGGCCGCCACCAAGCTCGCGCCGGGTGGGCGGCTCGACATTGTCGACTTCGGTCAGCAGGAAGGGTTGCCCAAAGCCTTTCGTGCGTTGTTGTTCGCCTGGCTCGCCAAATTCGACGTGGCACCGCGCGCAGCATTGCAGCCTGCCCTGATCGAAATTGCCAGCGAGGTGGGCGGCATGCCGCGCTTCGCCCCGCTCTATCGCGGTTATGCCTGGTCGGGCCGCATCGAGCGCAACGCCAATCGCTGACGGGGTCAATTAGTGGTGGAAAACCAGCCACAACAGCAGAATGACCGGGATCGGAACCCCCAGCAGCCACAAAATACAACCCTTGCCCATGATAACCTCTCGCTGATGTGAGAGGCGTAACGGGTTACAGGCGTCGCGGTTCCCGCTCGGTTCAGGCCGCCTTGCGCAATTCCAGCCGACCCCAGATTTCGACCAGCGCCCCGGTCAGTTCGCGCATCATCGCTTCGTCATGCGCGGGACCCGGGGTGAAGCGCAGCCGTTCGGTGCCGCGCGGTACGGTTGGATAATTGATCGGCTGCACGTACACGCCATATTCGGCGAGCAGGATGTCGCTGATCTTCTTGGCCTTGACCGGATCGCCGACCATCAGCGGCACGATGTGCGTGGTCGAGTTCATCACCGGCAGACCGGCTTCTGCGAACAGCGTCTTCAACAGTGCGGCGGCGGCCTGTTGCCCCTCACGCTCGACACTCGACGCCTTCAGGTGTCGCACACTGGCCAGCGCACCCGCCACCAGCACCGGCGACAGCGAGGTAGTGAAGATGAAACCCGGCGCATAGGAACGGATCACGTCGATGATCGTCTGATCGGCGCTGATATAGCCGCCCATCACCCCGATCGCCTTGCCCAGCGTCCCCTCGATGATGGTCAGCCGATCGGCGACGCCATCGCGGTCCGAAATGCCGCCGCCGCGCGGGCCGTACATGCCGACCGCATGGACTTCGTCGAGATAGGTCAGCGCATGATATTTGTCGGCCAGGTCGCAGATCGCGGCGATCGGCGCGACGTCGCCATCCATCGAATAGACGCTTTCGAAGGCGATCAGCTTCGGAACCGCCGGATCGGCCGCCGCGAGCAGTTCCTCGAGATGCGCCAGGTCATTGTGACGGAACACATGCTTTTCGCAGCCCGAATTGCGGATGCCCGCGATCATCGAGGCATGGTTGAGCTCGTCGGAGAAGATGATGCAGCCCGGCAGCACCTTGGCCAGCGTCGCCAGCGTCGCCTCGTTCGAGACATAGCCGCTGGTAAACAGCAACGCGCCTTCCTTGCCGTGCAGATCGGCGAGTTCGCCTTCCAGATCGACATGATAGTGCGTGTTGCCACCGATATTGCGCGTGCCGCCCGAACCCGCGCCGACATCGTGCAGCGCATGTTCCATCGCCGCAATCACTTGCGGGTGCTGGCCCATCGCCAGATAATCGTTCGAACACCACACCGTGATCGGCTTGGGGCCGTTATGTCCGGCGAAGCACCGCGCATTGGGGAAGGCCCCCTTGTTGCGCAGGATGTCGATAAAGACGCGATAACGCCCTTCGACATGCAGGCGATCGATCGCCTGCGCGAAAATCCGGGAGTAATCGACCCCGGGATGCGGTGAGTCTACGTCCATGTCCGCCCACTACCCCCGCCAAGCGCCGATTTCCAGCGGCTTTCCCCGATCTACGTGATCATACCTATCGGTTATAGAATATCCAGCCGCGTGAGTCCAAACCGGGCGAGTGCTGGTACCAGCCGATCCGTGTCGGCACTGTGCGCGGTAAACACCGCACGCCCCTCGCGCGGCGTATCCGGCCAGCCCTGCCCCTCGGTCAAATGCGCGATCCGCCGGGCGATCCCGGCGCTGCCATCGACGAAGCGCACCGGGTGCGGGGCCGCCGCCGCCAATTCGTCCGCCACCAGCGGGAAATGCGTGCAGGCATTGACGATCGTATCGATCCGATCGCCACCAGCTTGCCCGAACAGGCCATGCAGGATGGCGGCATAGCGCGCCGGATCGGTCGGCTCCCCGTGCAATTTGGCTTCGGCGAGCGCGACCAGCTCGGCCGATCCGTGGCGCAACACTGTACAATCCCCGGCAAAGCGCGCCGCCAGATCATCGACATAAGGCTGGCGCACCGTGGCTTCGGTGCCGAGCACGCCGATCACGCGCGTCGCGCTGGCGATCGCGGCGGGCTTGATCGCGGGGACGGTGCCGACCACGGGCAGATCGAGCGCCTCGCGGACCGTTGCCAGCGCAATCGTCGATGCCGTGTTGCACGCGATCACGATCAGGCGCGGTTGATAGCGTTCGGCGAGCCGACCGAGCAAGGCGGGCACGCGCGCGGCGATCTCGCGCTCGGTCTTGGTGCCGTATGGGAAACCCGCCGAGTCCGCGACATAGACCACCGGCATGGTGGGCAGCAGCACCCGCGCCGCACCGAGCACCGACAATCCGCCAACCCCGGAATCAAAAAACAACACGGGGCGCTGATCCATGGCGCTCCATAACGCGATCGGCGCATTTGACAAAACCGGCTTGATGGAGATTGTGGCACCGGGCCGTGTGCACGCTATGTTCACACCGACCATAGGGGGATCTTACGTGCCGACCGACTATCTCTGGCAGGCCCCGGCGGCGGCGCTGGTGCTCGGCTATCTGCTCGGGTCGATTCCATTCGGCGTCCTGCTCACCCGCCTGGCGGGCGCGGGGGATTTGCGCCAGATCGGGTCGGGCAATATCGGTGCCACCAACGTGCTGCGCACCGGGCGCAAGGGGCTGGCGGCGGCAACCTTGCTGCTCGACGCGGCGAAGGGGTTTGTCGCGGTGTGGATTGCCGAGCGCTATCTTGGCGGCACCGGCATGGTCGCGGCGGCGGCGGTGTTCCTTGGCCATCTCTATCCGGTCTGGCTGCGCTTCCGCGGCGGCAAGGGCGTGGCGACGCTGCTCGGCGTGGTGCTGGCTTTGCATTGGCCGATTGGACTCGTTTACGCGGTGGTGTGGATCGCCATGCTGGCGCTGCTGCGCATTTCCTCGCTTGCGGGCATGACGGCTGCGGTAACCGCCCCGCTCAGCGCCGCTTTTTTCGGTCGGTTCGACCTTGTCCTGCTGCTGCTTGCGCTCGCTTTGCTGGTGCTGTGGAAGCATCGCGCCAATGTCGATCGCCTCATCAGCGGCACCGAACCGCGCGTCGGCCGCACGCGTGGCTGAGGCGATGGATCAAGCGCAACGGGCGATCCCCCGATTGCGCCTGATCCGTTCGGCGCAGATCGGGCCCGTCACCTACGCCCAGTTGATCGCGCGCTTCGGCAGCGCGCACGCCGCGCTCGATGCCGTGCCGCACCTCGCCGCGCGTGGCGGTGGCAAGCCGCCCGCGCTGGCCCCGGTCGCGCTGGCCGAGCGCGAGCTGGCAACGGTGGCCCGGCTGGGCGCGCGCCACCTGTTCCTTGACGACCCCGACTATCCCCCGCTGCTCGCCGAACTCGACGATGCCCCACCCGCCTTGATCGTGCGCGGGCGGATCGATCTGCTCGCGCAGCTCTCCATCGCGATGGTTGGCGCGCGCAATGCGTCAGCAGCAGCGTGCCGCTTCGCGCGACAGCTTGCCGCCGAACTCGGACGCGAGGAAGTGAGCGTCGTCTCGGGCCTGGCGCGCGGCATCGACACCGCCGCGCATGTCGGATCGATCGAGACGGGAACGATCGCCGTGATCGCGGGCGGCATCGACGTGGTCTATCCCCCCGAAAACGCCGCGCTGCAGGAACGCATCGCGCAGGACGGCCTGCTGATAGCAGAGCAACCGCCCGGCACCGAACCGCGCGCGCGCCACTTTCCCTATCGCAACCGCATCATCGCCGGTCTGTCGCTCGGCACCGTCGTGGTCGAGGCCGCGCCCAAATCGGGCTCGCTCATCACCGCGCGCCTTGCCGCCGAACTGGGCCGCGAGGTGATGGCGGTGCCCGGCAGCCCGCTCGATCCGCGCGCGCAGGGGTGCAACGGGCTGATCCGCGACGGTGCGACGCTGGTGCAATCCGCCGCCGACGTGCTGGAAACCGTACGCCCGATCGACCAGCGCATGGTCCGCACCAGCCGCGACAGCTTCCGCGCGCCCCCGCCCGAAGATGCAAGCGACGCCGAACGCCGCGACGTGTGCGATTTGCTCGGGCCGGTGCCCGTCGCGATCGACGAACTGATCCGCCAATCCGGCCATAGCCCCGCGATTGTGCAGACGGTGCTGCTCGAACTGGAACTGGCCGGGCGGTTGGAACGTCATGCCGGAGGTCGGGTGGCGCTGGTCTGAACTCAGGACGCCGCGCAGGCCTTCGCGCTACCGGGGCAGAGAGCGATCGAATCGAGATAGGCCTCCGCCACCGCCGCATCCTTGGCCGTCGGCACCGACCGGAATGCATATTGGACGGAATGGATGTCCGCCGCACCGGTGAATACTTTGACGAAAAAGACCTCAGCTTTGCCCGTCGCGCTGTTGAGCGGACAGTCCGCGCGCATCGACGCAACCGCGCGTCCGTCGGCGACGCTATCGACGATCGGCGTCGTCGACGCGCCCTGACAGCTGCGTTTCACGCCATTGGCCAGCCTGTCCAGAAAGCCGTGCCCGCCCACTCGGGCAATCCCGGTAAAACGCTGCACCGTGATCATCCGGGACCATTGCTCGACGGTTTCGCCGCGCGGGATTCGCTCGTTTATCGCGATCTGCGTATTGTGCGCGTCATAGCCGGTCACGAACCCCGGCGGGGTCGGCGCTTCCAATCGCTCGGGCAGCACCACTGTCGCCGCCTGCACCGCCATCATCGCCGCAATTGCCCGAATCATGCTGCTCTCCCCTGCTCCCGACCGCTATGCCAGCCCAGTCGCGCGCTCGCCACCGTGCAGACCTTTTGACGCAAACGGGAACTTGCCGGGAGGTTTAAACGTCCCGCAGACGGTCGCTCCGTTTGGCGGAGACTGCCGCCTCAATCCGGAGCCTCCCCATGACCGACCGTATGCTCTCTATCCTCGGCTGGGTGGCCACCTGCACCGCGATCGCGATGTACGCGTCTTACGTCGACCAGATCCGCCTCAATTTGGACGGGCACAAAGGCTCGATCGTTCAACCGATCGCAACGGTGGTGAATTGCGCCTTATGGGCACTGTACGGTCTTGCGAAGCCCAAGCGCGACTGGCCGATCGTCTGCGCCAACAGCCCCGGCATAGTGCTGGGCGCGCTGACGCTGGCGACTGCATTGTGATGTCGATGGTTGACGTGGAGACCCGCTTGACGCAGCGCCCGCCGCGTCTCCATCCTCGCGCGTACACGTAAGGACCTCGATCACCCCATGCAGCTTGTCATCGTCGAATCGCCCGCCAAAGCGAAGACCATCGAGAAATATCTGGGCAGCGATTACCGCGTCCTCGCTTCCTACGGCCATGTCCGCGACTTGCCACCCAAGGATGGCTCGGTCGATCCCGAGGACGGGTTCGCGATGGAATGGGAAAATTACGCCGACAAGGCCAAGCAGTTGAAGGCGATCACCGATCTCGCCAAAATCGCCGACCGCCTGATCCTCGCGACCGACCCTGACCGCGAGGGCGAGGCGATCAGCTGGCACGTGCAGGAGGTGCTGCGGGGCCGCAAGGCACTGCCCAAGGACGTGCAGCGCGTCACCTTCAACGCCATCACCAAGGCGACGGTGACCGAGGCGATGCAGCATCCGCGCGAGCTCGATACCGATTTGATCGATGCCTATCGGGCGCGCCGTGCGCTCGACTATCTCGTCGGCTTCACGCTCTCCCCAGTGCTGTGGCGCAAGCTGCCCGGCGCCAAGTCGGCCGGCCGCGTGCAATCGGTCGCGCTGCGCCTGATCGTCAGCCGCGAGCGCGAGATCGAGGCATTTCGTCCACAGGAATATTGGTCGGTCATCGCCGACATGGAGCATGACGGCACGCCGTTCCAGGCGCGGCTCGTGCAGTTCGAGGGCAAGAAGCTCGATCGCCTGTCGATCGGCGAGGAAGGCACCGCCAAGCGCGCCAAGACAGCCGTCGAAAGCGGGCTGTTCACGGTGCAGACGGTCGAGGTGAAGCCCGCGACGCGCAACCCGCCGCCGCCCTTCACCACCTCGACGCTGCAGCAGGAGGCATCGCGCAAGCTCGGCTTCTCCGCCGACCATACGATGCGGATCGCGCAAGGGCTCTACGAGGACGGCGCGATCACCTATATGCGTACCGACGGCGTGCAGATGGATTCGAGCGCGATCTCGGCCGCCCGCCATGCCGTCGCCGATCGCTATGATGCGAGCTATGTCACCGACAAGCCACGCGTCTACCAGACCAAGGCCAAGAACGCGCAAGAAGCGCATGAAGCGATCCGCCCGACCGATTTCAGCAAGGACAAGGCGGGCGGCGGCGATCATGCGCGGTTGTACGATTTGATCTGGAAGCGCGCACTCGCCAGCCAGATGGCGTCCGCCCGACTGGAGCGCACCACGGTCGAGCTGGCCGACGGCACCGGCGACACGGCCCTCCGCGCAACCGGCCAGGTGATGCTCTTTCCCGGCTATCTCGCGCTGTACGAGGAAGGTTCGGACGACACGCAGGATGAAGACGCCAAGCGCCTGCCGCGCCTGCGCGAAGGCGACGCCCCGGCCAAATTGGGCGTCACCGCCGAACAGCATTTCACCCAGCCGCCGCCGCGCTTCTCGGAAGCGTCGCTGGTCAAGCGCCTCGAAGAACTCGGCATCGGTCGCCCTTCGACCTATGCCTCGATCATCAAGACGCTGAAGGACCGCGCCTACGTCCGCGTCGAGAAGAACCGCTTCTTCGCCGAAGAATCGGGTCGCCTCGTAACGGCGTTTCTCGAACGCTTCTTCGAGAAATATGTCGGCTATGATTTTACGGCAGGGCTCGAGGACGAGCTTGACGAAGTGTCGGGCGGCCGCGCGCAGTGGCAAGCCGTGCTCGAAGCCTTCTGGAAAGACTTCAAGCCGCGCACGACCGAGGTCATGGAGCAAAAGCCGTCCGAAGTGACCGCCGAGCTCGACAAGTTCCTCGAACCCTATCTCTTCCCGGCCAAGGCCGATGGTAGCGATCCGCGGCTGTGCCCGCTGTGCCACAAGGGCCAGCTCGCCTTGCGCGGCGGCAAGTTCGGCGCGTTCGTCGCCTGCTCCAATTACCCTGAGTGCAAATATACCCGCCGCTTCGGCCAGCCCGGCGGTGAAGGCGAGGCCGATGCCACGCCCGAGACGCTTGGCAACGATCCGGTCACCGGTCTGCCGGTAGAGCGTAAGACGGGGCGCTTCGGCCCCTATATCCAATTGGGCGAGGGCAAGGAGGCCAAGCGCGCCTCGATCCCCAAGGACATTCCCGAACTCGATCTGGAATGGGCGCTGAAACTCTTGAGCTTGCCGCGCACGATCGGCACCCACCCCGAAAGCGGCGAGCCGATCACCGCCTCGATTGGGCGTTATGGGCCGTATCTGGCGCACGCCGGCAAATATGCCCGCCTGTCCTCGACGGCGGACGTGTTCGAAACAGGCATGAACGCGGCGGTGGTCAAGCTTGCGGAGGCTGCCGCAGGCGGCGGGCGACCGCAACGTGGGAGCCAGGCCCCGCTCAAGGTGCTCGGGCTGCATCCGCGCACCGAGGCCGAAATCAAGCTGATGGAAGGGCGCTACGGGGCCTATGTCACCGACGGCACGACCAATGCGACCTTGCCCAAATCGATCGAAAAGGACGCGCTGACGCTCGAAGAAGCGGCGCAATTGATCGACGCGCGCGCGGCCGCAGCACCGCCAGCCAAGGGCAAGAAGAAGGCAGCGGCCAAAAAGCCCGCCGCGAAGACGGCAACAAAGAAACCGGCGGCCAAAAAACCGGCCGCGAAAAAGGCGGCACCCAAAAAGGCGGTCGCCGCAGAGTAAAGGATCAGGCGGCGCGGCGCTGGGTAGACACCAGGAACGCCCGCGCCGCCGCCTGGGCGGTGGCGATTTCGCGCGCGGTCATGTCCTCGGCAATGTCGCGGCGGCAATCCTTGGCGATCTCGCTGCCCGCAACGGCGGCCAGGTTGAACCATTTGTGCGCTTCGATCAGATCGACGCCGATCCCGGCGGAACCACTCGAATAGACCATGCCAAGGTCGAAACATGCGTCTGCGTCGCCACGCGCCGCGTCGGCGATTCGGCTGTCGATCAGGAACTGCGCATTCTTCAGGCTGCTGCCCATGCTCTTAACCCCCGTTAACCATTCCTACCGGCAACACCTTGCCGACTCGGGGTCAAGAAATGGTTAACGGCAATTAGGCATGGTCGGCGGGCGGAATCGCCAGATTGTCGATCAGTCGCGTCGTGCCGATCCGCGCTGCTGCGAGCAAACGCCGCTCGCGGCTGGGGTCGACCCCCGCAGTCAGCGTGGCGGCATCGACCAGTTCGACATAATCGACCTCGAAACCGGCGGTATTCAGCGCTTCGCGCGCTGCCGCCAGCGCGCCCTCGGCGTCGCCGCCGCGCGCAATCGCTTTGGCCGCCACGCCGAGCGCACGCGGCAAGGCAACGGCTGCCGCACGCTGCGCCTCATCCAGATAGATGTTGCGCGACGAGAGCGCGAGCCCGTCATCGTCGCGCTGCGTTGGCACGCCCTGGATCTCGATCCCGAAATCCAGATCGGCAACCATCCGGCGAATCACCGCGAGTTGCTGGAAATCCTTTTCGCCGAACAAGGCGATGTCGGGGCGGACCTGATTGAACAGCTTCGCCACCACCGTCGCCACGCCATCGAAATGGCCGGGCCGCGCGGCCCCGTCGAGCCACTCGCTGACCCCGGACACTGAAATAGTGGTGGCAAACCCTTCAGGATACATCGCCTCCACCGGCGGCATCCACAACAGGTCGCACCCCGCCTCCGTCAACAGTCGCGCATCCGCCATCTCGCGCCGGGGATAGCGCGACAGGTCCTCGTTCGGCCCGAACTGGCGCGGGTTGACGAAGATCGACGCCACCACCTTCCGGCCCGGCCGCTTCGCCGCCTCGATCAGCGCGAGGTGGCCGGAATGGAGCGCGCCCATCGTCGGCACGAGCGCAATGCTCGCGCCTTCGCTACGGAAATCGGCGATCCCAGAACGGAGCGCTTCAAGGGAACGGATGGTTTGCACGGATGAGTGGCCTTCGGTAAGGACGGGCGCGCCTTCTATGAGGCGTGATCCAACCGGACAAGACGGGAAGCAAACACGTTGGCGACTGCTGCGCGAAAGCCACACATCATCGTCTTTGCCAACGAAAAGGGCGGCACGGGCAAATCGACGACGGCGGTCCATGTCGCCATCGCGCTGGCGGCGCGCGGTGCGCGGGTGTCGGCGCTGGATCTCGACCATCGGCAACGCACGATGGGCCGCTATTTCGACAATCGTACCGCGACGATCAAACGCACCGGCCGCGACTTGCCGACTCCGCGCCACACCACCCATGACGGCGAAAGCCTGGCGCGCTTCACCGAAAGCTTCGATGCGCTGGCCGAGGGTGCGGACTTTCTGGTGATCGATACGCCGGGTCGCGACGACCGTTTCGCGCGCATGGCCTCCGCCCGCGCCGATACGCTGGTAACGCCGATGAACGACAGCTTCGTCGATTTCGATCTGATCGGCCAGGTCGATCCCGAAAGCTACAAGGTCACCCGCCCGAGCTTTTACGCCGAAATGATCTGGGAAGCGCGCAAGGCCCGCGCCAAGGCCGACGGCTCGACGATCGACTGGGTGGTGCTGCGCAACCGCGTCCAGCATATCGAGGCGCGCAACATGCGCCGCGTGTCCGAAGCGCTCGATCAGCTCGCCAAGCGTGTCGGCTTTCGCATCGTGCCGGGCCTGGGCGAACGCGTCATCTACCGCGAGCTCTTCCCCAACGGCCTGACCATGCTCGATTCGGGCGAGTTCGGTGCCATGGGCCTGGCGCACGTCGCCGCGCGCCAGGAATTGCGCGAGATGATGGGCGCGCTCGCGCTGCCGGAACCGGTCCCGCCGCTGTTCGCATAATGGGCAAGATTCTTTTCTTTGCGGCGGTCCTGCTCGGTGGCTGGTGGCTGCTGCGCGCGCGACCGAAACCGACGCTGCGGCTCGACGAAGCCGAAGCGCGCGCCGTCCTCGGCGTGGCGGCCGATGCCGATGCGGCGGCGATTCGCGCCGCGCACCGGCGCTTGGTCGGCGCGGTCCATCCCGACCGAGGGGGCTCGGCCGATCTCACCCGGCGGATCAACGCCGCGCGCGATCTGCTGCTCCGACACTAGCCATTGAACTTTACCGGGTTTCACCGATTAGGCACGCATCCAACCAACAGGAGCTATCATGACGCACCGTTTCGACCCGACGTCCTTGCGCGAATATGACATTCGCGGGATCGTGGGAAAGACGCTCGGCACCGCCGACGCCGACGCGATCGGTCGCGGTTTCGGCACGCGCGTGCGCCGCGCGGGCGGCACGCGCGTCGCGGTCGGCTATGATGGCCGCTTGTCCTCGCCCGAGCTGGAAGCGGCTTTGGTCGGCGGCCTCACCGCCGTCGGTGTCGATGTCGTGCGGATCGGCATGGGGCCGACGCCGATGCTCTATTATGCCGAGGCCACGCTAGAAGTGGATGGCGGCATCGAGATAACCGGCAGCCATAATCCCGCCGAGTATAACGGCTTCAAGATGGTCTTGCAGCACAAGCCGTTTTTCGGCGCGGACATTCAGGACCTTGGCCGCATGGCGACGGAAGGCGACTGGGATGTCGTCGCCGATGAGGCCGACCGTGGCACCGTCTCCACCGCCGACATCGAGGACGACTATGTCGGTCGTCTGGTCGCGGGCTATGCCGGGGGCAGCTACAAGATCGGCTGGGACGCGGGCAATGGCGTTTCGGGCCCGATTATCGAGAAGCTGGTCAAGCTCCTGCCGGGTGAGCATCATTTGCTGTTCACCGATGTCGACGGCAATTTTCCCAACCATCACCCAGATCCCACTGATGAAAAGAACCTGACCGACCTGAAGCGCCTCGTCGCCGAGAAGCAGCTCGATTTCGGATTGGCTTTCGATGGCGATGGCGATCGCATCGGCGCGATCGACGGGCAAGGCCGCGTGATCTGGGGCGACCAGATTCTGTCCATTTTGGCCGAACCCGTGCTGAAGGAACTGCCCGGCGCAACGATCATCGCCGATGTGAAGGCCTCGCAAATGCTGTTCGATCGCGTCAGCGAACTCGGCGGCACGCCGCTGATGTGGAAGACCGGCCACAGCCTGATCAAGATGAAGATGAAGGAAACCGACAGCCCGCTCGCCGGCGAAATGAGCGGCCACATCTTCTTCGCGCACGAATTTTACGGTTTCGACGATGCGCATTATGCCGCCGTCCGCCTGATCCGCGCAGCGCACATGATCGGCAAGTCGATCACCGATCTGCGCGGCGCGATGCCGGCCTTGGTCAACACCCCCGAAATGCGCTTCCAGGTCGATGAAGCCCGAAAGTTCGCGGTGGTCGAGGAAGTGCTCGACCGGCTCGAGGCAGCCGGTGCCGACGTCAACCGCACCGATGGTGCCCGCGTCAACACACCCGACGGCTGGTGGCTGCTGCGCGCCTCCAACACGCAGGACGTGCTCGTCGCCCGCGCCGAGGCGAAGGATCAGGCCGGGCTCGATCGGTTGCTGGGGATGATCGACGACCAGCTCGCATTGAGCGGCCTCGTCCGTGGGGAACAGGCGGCGCACTGAGGAGGTCGGTTCGCGCAGAGGCGCGGAGGACGCAGAGAAGAAGGGTTTTCGCGCGAAGGCGCGAAGCCACGAAGATGGATTTTCCGCGAAGCGGTTTATCATCCCTGTGTCCGGCGCGCGCCGCCAGACACAGGGCGCCTTCGCGCCTTCGCGCCTTCGCGTGAAAAATCCTTCTTCTCCTTCTCCGCGTCCTCCGCGCCTCCGCGCGAACAAACCCTTCTTCTCCGCTCGCAATCCGCGCCCGAACAGGCCACCTAGACACGATGCCCCCGCCCCCACCCCAGATCATCCGCGTCATCGACCTTGAGACCACCGGCGAGGCCCCGCCTGTCCACGGCGTGTGCGAAATCGGCTGGCAGGACGTCGCGCTAGGTACCGATGGCCGGTGGGACATCCAAGGCGAGGGCGGCGCTCGGCTGGTCAATCCCGGTCGCCCGATCCCGCCGCTGACGCAAACGATCCACCATATCCTCGACGAACAGGTCGCCGATGCGCCGTTCTGGCATGATGTCGCGCGCGCGGTGCTCGATCCCTATCCCAAGCGCGTCGCGCTCGCCGCGCATCGCTCGATCTATGAAGAGAAATTCTGCAGCCCGGCACTGACGCGCAATGCGCCGTGGATCTGCACCTGGAAATGCGCGTTGCGGCTATGGCCCGACAGCCCGACTTTTTCCAACCAGATGTTGCGCTACTGGCGCAAGCCAGAGGGTCTGATTCACGAACGCGGCCTGCCCGCACACCGCGCCTTCCCCGATGCCTATGTCACCGCCTTCCACTTGCGTGACATGCTGAACGCGGTCGGCATCGACCAATTGCTCGCTTGGTCGAGCCTGCCCGGTTTGCTCCCGCGCGTGCGTCAGGGTCCAGATCGCGGCAAGGAATGGAGCGAGGCGAGCGACGAAACCATCGCCACCATGCTCGAAGACCGCGACGAGGACGTCCGCTTCACCGCCGAAACCGAGCGCGCGCGCCGCCGCGCGGCCTAACCGCTTGATCTAAGTCAACACGCAGTCACTGGTATTCCCGGCGACGCGTGCTTAGGGCAGCCGCTATGTTCGAACGCATCGTGCTGGGATTTGGTGTTAGCGAAGGGCGCATGCAGCGCTTTTTGCTGACCTGCATGGGGCTGGGCTTCGCGGCGCTGGTTGCAGTGGGCATTGCGGCGGGCTGGTCAACCGCGCGCAACGAAGGCCATACGCGCGATGTCAACCACACCTATGAAGTCGAACTCGCGATTGATCGCGCGCGCATCCTGATCGAACAAAGCGAAACCTCGCGCCGCGGCTTCGTGCTGACGGGCGAGCACGTGTATCTCGACACCTATCGCAACGGCATGGCGGGCCTGCCCACGCTGCTGACACGGATCGCGACGCTGACTCGCGACAATCCCCGCCAGCAGCGCAATATCGCCAACCTGCGCGTGCTCATCGCCGATCTGACCGCACAGCGCGAACGCACGATTACGGCGATCGTGCGCGGTGACCGGCTCGGTGCGCTAACGCTGTTTCGCGATGAGACCAGCGCACGCCGGATGCGCGCCGTGCGCCGTGTTGCCGATGCCATGGTCGCCGAGGAGCAACGCCTGCTCGCCATCCGCGACGCCGAACAACAGGCGAGCGTCCGCATCTTTTATGCCACGCTCGCACTTGCCGGGCTGTTGCTCGTTCTGGTTGCCCTAATCTCGTTGCTGACAGTGCAGCGTTACACCCGCGACCTCGCCGCCTCGCACGATGCACTGCGCGATTTCGCCGATACGCTGGAGGATCTGGTCAAGGAACGTACCGCCGACCTCACTCGCGCCAATGACGAGATCCAGCGTTTCGCCTATATCGTCAGCCACGATCTGCGCAGCCCGCTGGTCAATGTGATGGGCTTTACCGCCGAACTGGAAAGCGCGACCGCCACAATCGGCGCATTGATCGATCGCGCCGAGGCGCGCGCGCCCGACATCGTCACGCCGGACGACCGCCTCGCCGCGCGCGAGGATTTGCCCGAGGCGATCAAGTTCATCCGCACCTCGACGCAGAAAATGGACCGGCTGATCAACGCCATCCTGAAACTGTCGCGCGAAGGGCGGCGCGTCATCGCGCCCGAGCCGCTCGATCTCGACACGATGGTCGATACGATCGGCGCGAGCCTGGCCCAGCAACTCGACCATCGCGGCGCGACGCTCACGATCGCGCGCCCGCTCCCGGCGATCGTCAGCGACCGGCTTGCGATCGAGCAGATCCTGTCCAACCTGATCGAAAACGCAGTGAAATATCTCAGCCCCGATCGTGCGGGGCAAATCACGGTGCGCGGTCGGCGCGAGGGGCAGCGCGTGACGATCGAGGTTGAGGATAATGGCCGCGGCATTGCCGCCAGCGATCATCAACGCGTGTTCGACCTGTTCCGCCGCTCGGGCAACCAGGACCAACCGGGCGAAGGAATCGGTCTGGCCCATGTCCGTGCCTTGGCGTATCGCTTGGGCGGCGTGATCGAAATGGCGTCGGAACTGGGCCAGGGCACCACCTTCCGGCTCAACCTGCCGACCAAGCTCGACACGACCAACGCCGATACGCGGGAAAGCGGAACATGAACGACCATCAAAGCGTCAGCATCATCATGATCGAGGATGATGAAGGCCATGCGCGCCTGATCGAAAAGAACATCCGCCGCGCAGGCATCCTCAACCACATCACCCATTTCACCGACGGCACCACCGCGCTCGACTATCTGTTCAACGCCGCCGCCGGCCCGCAGCGCAACGGTCCGGCGCTGGTGCTGCTCGATCTCAACCTGCCCGACATGAGCGGGACCGACATTCTTGCCAAGATCAAGGCCGCCGACGGCCCGCTGCGCCGCACCCCCGTGGTGGTGCTGACGACCACCGACGACAAGATCGAGATCCAGCGCTGCTACGATCTCGGCTGCAATGTCTACATCACCAAACCGGTCAATTACGAAAGCTTCGCCCAGGCGATCCGCCAGCTCGGGCTGTTCCTGTCGGTGATCCAGGTCCCCGAGACCGAGGGGTGAACCGAACCGCCCCACCTGCGGTCCTGTATATCGATGACGATGCGGGGTTGCGGCGGCTCGCCGCGCGCACGCTCGCGCGCCATGGCTATGCGGTGACGGTTGCCGAAGGCGGTGCCGAGGGCGTCGCACTCGCGCGCAGCCAACCCTTCGACCTGATCGCGGTCGATCACTATATGCCCGGCATGGACGGGCTGGAAACGCTCGAGCAGCTCCACACGCTGCCGGTGATGCCGCCGGTCGTCTATGTCACCGGCTCCGAGGAAGGCCGCATCGCCGTCGCCGCGTTGAAGGCCGGGGCCGCCGACTATGTCGTAAAGACCGTCGGCGTCGATTTCTTCGATCTGCTCGCCAGCGCCTTCGCGCAGGTGCTCGAACGCGCGGCGCTCGAGCGTGGCAAGGCCGCCGCCGAAGACCAATTGCGCGCCAGCAACGCCCGGCTTGAAGCGCTGCTGCGCGAGGTCAACCACCGCGTCGCCAACAGCCTGCAACTCGTTTCGGCGATGGTGCGCATGCAGGCGACCGCGCTCGATGACGACAATGCCCGGCTCGCGCTGGAAGACACGCAGCGCCGCATTACCGCGATCGCGCAAGTCCACCGGCGCCTCTACACCAGCAACGATGTCGAACAGGTCGACATGCGCGAGTATCTCGGTGCCTTGGTCGATGAACTGGGCGAGACCTGGTCCACCCCGGCGGCACCGCGCACGCTTCGTCTTGCCGCCGAACCGATTCGGCTATCGACCGATCGCGCGGTGTCGCTCGGCGTGATCGTCACCGAGCTGGTCAGCAACGCCTGCAAATATGCCTATCCCACCAATGGCGGCGAAGTGCGCGTCTCGCTGCACGGCGATGGCGACGCACACTTCCGGCTCGCGGTGGAGGACGATGGCATCGGCATGAAGGCAGACGCTGCCCCCACCGGCACGGGCGTGGGCACAAAGCTCATCCGTGCGATGGCGCAAAGTCTGCAAACCATCGTCGAATATGACACCGGCGCGCAGAGCGGCGTCCGCGCGACGCTGCGCGCGGCGCTCGACTAAGCCCGCTCAGCGCGGCTTGCGGAATTTGTAGACGAACTGGTCGGTGTGCCCCCGAATGGAGGGGTCGAAGACGTTGGCACTGTGGTCGTCCGCCGGATTGCGCAGGACATCGCTTTCGCCGACGAACTCGAACCCCGCTTTCACCACCTCCGCCTTGACCGCCGCCGGATCGATCCGGTGCTTGGTCGAGGTGCCGCTAAGGCCGGTGCCCGCGGCATCGGCATGGTCGATCACGACATAGCTACCACCGGGCTTCAGCGCCCTCAGCACTTCGGCATTCAACTGATCGAGCGCGGCTTCGCCCCCTTTATTGGCGACGTCGTGATAATTCTGGACGGTCCACACCAGATCGACCGGTTCAGATGCCGCCACGATGCCCGAGCCCAGCACCTTGGTGGTCACATTGTACAAATGCAGCGCGTCGAGCGCGGCTTCGCCCTTGGCGGCGGATTGGGCCGAAGCGGCCGGCCAGATCGCATAAACGTGCCCCGCCTTGCCGACCGTGCCCGAGAAGATCCGCGTCCAATAGCCACCGCCCGGGATCCAATCGAGCACCTCGTCACCGGGCCCCACACCAGAAAAGGCCAGCACCTCTGCCGCCTTGCGCCGCGCGTCATCGCCCGCTTGATCGGCCCGCGCCGGATTGGCCAGCCCGGCGGCAACGGCACGTTGCGTTTCCTTCGGCGAATGTTTGGAGGCGGGCTCAACCGCTGCCACTGCCGCCGTTGCGACCAGCGCCGTCACCGCCAACCCCGTCAAAACACCGCGCATGCTGTTTCCCCTCACCGTTTGCGCAAATCTACGCCAACAGGCCGCCCCGAGTCACGCGAAAGAGAGGCCACGCGCTTACTCCGGACCGTCCCGGTCGGTGACGACACCGGACCAACCACCCCCCATCGCCTGATACAATTGCACGCGCGCGGCCAACGCATCGCTCCGCGTCTGGATCAGCGCCAATTGTGCGCCGAGCAAGCCGCGCTGCGCATCCAGTTGCTCGAGATAGGGGGAATAGCCTTCGCGATAACGGTTGGTCGCCAATCGCAACCCTTCGGCGAGCGCAGCACGCTGCCGTTCCCCCGAGGCGACTTGCTCGTCCAATCGGCGCACTGCCGCCAGCCCATCCTCGACATCGCGAAAGGCACCCAAAGCGACGCGGCGATAAGCGAACGCCGCCTGGTCGCGTTGTGCGCCCGCGGCATCGGCTTGCGCGGTCAACCGGCCGCCCTGGAACAATGGGGCGAGCACACTCCCACCGAGCGACCATACCGTGATCGGATTGGTGAGCAGCGTCGAAAACGCCGCGCCCCCCGCTGCGCCGAGCCGCAATTGCGGTAGGAAGCGCTTGCGCGCCGCGGCCAGCGAACTGTCGCTCGCAGCCAGTTGATATTCGGCTTGTGCGACATCGGGGCGGCGGCGCAGTAACTCCGAGGGAAGGCCCTCCGGCACCGGCGGGGCGACCAGTCGATCCAGCGTCGTGCCGCGCGCCGTCGCGACCGGAAGCGCGCCGGTCAGCACGCTGAGCGCATCCTCGGCGCGCGCGATCGCAAGCGCGATTTGCGGCACGATCTGCGCGGTCGCTTCATATTCGGCCTGCGCCTGTTCGAGCTCGAGCTTGGGCGAATAGCCGTGCTCCACCCGCGAGCGCGCGATCCGCAGCGATTCAGCGCGCGCCGCCAGCGTCGATCGCGCGACCTCAAGGCGCGCGTCGAGCCCGCGCAGCGTGAGGTATCCGCTGGCCGTTGCGCCCGCGACCGACAACCGCACCGCATCGCGCGCCGCCGCGCTCGCCAGATAGGCGTCGCGCGCCGCCGAGCGCTGATCGGCCAGACGCCCGAACAGATCGACCTCATAGGCGACTTGCAGCTTCGGTTCACCTGCGGTCTGCTTCTCCGGCTGACCGAACGCGTCGACTTCGCGCGAGCGCGCGCCGCTGAGACTGGCGTCAAGCGTCGGCAGCAATTGCGACCGCGCCACTGCAACATTGGCGCGCGCCTCGCGAACCCGCGCGACCGCGACGCCGATATCGGTATTGTTGGCCAGCGCCCGCTCGACCAGCTCGGTGAGGACCGGATCGCCAAAGCCCTGCCACCATGTCCGGTCTAGTGGGGCAACCGGACCGGGATCGGTGCGCCACGCCGGTGCCGGAGCAAGCGGTGCCACCGTCGCCGTCTTCACCGTCGGCCCGGCACAGGCGGAGACCGCCATGGCCAGCAGCACAGTCGCGCGGCGGCTCATCGGCGGGGGTTTCCGTCGGTATCGATGCTGACCACCACCGACATACCCGGCCGCAACCGCGCGGCCAGCGCCTGCCCCGGATCGATCGCCACGCGCACCGCAATACGCTGCGCCACCTTAACGAAATTGCCGGTGGCATTGTCGGGCTTCAACACCGAAAATTCCGATCCGGCAGCGGGCGACAGGCTCTGCACATGGCCGGTCAAGCTGGCATTGCCCAGCGCATCGACGCGGAATCGGGCGCTTTGCCCAGGGGCCATGCGATGCGTCTGCGCTTCCTTGAAATTGGCCACCACCCACACGGTGTGGGGTACGAGGAACAGCAATTGCGTGCCCGCCGTCACATAGGCACCCTGTCGGACGCCGATTTCCGACACTTGTCCGTCGGTCGGTGCACGGATGATGGTGTTGTCGAGATCGATCTGCGCGAGGCGCAATTGCGCCTTGGCGGCATCGACCGCTGCTTCCAGCCCGCCGCGCCCGACCGCGACCGTGCGCACGTCCTGCGTACCGATCGCGCGGCTGGCCTGCGCCTGCTGCACCGCCGCACGCGCTGCCAGCAGGGCCGCACGAGTCTGGTCGAATTCGCGCGTCGAGATCGATCCGTCGGCGACCAGCGCCTGCGCGCGCTTCATGTCGGCTTCGGCGCGCGTCAATTGCGCCTTCGCATTCTCGATCCCGGCCTCCTGACTCAGGATCGCGACTTCGCGCGAACGTCGCGCCTGGGCGGAATTGGCCAGCGCCGCCTCCTGCGCCGCGACATTGGCCTGCGCTTGCGCCACCCGCGCGCGATAGATGCGGTCGTCGATCGTGGCCAGTACCTGACCCGTCTTCACCTCGGCAAAATCCTGCACCGGCACGCTGGTGACATAGCCGCTGACTTGCGGGCTGATGATCGTCACGCGGCCGCGCACATACGCGTTGTCGGTTTCCTCGGCCCAGCCCGCGAACGGCGGCAATTGCCATGCATAGAGGATGATGACGATCGCAACGACCGCCAGCGCGACGATGGTGATCGTCGCCGGACGCGATTTGACGGGCGGGGCCCAGCCGCGCGGGGCCGCAACCTGCGGATCGGGGGCGGTGGCCGTCGGTGCCGATGGGGAAGCGTCGCTCATTTCATTATCCCTGGTGACCCTGGGCTGCCTGGGTTTGTTTTTGTTGCAAGAGCAGAATCGGCGATATCTCGCCGCGTCGCCGGATCGACCAGCGGATCGCATAGCCCCACACAGCCGTCAGCGCAGCCAGCACGCCGACCAGCAGGAAGACGTCGTTAAACGCCAGGATATTGGCTTCGCGCGCCACCTGTTGCGCCAGCAGCGCGGCCCCTTCCGCACTGCGCAACGCCGGGTCGCCGACGACCCCGGCAACCCGCCCCGCCCCGGCGCGCAACCGCGCCGCCACCAACGGATCCGTCGCCACGATATGCTGCACCAACATGTTCGAATGAAATTTCTCGCGCACCACCTGAAAGGTCGAAAGCAACGCCGTACCGACCAGCCCGCCAACACTCTGGCTGAGGCTGAACAGCACGACGAAGCTCACGAAATTGCGACCACCCGCCAGCAGCGTGCGCGCGATGCCGATCACCATCGCCTGGCCAAGGAACAGCAGCGACGCGAAGCCGATCATCGCCTGGCTCAAATACAGGTTGCTCGGGCGTGTCAGGTTGGTGGCATCCGAATCCATGAACGCGGCGATGGCGACCAGAATGATCGCGATCGTGATCGGCCGCGTTACGTTGTGTGGATCGAACGTGAAGATCGCCACCACCAGCCCCGCAATCGAGGCCGCTACGACGATCAGGTTGAGCGTAACCATTTGGTCGTTGATCAGACCGACCGCATTCAACAGGCCGATCGAGCCAAATGCCTGTTCCGACAGCAAAATGCGCACCGACGCCGCAATCGCCATCAGCCGCAGCATTTCGCGCGTGCCGAGCCAGCGCGTGTTGATCAACGGGCTGGCGCGGTGATGCTCCACGATCAGCGCCGCCGCGACCAGCGCGACGCTGCCCGCCAGTGCCCATCCCATCCAGGCGCGCTCGGTCCACCATTCGATCCGCCCTTCGGACAGCACTGCGATCAGCAGCCATAACCCCGGAGCGAGCAGCGCAAAGGTGAGGAAGTCGAGCGGTTCGAACGCCTTGCTGCGCTCGCTCGGCGGCAAGGGCAGCGCCATCACCGCCGCGAGTGTGGCGAGTGCCAGCGCCAGTTCAAACCAATAGAGATGATGCCAATCACCCGACTCGAGCAACCGCGGCGACAAAGCACGCGCCAGCGGCGTCGCCAGTTGCGGGATGCTGATCCCCATCATCACCCCGATCAGCCGCTTCGGCGCAGGCATCGACTGCATCAGATAGAGCAGCGTCAGCGTCGACAGGCCGCTCGCCGCGATTCCGCTCATCGCGCGCACCGCCACCGAGGTCCAGAAACCGTGGACGAAGAGATGCATCAGCGTGGTCGCCGCATAAGCGAGCAACATGTAGCGGATGAACGACTGCAACCCGAATTGTTGACGGTATTTCACCAGCAGCAAATTCGCGGTGACATTCGTCATGTAATAAGCTGCGGTCAGCCACGCGCTCTCATTGGTGTTGAGCCCGAGCGTGCCTTGCGCGAAATTGAGGTTCACCTGCACCAGCGCATTGCCGAGCGCGCCGGTGATCCCCACCAGGCATCCCACCGCGAAATAGCCGATATGCCGCGACAGCGGATGTTCCGGATTGGCGGGCGAGCCGGGCAGCGTCGGGCGCTCATTCGGTTTGAAGACGTATTCCGCCACGTCTCTAACTGCTCCCTGCCCGACCGCTCGCCCAAACACCCCGCCGCATGGGGCGGAATTCGCCTATCAAACGTCCAGATTGGCGACGCTCAGCGCATTTTCCTGAATGAACTCGCGCCGCGGCTCGACCACATCGCCCATCAACCGCGTGAAGATCTCGTCGGCGACATCGGCCTGTTCGATCTCGACGCGCAGCATCGAGCGGTTTTGCGGGTCGAGCGTGGTTTCCCACAATTGCTCGGCATTCATTTCGCCCAGGCCCTTATAGCGCTGGATCGCGAGACCCTTGCGCCCCGCCGCCAGGATCGCCTCGAGCAATTGCGAGGGCCGCGCGACCATCGTGCTGCCCTTGGCCGGGGCGACCGTTGTCTGCGCTGCGGGTTCTTCATCGGCGGCATCGGCCGCCGCATCGGCTTCGGCCTGCACCGCCGCTGCGGCCTTGCTCGACACGATCCGCGCCGTCTGGACATAGGCCTCTTGCTGCTCGACCGCGAGCGCATGGAGCTTACGCGCCTCGGCCGAGCCCAGGAACGCGCCCTCGATCGTGTGACGATCGGTCACGCCGCGCCACACGCGCTCGACATGGAAACCGCTATCGTCGGCCAGCCGCGCCGACCAGCGCGCCTCGGGGTCGCCGGCGTCGAGCCCGCGCACCACTTGCACCACCACCGCGCGCCGCGCCTCGGGGTCGAGCGCCGGATCGAGCGCACCGCCCATCGCCAGCGCCTCGACGATCGTAGGCTCATAGCGCCGCGGCACATAGCGCATCAGTGTGCGCATCCGCCGCGCATGGTCGACCAGCGAACGCAGATCGGCACCCGAGCGCGATCCGCCAGCACCTTCCAGCACCGTGCTCGCCACGCCATTCTCGACCAGATAGTCGTCGAGCGCGTTATCGTCCTTGAGGTAGACCTCGGAGCGCCCGCGCGTCGCCTTATAGAGCGGCGGCTGCGCGATATAGAGGTGCCCATTGGTGATGATGTCGGGCATCTGCCGATAGAAGAACGTCAGCAACAGCGTGCGGATATGCGCGCCGTCGACGTCTGCGTCGGTCATGATGACGATCTTGTGGTAGCGCAATTTCTCGACGTTGAAATCGTCGCGCCCGATGCCGGTGCCCATCGCCTGGATCAGCGTGCCGATTTCCTTGGACGACAGCATCCGGTCGAAGCGCGCGCGCTCGACGTTCAGGATCTTGCCGCGCAAGGGGAGGATCGCCTGGAAATGCCGGTCGCGGCCCTGCTTGGCCGACCCGCCGGCCGAATCCCCCTCGACCAGGAACAGTTCGGACTTGGCCGGATCGCGCTCCTGACAATCCGCCAGCTTGCCGGGGAGGGACGCGATGTCCATCACGCCCTTGCGCCGCGTCAGCTCGCGCGCCTTCTTGGCGGCTTCACGCGCAGCGGCGGCGTCGATGATCTTGGCGACGATCGCCTTGCCGTGCGCCGGATTTTCCTCAAGCCATTCGGCGAGCTTGTCCGCCATCAGGCTTTCGAGCGGCTGGCGCACTTCGGACGAGACGAGCTTGTCCTTGGTCTGCGAAGAGAATTTCGGGTCGGGCAGCTTGACCGAAACGATCGCGGTCAGCCCCTCGCGCATGTCGTCGCCGGTCAGCGTGACCTTCTCCTTCTTCAGGAGCCCCGACTTTTCGGCATAATTGTTGAGCGTGCGCGTCATCGCCGCGCGGAACGCCGCCATGTGCGTACCGCCGTCGCGCTGCGGGATGTTGTTGGTGAAGGCGAGGACGTTCTCGTAATAGGAGTCGTTCCACTCCAGCGCGACGTCGATCGTCACGTCATCGCGGGTGCCCGCAATCGCCACCGGCTCGGGCATCAGCGGGATCTTGTTGCGATCGAGATATTTCACGAATGCGGCAATGCCGCCTTCATAATAAAGCTCGACCGACTTCACCTCTTCGTGGCGCGCATCGTTGAGATACAGCCGCACGCCCGAATTGAGGAAGGCGAGCTCGCGATAGCGATGTTCGAGCTTGTCGAAATCGAATTCGGTGATCTTGAAGGTGGCGGGGCTCGGGAAGAAGGTGACGCGCGTGCCCTTGCGCCCCGGCGCGGGGCCGACGACCTTGAGCGGCGCCACCGCATCGCCGAACGCGAAGCGCATGTAATGTTCCTGCCCGTCGCGCCAGATCGTCAGATCGAGCCATTCGGACAGCGCATTGACCACCGACACGCCGACGCCGTGCAGACCACCCGACACCTTATAGGCGTTATCGTCCGACGTGTTCTCGAACTTACCACCGGCGTGGAGCTGGGTCATGATGACCTCGGCCGCCGAAACGCCTTCCTCGGTGTGGATGCCGGTCGGAATGCCGCGGCCATTGTCCTCGACCGACACCGATCCATCGGCGTTCAGCGTAATGTCGATCCGGTCGCAATGCCCGGCCAAAGCCTCGTCGATCGCATTGTCCGACACCTCGAACACCATATGGTGGAGGCCGGAGCCGTCGTCGGTATCGCCGATATACATGCCGGGGCGCTTGCGCACCGCGTCAAGGCCTTTGAGCACCTTGATCGAGTCAGCGCCATAATCGTTGGTGTTGGGGTCTTCTGCCATGCCAAGCCTATAGGGTCGTGGCCACGAAAACGGAAGCAAAATGGCGCTTCCCGGCCCGGGACGCTCGGGTCCCGGGCCGAATACGGCTATTTTTCGGTAATGAACGGCAATTGCCCGCTCCCGGCGCTATAGGTCGGCAGCTTGCCGTCCCATTTCTCTATCGCGCGCTGGCGCAGGATCGCGGGGTTCGCGCGCAGCGCATCGCCTTCGATCTGCGACGCCTTGGCCTTGCCCTCGGCATCGGCGATGCGCGCATCGGCATTGGCTTTGACCGTCGCCACGTTCGCCTGTGCCGCAAGCGCCGCCTGTTCATTGGCGATCTTGGTGTTGATCTGGCTCAGCACCTGGTCGGGCACGCGGATGTTCGACGCCCAATAGAGCTGCTCGACATGCAGCCCGACCGGCTCGAAATAGCGCGCGACATCGCGCTGCACCGCCGACAGCAACGCCGCCTTTTTGGGGCCGTAAATCTCCTCGATCCCAAGCCCGGCGGCTTCCTCGTTCAGCGCACTGCGCACCGCATTGCGCAGCGGCCCGGCGACGATCCCGGCCATGTCGATCCGGTATTTCTGGAAGAGGATCGGCGCCTTCACCGGGTCGACGCGATACGCGACCGACACGTCGGCCGACAGGTTGAGCCCGTTGCGATCCTGGAACGGAAATTCCTCGTCATTGCCGCTCTGTTCGGTCGAGGATTTGGTCCAGGCATAGGTCGAGGTGTAGATCGGATATTCATAGATGTTGGTGCCGACCGGCGTGAAATACCAGCCCACGCCCAGCGCATGGTCGGACACGCCCGCCGAACTGCCGAAATTGCTCACCTTGATGCCGACATGCCCCGGCTCGACCCGGCTGCACGAACTCATCGGCACGATCGCAATTAGGGGGATCAGCAGCAGCGGCACGAAACGAACGAACTTAGTCATGGTCCTTGTCCAGCAAGAGGAGAGTGAATTCGCGCGTCAGCGCGGTGACCGACAGAAAGCCTGCCACCAAAGCAACGAGCGCGATCAGCGCGGCCGCGGCATCCGCCGCGTCGCTATGCAAATTGAACAGCGTCGGGATGACGAACGCGAAACAGGCGAGCTCGCACACGAGCAGCCCTGCGCAGCGCAAGCCGAAGCCGACGAGCCACAGATCCAGCGATTTCATGAAAGAGCTTTGCCCCGGAACGCCCCCGATAGGATGCCGGGGCCGCAGCGCTTCATCGGAAGCGCGAGGGGGAATATCGGCCTGTTACGGGTGCGACACAATGACAATCGGGATGCACGCCGCGCAATCGTGGATGCGGGGCGCGCAAGAAAGGACGATTTGGAGCCGACACGGAATGGCAACGGCGACAACAATTCGCCATATCGCAATCATGGCACAGAATCATCATTACCTGCCGCAGAGCTATCAGAGGGGCTGGGCCGACAGCAACGGTCACGTTTACGTTTACGAGTGGCGACACAATAAGCTTGTTTGTACGCCGAAGTCGCCAAAATCGACCGCTGCGGAACCCGACCTTTACGCGATACCGATGGCTCCTCCAGAAGTTCGTAACATCATGGAGGATAAATTCTGGCGGCAAATCGACCAGTGGGGGGCCGATGGCCTCGCCTTATTGAGGAATCCAGAATCCGTTGCGGCAACCAAGCTCGACAAAGGTCGGCTCGCTACCTTTATAATGTCACTGCTTTGGCGCAACCCTCGCGATTTGGCGCGGATCGAAGCCGATGCCAAGGCGCACATCACCGGTGGGGTCCTGGCGAGAGACTATGCGGGGAGCCGATCTAGTCATGAGCCCGATACCTTTGACGAGTTCAAGGCACTGCTGGACCAGCCAGGACTTACAGAGTTTGGGGCTCAAATATTGCGCTCCTACGTGCAAAATGCGCCTATACGCGAGAAGTTGATCAGCATGACGTGGGAGGTTGTGACAGTGGCAAATGCCGAACCGATCCTAACGTCAGACGTGCCAATCATTCGGTACAGCGGCCTGAAAAACCCGGACGGGCTCTTAATGCTACCGTTGTCCCCGACCGAATTTTTCGTAGCTTACAATAACAACGGCTTCGGTGAAATTGACATGCGCCTCTCTATAGATCGCAATATCCGCGATGGTGTCTTTATCGAAGCGATGAACCGCTATACAATTCAAAATCGCCACAAGTATGTTTATGGTAACGACGTGAGCCAGTTCAATTATGTTGCGCGTCATTGGGTCGTATCGGAGGCATAACCCAGACAAGACATCCAAGTAACAGCGGGCAGCCCCTTCAACCAACGGGCCCCCGCACCATCACCCGCCCGCGCCCAGCGTCAGCCGCACCGCAGCCGCATCAAGCCCCGCAAACAACGCAGGCTCGGTGCCCGTCATCCACACTTGCCCGCTGCCCGCCAGCCGCTCGAACAAGGCCGCGCGGCGCATGGGGTCGAGATGCGCGGCCACTTCGTCGAGCAGCAGGATCGGTGGCGCGCCGGTGCGTTCCGCCACCAGCCCGGCATGGGCGAGGATCAGCCCCAGCAGCAGCGCCTTCTGTTCCCCGGTCGAGCACAAGGCCGCCGCTTGCCCTTTGCCGAGATGCGTCACCGCCAGATCGCTGCGATGCGGGCCGACCAGCGCACGGCCCGCCGCCGCGTCGCGCGCGCGGCTTTGCGCCAGATCGGCCGCCAGCGTCGCCCCACCGCCGGTCCACCCTTCGAGGCGGAGCCCGGCGCGCGCAAACGGCCCCTCGGGCTGGTCGGCCAGCCGTTCGCCAAGTGACACCACCGTTGCGCGCCGTGCAGAGTCGATCGCCGCGCCATGCTCAGCCATTTGCGCTTCCAGCGCGGCCAGCCAGTCGCGGTCGGGCGGGCCGTCCTCCCCCAGCAGACGGTTGCGCGCGCGCATCGCCGCTTCATAGCGATTGGCATGGACGGCATGGCCGGGGCTGAGCGCCAGCGTCAGCCGGTCGAGAAAGCGCCGCCGCTCACCGGCGGGCTCGACGAACAAGCGGTCCATCGCCGGGGTCAGCCACAAGACCGTGAGCCATTCCGCCAGCGCCGTCGCCGCCACCGCCGCGCCCTGCACGCGCACGATCCGGCGTTCGGGGGCAGCGGCTTGCGTCCCCGTCGCGATCGCCACCTCGCCGACCAACTCGGCCGCCACGCCGAAGCCGCCGCGACCGCCCTGCCGCGCCATTTCGCCGAGGCTCGCGCGGCGCAGACCCCGGCCGGGCGCGAGCAGCGAGACCGCTTCGAGCACATTCGTCTTGCCCGCGCCATTTTCGCCGGTCAGCACGACAAAGCCCGGCCCCGGCGCGATCGCCAGATCGGCATGGTTGCGGAAATCGGTCAGGACCAGGCGCGTGAGCATCGCATCCGCTCTACCCTGTCGCGCAGCTTTCGCAATTTCCGCGCAACTTTCAGGAACCAAGGCGGCGCTGATGCGCTGCCGCGCCGAAGGAGACCGTCGATGCGTTTGCCCCTGATCACCCCCGCCGACCTGACCGACGACCAGAAGCCCCTCTACGAAGACATGAAGGCGGGCATCGCCTCCAATTTCAACGTGTTCAAGACGGTCGATGCCGATGGCGCGCTGATCGGCCCGTGGAATCCGTGGCTGCATGAACCCGTGATCGGCAAGGCGGTGTGGGAGCTGACCAAGGCGATGACCGCGCAAGCGACGCTCGACGACAAGCCGCGCCAGATCGCCATTCTGGTGTGCGGCGCGCATTTCGACGCCGCTTATGAGATTTACGCCCATATCGCGGTGGCCGAACACGAGCAGATGTCGCCGCAGCGGCTGTCCGAGCTGTGCGCCAACATCAAGCCGCACGATCTCTCGCCGGAGGAAAGCGTCGCTTATGACGTCGCCTTCGCGCTGGTCAATGGCGGGGTGCTGCCCGAGCCGTGCTACCGCCTCGCGGTCGACACCTTCGGCCAGCATGGCACCAATGAGCTGATCTATCTGGTCGGGCTCTATGCGTTGGTGTCGATGACGCTCAACGGCTTCAACGTGCCGGTGCCCGAGCGCGAGTAGAGCCAATGTCTCTTACACAGCGATAACCGCAATCCCGTTCGGGCTGAGCCTGTCGAAGCCCCGCCCCCCACAAGCGAGGATGTCGCCTGCGGAGGGGCCCTTCGACAGGCTCAGGGCGAACGGGGGCGCAGGGTACGATTCGTTTGAAACGCGATCGTGATCGAATCAGGCAGCAACCGGTGCCGCGTCACCACGCCGCTGGCTGAGATAAGAGGCCATCTCCGGGCCAAGCTCGCGTTGCGCCTTCAGATAGGCCGTCGGCGTCGCGATCCCCAACCGTGCGCGCGCCGCGTCAATCGGCTCCGCCAGCAAGGCTTCATAATCCTCGCCCGACAGCCACTGCGCGCGGCGACCGTGACGATAACCTTCCCACACCGCGCGGGCGAACAGCGTGTTGCCGGTCGCCTTCAGGCTCTTCAGCGCCGCCGCCACCGCGATGAACGCCCAGCCGAGCCCGCCGACCTGCGCATAACTGAACGCCACCAGGCATGCTTCGCCGAGCGATTCATCGGCCTGATAGCCAGTCAGCACATGCCAGATGTCATGCGTGTCGCGCACGCGACGACCGAACCACGCATAAGGATGCTGAACCTGATCTTCGTTGATTACCTTGCTGACCGCGACCAGCCCGTCGGCGGAATAGCCGGTTGTTTCCAGAAAGTGGCGATACGCCGCACCGACCGTGCCAGGCCCAAATTGCGCGACAAAGGCCGGATCGGAAAAGCGCGCCGCCAGCTCGACCTGCTCGGAAGCCAGCCGCCCGCCCTGCGTGGTGGCGATCAACCGCGCGTAATTCATCGGCGCGTTGCCGACATTCAGCGCGCGCATGATGCGGAACACCTGCGTCGTGTCGTCGCCATTGGCGAGCAGCTTGCGAATGGCATCAAAGGCGGTGCGCCAGTCGCGACGCCCGGTCGTACCCGGAAAAGGCGGAAGCTTGGCCATCGACTCGATCCTTGCTGACATGCATGTCAATAAAGATCGGGTGCCGCTACGTCAATGGGCCTTTAGGTGGAGGCGTCCCTCACACTCGCATCGGCATCAGCACATACAGCGCGGCAGACTTGTCATTCTCGCGGATCAGCGTCGGCGCAGCGGCGTCGGCCAGATGCACTTCGATCGTGTCGCCCTGAAGCTGGCCGAGAATGTCGAGCAGATAGCGGCTGTTGAAGCCGATCTCGAAGCCCATCGAAGTGTATTCGCCCGGCACTTCTTCCGCCGCCGTGCCATTTTCGGGGCTGGTGACCGAGAGGATGATCTTGTCGCGGTCGAGCGCCATCTTCACCGCGCGCGTCTTCTCGGTCGCGATCGTGCTGACACGGTCGACGCCTTCCTCGAAGCTGCGCGGGTCGATCTTGAGGATCTTGTCATTGCCGGTCGGGATGACGCGCGAATAATCGGGGAAGGTCCCGTCGATCAGCTTGGAGGTGAGCAGCGCTTGCCCCAGATCGAAGCGGATCTTGGTCGCCGACATCGACACGCCGACCGACCCGTCGACTTCGTCGAGCAGCTTGCGCAACTCGGCCACGCACTTCCGCGGGATGATGATGTCGGGCATGCCCTCGGCACCCTCGGGCCGCGGCATGGTGATGCGCGCCAGGCGATGGCCGTCGGTCGCGGCGGCTTTCAGCACTGGCAGCGGGTCTTCCGACACGTGCCAGAAAATGCCGTTCAGATAATAGCGCGTTTCCTCGGTCGAAATCGCGAAGCGCGTCTTGTCGATGATCTGCTTCAGCGTCTCGGCGGGCAGTTCGAACGACACCGGCAGTTCGCCCTCGGCGATCACCGGGAAATCGTCGCGCGGCAGCGTGCCGAGCTGGAATTTGGCGCGCCCGGCCATGATCGTCAGCTTGCCATCGGCGGCGGCGAGCGACACCTGGCTGCCTTCGGGCAGTTTGCGGCAAATGTCGAACAGCGTGTGCGCCGACACCGTGGTCGCACCGGGTTGGTCGACTGCGGCGGCAACGGTCTCGTTGATCTGCAGGTCGAGATCGGTCGCCATCAGCTTCAGGCCGCCCTCGGCCGTCGCCTCGATCAGCACGTTGGAGAGGATCGGAATGGTGTTACGCCGCTCCACCACCGATTGGACGTGGCTCAAGCCCTTCAACAGAGTCGCCCGTTCGATCGTCGCCTTCATGTCGTTCCCCCGGGCCCATCGCCCACTTCACTCCCGCCGGACGCGTACGCGCCGGGGGCAATTCGCCGTGTCTCTTTCCTTAAACATAAAAGGGGCCGGGGCAAGCGCCCCGACCCCCGTTTTACGCCTGCAAACAGGCAGCTTGCATCAGAAGCGGACACCCAGCCCGGCAACGACCTGATGACGGTCGGTGTCGACGCTGAAATTGTTGGTGTTGCCGCCATTGGCATATTCCAGCCGCGCATCGCCATAGTTGGAATAGCGATATTCGAGCTTGGCGTAGGTGGTGCGACCGATCTTCTGCTCGACACCGGCACCGACGCGATAGCCGTCGAGGTTATAGTGCGCGCCGGTCGTGGTGGTGCCGTTGTTGGCGGTCAAGTCGAGACGGTCGTTGGTGTAACCGCCCTTGGCGTAGATCAACGTCTTCGGTGCGACGACATAGCCGATGCGGGCACCGGCATACAGGTCGCGGCCCTGCTTGACGCGGCCATAGCCGAGCGCGGCAGCGCTGGTCGGCGCGTTGCTGACATCGCCGGTCGAGCCGGTGACTTCGCCTTCGGCACCGATCACGAAACGGTTGAGCGCCACGTCATAGCCGAAATCGCCACCATAGGTCAGGCCATCGGCCTTGCGGTCGCTGCTGATGCTGGAATTGGGACCGCGGCCCGGCTGCAGCTTGTCATAGCCAAGGATCACGCCGACGCGGGGGCCGGTGAAGGTTGCATCGTCGCGCGACGGCGGGGGTCCGTCCTGAGCGAAGGCGGGGGCGGCCAGGCCAATGCCGAAAGCGGCAACGGTGGCGGTGAGGGCTAGCTTGCGCATTAGGGTAACTCCGTTGGTACATCCCACTGGTATTGCGTGGGGAACCCTCAAATAGGCAGCCCGGCGGGGAGTTGCATGAACCTCAGACAACGAGGAAAACCGTTGCTTTTGCGTCACACGGGGTTGAAAGGCAGGCCATGGATTCCAACGCCCAGATGCCGCCACGAAAGGGCCGCGATTTCATCGCCCGCCACGGTGAAACGGTGTTCAACGCCGCCGGACGGTTGCAGGGCGACCATGCCCATACCCCCCTCACCCGTGCCGGTTTTGCCCAGGCCGACGAAATGGGACGGGCACTGCGGGAAAAATTGGGGCCGCGCCCGCCGCTGGCGCTATGGGCCTCCCCCACCGGACGCGCGTTGCAGACGCTCGCGGTGATCGCCGAGCATCTCGAACTCGACTGGCATGCGGCGCGTACCGATTCGCGGCTCGTCGAAATCGACATGGGCGCGTGGGGCGGGCGCTATTACGCGGATCTCGCGGCAGAGGGTGCGCGCGTGGTCGATCGGGATGCCGGCCTGCTGTTTCCCGCACCCGATGGCGAAACCTATCCCGAAATTGCGGCGCGCGTGTCCGGCTGGCTGGCGGATACCGCCGCCGATCATGGCGACCGGCTCGTCATCATGCACGGCATTTCCAGCCGGGTACTGCGCGGGGTGATGACGAACGCTGCGGACGCACCCGGCTATGGCGCACCCGCAGCGCCCGGCCTGCCACAGGGGTCGGTCGTGATGATCGATCGCGGCATCGAAAGCGTGGTGCATCTCGGCCTGGGGCACGCGCCTGCATGAAGCGCCGGGTGGCGGTTTTGCTGGTGCTGATCGCCGCCCCCGCCGCCGCGCGCGAATCGCTTGGCGTGTTCGATCGCTGGGGGGCCTTTACCGATCCCTCTCCGCTGCGCTGCTACGCGATCGCCGCCCCGGCGCAATCGGGCGGAGCGTCCGCCTGGCGCCCCTTTGCCAGCATCGCCAGCTGGCCGGGGCAAGGCGCGCGCAACCAGCTCCACATCCGCCTCAGCCGCGAACGCAATCCGCAATCGCGCGTCACGCTGTCGGTGGGCGAGCGGCGCTTCGATCTGGTCGCGGGCAATGCCGACGCCTGGGCCCCCGACGCGCGCACCGATGCCGCGATCGTCACCGCGATTCGGTCCAGCCGCAGCATGAGTGTCGAGACGCTCGCCAAAAGCGGTGCGCCCTTTGCCGATGTCTATGCGCTGCGCGGAGCCGCAACCGCCATCGACGCGGCATCGCTCGGCTGCCTCAGGCGCTGATATAGGCACGCAGGCCGGCGACAAGATGATCGAAGGTCGCCCGGATCCGCGCAACGCCACGCAGATCCTCATGCGCAACGACCCAGGTGTCGAGCGCCACCGCTACGGTATCGGGCAAGACCCGCACAAGATCGCGATCGCGCGCCGCCAGCCCGATCTGGCAAAAACCGATTCCCAGGCCTGCGCGAATGGCCGCGAGCTGGGCCAGGTCGTTATCGCTGCGAAAGCCGAAACGCTCGACGTCGATCGGCCAGCCTTGCGCCCGCATCCCGCGCAAGATGGCATTGTCATGCTCCACGCCGATGATGCGATGCCCGGCGAGCTCGGCAACGCTGTCCGGCGTCCCGTACTGGGCGAGATAGTCGCGCCGCGCGTGCAGGCCGAGCGGCACATCGCCGACGCGCTGTGCGACCAGCGCGTCTTGCGTCGGGCGGACCATGCGTACCGCGATATCGGCCTCGCGCCGCAAGACATCCTCATTGCGGTTGGTCGGCGACAAGTCGATCATCAAGCCCGGATGCGCACGTTGTAACCCCGCAAGGATCGGCGGCAGCACCTCGACCGCGATGATCTCGCTCGCCGAGATGCGCACGCGCCCGGCGACCTCGGCCGAAACGCTCGCCGCGCGGACGAAGGCGGCGGCGGCATGGTCCATCGCCTCGGCATGGCCCGCCACCGCGCGGCCTGCCTCGGTTGGCTGCAATCCGCCCGGTGTGCGGGTGAACAGCGCTGCCCCCGTCGCCGCCTCCAGCTCGGCGATCCGCCGCCGCACCGTCGGCTGGGCGATATCCAGCAGCCGCGCCGCGCCGGACAGGCTGCCCGTCCGCAGCACGGCAAGAAAGGCGCGCTGGCGTTCCCAGTCGATCGAGTCGATGCTCATCATTTTTGTATAGGCGGCCTGGCAGTTCTTGCCAATTTTCGACAACCCCCTGGGCGCGTATCTCCATGTCGCATTAACAGGAGGCGCAGATGACCTACAAAACGGCTTTGATCTTGGGTGCCAATGGCGGCGTCGGCGGGGAAACCGCACGGGCGTTGATCGCGCACGGCTGGCAAATGCGCGCGCTGACACGAACGCCGCGCGCCGCGCAGCCTGGCATCACCTGGCTCGCCGGCGACGCGATGGACGCTGCCGCCGTGCTCGATGCCGCAGACGGCGTCGATGCGATCGTCCATGCGGTCAACCCGCCCGGCTATCGCAACTGGAGCAGGCTGGTGCTGCCAATGCTCGACAACAGCATCGCCGCGGCCCAGGCGGTGGGCGCGCGGCTCGCCTTGCCAGGCACGATCTACAATTACGATGTCGGCACCATCGCCGTCGCCATGGTGGACTCTCCGCAGCATCCGGTGACGCGCAAAGGTGCCATCCGCGTCGCGATGGAACAGCGCATCGAAGCGGCCTGTCGCGGCGGAATGCGCGCTGTCATCCTGCGCGCTGGCGACTTTTTCGGGCCGCGCCCGGGTGGCAGTTGGCTGTCACAGGGCATGGTCACCCCGGGCAAGCCGGTTACCGCCATCACCTATCCCGGCGATCGCGGCATCGGCCATAGCTGGGCCTATCTGCCCGATGTCGGCGAGACCTTCGCGCAATTGCTCGAACGGGACGCCACGCTGCCGGATTTCGCGCGCTATCATTTCGCGGGCTATTACGACCCCGACGGCACGCTGTTCCCAGGTGCCATCCGCAATGCAGTCGGCAATCCTGCGCTGCCCGTGCGGCGGATGCCCTGGGCGCTGCTGCCGCTGATCGCACCGTTCAACGCGACCATGCGCGAATTGATCGAGATGCGCACCTTCTGGCGCAACCCGCTCGCGCTCGACCATCGCGATCTGGTGGCACTATTGGGCGCGGAACCGCACACTCCGCTCGACCAGGCGATGGCCACGACGCTGCGCGCGCTGGGCTGTCTGCCGCACGAAAATCGGCGGGAGTAGAAAAAGCGGGCATTTTAGCCTATGTGCCCCGGATGCAGACAGCTCCAGTCCTCTCCATGCCCATTCCGGGGCATATCGATCCCGTACCCGTGCCGCGCGCGCTGGTGCCGCGCAGCGATGGGCGAATCGATTTGCTCGGCCTGTCCAAGGCCGATCTGCGGATGGCGCTGGAAACCTCGCAGCACGACCCCAAACAGGCGAAACTCCGCGCCAAGCAATTGTGGCACTGGATCTACAATCGCGGCGTCACTGACTTTTCGTTGATGACCGACATTTCCAAGGCCATGCAGCCGTGGCTGGAACAGCGTTTCACCATCAGCCGCCCGCAAGTGGTCGAGGCGCAAGTGTCGACCGACGGCACGCGCAAATGGCTGCTGCGCACCGATGACGGCAATGATTATGAGATGGTGTTCATCCCCGACGCCGATCGCGGCACTTTGTGCGTGTCGAGCCAGGTCGGCTGCACGCTTAACTGCCGCTTCTGCCACACCGGCACGATGCGGCTGGTGCGCAACCTGACGCCGGGCGAGATTGTCGGGCAAGTGATGCTCGCGCGCGACGCACTGGGCGAATGGCCGAGCCAGCCCGAGGGGCGGATGCTCACCAACATCGTGATGATGGGCATGGGCGAGCCGCTCTACAATTTCGACAATGTCCGCGATGGTCTGAAGATCGTGATGGATGGCGACGGCATCGGCCTGTCACGCCGCCGCATCACGCTGTCGACCAGTGGCGTCGTGCCGCTGATGGCGCGCGCGGGCGAGGAAATCTCGGTCAACCTCGCCGTGTCGCTTCACGCCGTCACCAACGAGATCCGCGACGAGATCGTCCCCATCAACCGCAAGTACAAGCTCGAGCAGGTGCTCCAGGCGTGCGCGGATTATCCGGGGGCCAACAATGCGCGGCGCATCACCTTCGAATATGTGATGCTCAAGGACAAGAATGACAGCGACGCCGATGCGCGCGAGCTGGTGCGCCTGCTGAAGAAATATGATCTGCCCGCCAAGGTGAACCTGATCCCGTTCAACCCCTGGCCCGGCGCGCCCTATGAATGTTCGACGCCGGAGCGGATCAAGGCCTTCTCCAACATCGTGTTCGATTCCGGCATCAGTGCGCCGGTGCGCACCCCGCGCGGACGCGACATCGATGCCGCCTGCGGGCAGCTGAAAACCGCCAGCGAAAAGCGGACCCGCGCCGAGCTCGACCGGCTGGCCGAGGAAAAGCAGGCGGCGCTGGGTTAACCACCCGTGTTCCTGCGCTGGCAGGAACCCAGGGTTACGGGCGTGGCGCTTGCAGCCATGGGCTCCTGCCAGCGCAGGAGCACGGCGGAGGTCTGCGAGCTGCACACCTTGCCTCGCCCGGTCGCGCGCGTCACAAACCGGTCTGGCGGAATGTGCGGCACGCTCGATGCCGGGACAAAGCCCGGCATGACGGAATGACGGTGGATCTGACGACAATCGGCCTCGCTGCAGGCGCGGGCCTTCTAGGCGGCGCGATGAACGCGCTGGCGGGCGGCGGCACCTTCGCCACCTTGCCCGCGCTGATCGCGCTCGGCCTGCCTGCCAACACCGCCAACGCCACCTCCAACCTCGCTTTGTTGCCGGGGGCCGCGACCAGCGCCTGGGCGTTTCGCGACGAATTGCAGCCGATCGGCGGGGTTCGCATCCGCTTGCTCGCCGCAATCACCTTTGTCGGCGGCCTGGCCGGCAGCGCGCTGCTCTGGGCGACGCCGACGCATGTGTTCGACTTGCTGATCCCGTGGCTGCTGCTGTTCGCCTTCGTCGTCATCACCTTCGGCAAACGCGCCGCCGATGCGCTGCACAGCCGCGTCACGATCACGCCGCACATGCTGGTGGTCGTGCAGGCGGCGCTCGGCATTTATGGTGGCTATTTCGGCGGCGGCGTCGGGTTGATGACCACCGCCGTCTATGGCCTGCTCGCGGGCGTTTCGCCGCGCGCCCTGTTCGCGCCGCGCACCTTGATGCTGGCGATCGCCAATGCCGCCGCCGCGATCGTGTTCATTCTCGCCGGGCTGATCGCCTGGGCCGCGTGCCTGCCGATGCTGGTCGGTGCGATCTTCGGCGGCTGGATCGGCGCGCATATCGGCAAGCGCCTGCCACACGGCGTGGTGCGCGGCTGGACCTTGTTCGTCACCGGCGCGACCACCGTGGTGTTCTTCTGGCGCGCCTATTTCTGAAGCGCGAGCAAGGCCGCGACGATCTTGCCGTCATCCTTCTCGTCGATGGTCGCTTTATACGCGCTGCGCATCTTGGTGATTTCCGCCTGCCATTGCTCGGGCTTGAGCCGGGGCTGGCTCAGGATCAAATCGGGCGAATGGCAGGCGGTGCAATTGACCGTCACGATCTCTGCACTGGCGGGCAGCGTCACCGTCTCGTCGGGCAAGGTGATGCTTTGCGAGGTCAGCGCGATCGGCTCGCCCGCGCCGCGCAGCGACTCGGGCGTGGCATAGCGCTCGCACCCCGACAGCAGCGCCACTGCGGCCAGCGCGCCGATCGATCCAAACGGTCGCATCATGCTTGCATCACCTTCGCCGTCTCGATGCTGTTGCGCATATAGCCACCGGGGTTCCAGATCGGATCGAAGCCTTGCGTTTCGCCGCTGGTGTTGGTGGCCCGCACCGCCACCGTCTGCGCACCCGGCGGGACGGAAGCCGCCCAGCGCCGGAAGCCATAGCGCCCCGCATCGGGGCCAAGCTGCGCCGGATGCCAGCTCTTGCCGCCATCGATCGACCAGTCGACCTTGGCCACCCCGCCCGCGCCGCCCAGCGCTACACCGCGCACGCCGCCCGCATCGGCGCGCGTGAAGAAGGCACGCGGCAGCATCCGCCCGATCGGCACGGTCGGAAAATCCTTGGCCCCCGGCACCACGTTTGCGCGCGGGGTCGCCGGGATGCGATAGGCCTTGTCCATCCAATAGCCGGTGTCGGGCGCGGCGAGCACGGTGATGCGGTCAAGCGCCTTGACCCAATAGGTCGAGAACCAGCCCGGCACGATCAGCCGCAGCGGAAAGCCGTTGAGCAGCGGGAGTTGCGCACCGTTCATGCCGTACGCCACGATCACCTCATCGGCGCGGGCATGGTCGATCGCGAGCGACTTGGCGAACCACGGCGCATCGCCCGGTGGACGATCGAGCCCGGCAAACTGCACTTGCACGGCCCCCGGCGCAACGCCCGCACGCTCCAGCAAATCGCGCAAGCGCACGCCGGTCCACAGCGCATTGCCAATCGCGCCATTGCCCCATTGCGCGCCGGGCACGCGCGGGGCGAACAGCCCCCGTGAATTGCCCGAACATTGGTTGACCGCCGCGATCTCGACTTGCGGCAGCGACTGTAGCTGCTTGAGGCTCAGCGACAGCGGGTGCTTGACCGCCCCGCCGACCTGCAAGCGGAAGCTGTCGACATCGACCGACAGCGGAATATCGGCATAATGCCAGCGCACGAAGAAGCGGTCGTTCGGGGTGAAGGTCGATGCGCCCAATTCCCCGTCAAACGCCGCCATCGGCGTTTCGAGCAGCGGCGCGCGCACGCGCTGCAGGATCATGCCGCGCTTGCCCGGAAAAGCATCGGTCAGCGGGCGGCGGCCGTCGCCCTGCGAAAAGCCAAGATCGACCAGGGATTGCGCCCACAGCGGGCTGCTCGCCAGCGCGCCCGCGCCGAGCGTCAGCGCGCTGCGCCGCGCGATGGGTTGGCGGAGCCACTCAGCCATGCTGGATCGCCAGCGGCGCAAAGCGCGCGACTTGCTGCCCGACCAGCGAAAGCTGTTCGATCACGGCGGGGTCGCTCGCCCCACCCTCGGCATCGAATTTGGTGAGTTGCGTGTTGACCGCCGCCGCGAACGGCGTCGGCCAGCCGCGCAGGGCATGGACGATCGAGCGCAGCGCGGCGATGGTGCTGCCCGTCGCCTGCCAGCCATAGGCCGTCGCGATCAAGCCGACCGGCATATCGGCCAGATACGGGCGATGCGGATCGCGCGCGGTTTCCTCGAGCAAGTCGAGCGCATTCTTGACCACGCCCGAAATGCTGCCGTGATAGCCGGGCGAGGCGATGATCAGCGCCGAGGCTTGCCGCACGGTATCGACGAACTCGCGCTCCTGCGGGGTCCGCGTCGTCGCTCTTGGATCATAAAGCGGCAGCTGCGCCATGTCGGCACCGCCGAACATGCGCGTGCGAAAACCTTCGCGTGCCGCCGCGTCCAGCGCGATCGCCAGCGCGCGCTCGGTCGAGGACACCCCTCCGATCGTGCCGCCAATCCCGACGACAAGGGGCAGATCGGGCGCGGAATCGGCCATCGGGGAAATCTTTCGCAGCGGGGCGGCACACGGCCACGGTCCGCGTTCGATAGCGGGCGCGCGCGCCGGGCTCAATCGCCAACTGGGGCCCGATCGGCTCCCCCTCGCGCCTTGCCCCCCGCGCTGCTACACCCGGCATCGATGCGTGACCCTTGCTTGCACGATCTGTTTTATATGAGTAACACACGCTTTCGGTGTAGCGGGATCTAGTCCATGCGTTCCTATCCCTTCGATCCGGCCGATCGGCCGCAGCGCGCGGACGATGCGCTCGAGCTGACCGGCGGTATGCCGCCGCCCGAACGTCATGGGGGGCCGAGCTACCAGGCCGAGGGCGAGCCCTACGCCGACGAGGACGACGGCTATACGACCACCCTGCCGGTGGTGCAGCGGCCCAACCGGCTGCGCTGGGTCATGCGCGGCATCGCCGCGCTGATCGTATTGTTCGTGTTCGCGGTCGGCTGGCTCGCGGTCACCGCGCCCTTGTCGAAATCGCTGCAACCGCCGACCCCGCCCAGCATCACGCTGCTCGCCGATGACGGCACGCCGATCGCGCGGCGCGGCGCGATCCTGGGGGCACCGGTCGATGCCGCCAAGCTGCCCAAAAACGTCACCAACGCCTTCCTGGCGATCGAGGACCGGCGTTTCCGCACGCATTGGGGGATCGATCCGCGCGGCATCACCCGCGCCTTCTTCCACAACATCACCTCCAAGGGCCGCGATCAGGGCGGCAGCACGATCACCCAGCAGCTCGCCAAGAACGCCTTTCTCGATTCGGATCGCACCGCCGCGCGCAAAATTCGCGAAGTGATGATCGCCTTCTGGCTGGAGGCGTGGCTGACCAAGGATCAGATCCTCTCGCGCTACCTGTCGAACGTCTATTTCGGCGACAACGTCTATGGCCTGCGCGCCGCCGCGCGGCATTATTTCGGGCGGACGCCGGAAAATCTGTCGATCGGGCAGGCAGCGATGCTGGCCGGGCTGGTCAAGGCCCCGTCCAAACTCGCCCCCACCATCAACCTGAAGGGCGCGCGCGATCGTGCCGCTCTGGTCGTCGCGGCGATGGTCGATGCGGGTTTCCTCGATAAAGCCGACGCGGCCGAAGTCCGTCCAGCGCGACCGATTGCCGATCATACCCAGGTGCTGCCCAACGGCACCTATTTCGCCGATTGGGTGCTGCCCGAGGCGCGCGATCGCGCGGGCGAAATCGCAACCGAGACGACGGTACAGACCACGCTCGACCGCCGCCTGCAACGCGCCGCCGAACATGCGGTGCGGCGTGCGGGCTTGCGCCAGGCGCAGGTCGCGCTGGTGGCGATGCGCCCCGATGGCCGCGTGGTCGCGATGGTCGGCGGCAAATCCTATGCCGACAGCCCGTTCAACCGCGCGACGCAAGCCCAGCGCCAGCCCGGCTCCGCCTTCAAGCTGTTCGTCTATCTGGCGGCGATGCGCCACGGCATGACGCCGGATTCGGTGATCGACGACAAGCCGATCACCATCGCCAATTGGTCGCCCAAAAATGCCGATGGCCGCTATCTCGGGCCGATTACGCTCCGCCAGGCGTTCGCGCGCTCATCCAACGTGGCGGCGGCACGCATCACCCAGCAAGTCGGCGTTGCCAATGTCATCCAGGCGGCGCGCGATCTCGGCGTCACCTCGCCCATCCCCAATGAAGCGACGATCGCGCTCGGCACGTCGAGCATGTCGCTGCTCGAACTGACTTCGGCTTATGCCGCGATTCTCGCCGAACGTTATCCGGTCCACGCGCACGGGCTGGAGGCGGCTCCGGCGGAGCACGGGATCATGGCCGCGCTCACCGATCGCACCCATTCGCTCGATGGCACCATCCATGACGAGATGCTCGATCTGCTCTCCGCCTCGGCCGAGACGGGCACCGGGCGCGCCGCCGCTCTGTCGGTCAAGACCTATGGCAAGACCGGCACCACGCAGGACAGCCGCGACGCGCTGTTCGTCGGCTTCGCCAATGGGCTGGTGGTCGGCGTGTGGGTCGGCAATGACGACAACACCCCCAATGCCGGACTTTCCGGCGGTGGCATTCCGGCGCGGGTGTGGCGCGATTTCATGCAGACCGCGCTCGGTGTCGGCCCCGCCGCCGCGCCCGAGCCGGTCGAAGAGGTTGATCCCGATGCGGGCAATTCGCTCGGCGATGCGCTGGAAAACTTCCTCGATCCCAGCGCGATCCCCCCGGTCGAGGGCGAGATTCCGGGCGTCGGACGGATACGGTTGCGCAATGGCGAAATCGACTTCGCGCCCAGCCGCCCCGACCAGCGCGACCGCCGCCGCGACGCCCCCGACGATCGCGCACCGCGCCGCGACCAGAGCGATCCGAACCAGGACCAATAGCGCCGGTTGACGCCGGGCAAGCACGCCCGCATTGCTGTGCCATGCGCTTCTTCTCCGACAACGCCGCCCCCGTCCACGCCACCGTCCTCGCCGCCATGGCCGACGCCAATGTGCTCGACACCGCATATGACGGCGATGGCTGGAGCAAACAGCTCGACGCGCGTTTTTCGGAGCTGTTCGAAACCCCGGTGCGCGCCTTGTGGGTGCCCTCGGGCACAGCGGCCAATTGCCTCGCGCTCGCAGCCTTGTGCCCGCCGCATGGCGCGATCGTCTGCCACCGCGACGCGCATATCCAGAATGACGAAGCCGGCGCGCCCGAATTCTACACCCACGGTGCCAAATTGCTGCTGGCCGAGGGCGAGGGCGCGAAGCTGACCCCCGATTCGATCCGCGCCCTGCTCGATGCGACGCGCACCGACGTCCATCAGGTGCAACCACATGCGATTTCGATCACCAACGCCACCGAATATGGGCTGGTCTACACCCCCAATGACGTCGCCGCGATCGGCCAGCTCGCGCGTGAGCGTGGGCTTGGGCTGCATATGGACGGTGCGCGCTTCGCCAACGCCGTCGCGCATCTCGGCTGCGCGCCCGCCGACCTGACGTGGCGCGCCGGGGTCGATGCGCTGAGCTTCGGCTTTATCAAAAATGGCGGGATGAGCGCCGAGGCGCTGATCTTCTTCAAGCCCGAGCTTGCCGCCGCGACGCTCTATCGCCGCAAGCGCGCCGGGTTGCTGTTGTCCAAAGGCCGCTATCTCGCGGCGCAATTGCTGGCGATGCTCGACGGCGATCTGTGGCTCGATCTGGCGCGGGGTGCCAATGCCGGGGCGGCCTTGCTGGCGCAGGCTGCGGGCGACCGGCTGGTCAACCCGGTCGAGGCGAACGAAGTGTTCCTGCGCGTCACCGCCGCCGAGGCCGAGGCACTGCGCGCACTTGGTTTCGATTTCTATGACTGGGGTCCGGGCGAAGCGCGACTGGTGGTTTCGTGGAATCAGCGCCCCGAGGACATCCGCCCGCTCGCCGATGCGATCGCCGCGCTTTGAGCGGCGATCCGCCCCCCAATTCGAGCCGTCTCGCGATCCTGATCCCGTTCGGCATCGTCACGCTGATCTGGGGGTCGACCTGGCTGGTCATTCGCGGGCAATTGGGCGTGGTGCCGCCAAGCTGGTCGGTCACCTATCGCTTCCTCATCGCCGGGATCGTGATGCTCGGCTATGCCGCCGTCCGGCGCGAGCGCGTCCAGCTCGATGCGCGCGGCTGGGGCTTTGCCGCCTTGCTCGGGCTGATGCAATTCTGCCTCAACTTCAATTTCGTCTATCGTGCCGAGGCGCATATCGCCTCCGGCCTGGTGGCGGTGGTGTTCGCGCTGATGCTGTTGCCCAACGCCTTGTTCGGGCGCATTTTTCTCGGCCAGCGGCTCGGGCGGCAATTGCTCGTCGGGGTCGGCGTGGCGATGGTCGGGGTCACCCTCCTGTTCCTGCGCGAAATGCGGATCGATCCGCATGGTCCCGGCGAAGTGATGACCGGGATCGGCTTTACGACGCTGGCGATCTTCTCCGCCTCGACCGCCAATGTCATGCAGGGCACGCGCACCGCGCGCGCCTATCCGATGATCCCGACGCTCGGCGTGGCCATGCTGATCGGCGCGTCGTTCGACGCCGCCTTCGCCTGGGTGACGACCGGGCCACCGGTGATCGAGCCGACTTTACCCTATCTCGCCGCCACGCTCTATCTCGGCGTGTTCGCCTCGGCGATCGCCTTCCCGCTCTATTTCGGCGTGCTCCGCGTGATCGGCCCGGCCAAGGCGGCCTATTCGGGCGTGCTCGTCCCCGTCATCGCCATGTGCCTGTCGACGCTGTTCGAGGGCTATCGCTGGTCGCTGCTCGCCGGGGCAGGCGCGGCGCTGGTGATCGGCGGCCTGATCATCGCGCTCAGGGCACGCAGACCCGCGCGGTAATCGGGGTAGAGCGGTCTCCAGCCGAGCACGCGCTTCGCCTTGCCGTTGGCCACCCGCCGATTCTCGGCATAGAAACCGCGCGCCATTGGCGACAGCGTCTCCAGCGGCACGAAGGCAGGCGCGGCGAGCCCCAACAGCCGCGCCGCGAACGCCACCACCGCATTCTGGCTGGCGGGGAGATCGTCGGCGAGATTGTATACCCCCCGTGGCCCATCGAACCCCGCGATCACCCCGCGCGCTATGTCGTCGACATGGCAACGGCTGAACACCTGGTCGGCGACATCGACGCGGTGCGCCATACCGCTGGCGACACGATCGAGTGGCGACCGCCCCGGACCATAAATACCCGGTAAGCGAAACACCCGAGCGCCGATCTCCTGCCACGCGGCATCGGCTTCGGCCCGCGCATTGCGGCGACCGCTGCCGATCGCGGCGCTCTCATCGACCCACGCCCCGCCAGCATCGCCGTAAACCCCGGTCGAGGACAGGTAGCCGAGCCACGCCCCGCTCGCGCGCAGGGCCGTGCCATAGGTGACCAGCACCGGATCGACCTCGCCCGCAGGCGGCACCGAGGAGAGGATATGCGTCGCCGCGCCCAGTTCCAGCGCAACCGCCGCGCCATCATCGAAGCGGATCGTACCGTCGCGCCCGTCGCGCGTGGTGCCGACCACCACTCCGCCCGCAGCGCGCACCCGTGCCGCCAGCATTTGCGCGGTATAGCCGAGCCCGAAGATCAGCAGCCGCACATCATTTCGCCCCATAGCCATTGTACAGCAACCCGAAGAAATCGCCCTTGTTCCAGCGCGGCCGCGCATCGCCATCGGCAATCGCGCGCGCGATCGCATAATTGGCATCGACGAAACGAATGCCCTGCGCCCAGTCGATCGGCTGCGACAGGTCATCGGCAGGCTGATGATAGCGATGCGCGAAGAATTCCGCGGTCGCCGCCTTGCCCGGCCCCTTCTGCCCCGGCCACAGGAACACCGAGGGCACGCCCTGCTGCACGAAGCGATAATGGTCCGATCGCACGAAAATGCCCTGCACCGGATCGGGATCGGGCGACATCGTCACCCCCAATGCGCCCACCGCCTGCGCGACGATCGGCCCCAAGGTCGATCGATCGGCCCCGAACACCGTCATGTCTTCAAAGGCGTAGGACAGGATCGGCATATCGAGATTGACGTCGGCGACGATGCTGGAGATCGGCACGGTCGGGTGCTTGGCGAAATAGTCGGAGCCGACCAGCCCTTTTTCCTCCGCCGTCACTGCCAGGAACAGGATCGAGCGACGCGGGCGCTTGCCCGACGCCTTGAAGCGCTTGGCTTCCTCGATCAGCGAGGCGATGCCGACCGCATTGTCCTCCGCGCCATTATAGATCGTGTCGCCCTTGGCATCGGGCCGCCCGACGCCGAGATGATCGAGATGCGCCGACAGCACGACCACTTCCTTGGCGAGCTTTGGGTCGCTGCCGGGCAGCATGCCGGCGACATTGCCGCTGCCCATCGGCTCGAACGCGGTCTTCAGCGACACCGTCATGCTGACGCCGAGCGGCTCCGCGCGGAAGACGGCCTCGCGGTCGGCCGCGCTTTTGACGATCTCGCTCCACGGCGTCGCCCCGCCCGCGAACAGCTTGGCCGCCCCGGTCGCGCTCAGCGTCGCCAGCACCGGCGCGCCGACGGTCTCGCCCGTGCCATTCGCGCACGCCCAGGTCGTGCGCGGCCGGTCGAAGCCCGCCCCGCCCCCCGGCAAGGGACCACGCGTCAGCACCACCACGCCGGCCGCGCCATGCTGCGTCGCGATCACCGCCTTGGTCGCCACGCTCTGGAAATGCGCGCGTTCCTCGCTCTGGAAGCTGTTCGGCGCGCCCGCGAACAGCGCGACGATCTTGCCGCGCACATCCACCCCGGCATAATCGTCGCGGCGATAAGTGGGCGCGACCAGCCCATAGCCGACGAACACCACCGGCGCATCGAGCGCGGTCTGCGCGGCACTCGCCACCGCGCCCGGCACATAATCCTCGCCAAAGACCAGCGTGCGCGGGCCCGCACCCGCGCCGGTGAGCACGACATCGCCCTTATCGGCGGCGCGATAGGTGACCAGCGGCACCTTCTGGATATAGCTGCCCGCATCCCCGGCCGGCTTCAGCCCGGCGGCAAAGAATTGCGCCGCGACATATTCGGCGGCGATCCTATATTCGGGGCTGCCCGCCTCACGCCCACGCAGCGCGTCGGAGGCGAGGAACAGGACGTGCGCCTTCATCGCCGCCTGATCGTCGGGCAGCGGGGCCTGTTGCGCAAACCCCGCGCTTGCGCTTGCCAGCGCGATCAAGCCCGCAATCCAGATCTTCATCATCGTCCTTTCCAGTCTCGCCCCGCTACCACAGCGATTCGGGCGCGCAAATCGGGCGATTTCGGTGGCACCGCACCGCCACGAGTCCTACATCTCGGGGAATGCTCGACATCCAGACCAGCTCCGCCCAGCCGACGGCTACACCGCATGTCACCCGCCGCGAGGATTATACCGCGCCCGACTGGCAGGTGCCCGAGATCGCGCTGGACTTCGCGCTCGACCCCGCCGCTACCCGCGTGAAGGCTACGCTCCATGTGCAGCGCAGCGATGCGCATTATCGGCCGCTGCGGCTCGACGGGGCCGGGCAGACGCTGCTGTCGGTCAGCGTCGACGGGGTCGCGGTCAATGACTGGACGATCGAGGGCGAAACGCTGGTGCTGCCGCTCACGGGCTCGGCGCATGTCATCGAGACCGAGGTCGAGATCGCGCCCGAGCGCAACACGCAGCTGATGGGGCTGTACGCCTCAGGCGGCAACCTCTGCACGCAGTGCGAGGCCGAGGGCTTCCGCCGCATCACCTATTTCCCCGACCGGCCCGACGTGCTCAGCCGCTATCAGGTGCGGATGACGGCGGACAAAGCCCGCTATCCGGTCTTGCTCGCCAATGGCGACCCGATCGCTTCCGGTGACCTCCCCGACGGGCGGCACTGGGCCGAATGGCGCGATCCTTTCCCCAAGCCCTGTTACCTGTTCGCGCTGGTGGCGGGCGATCTCGCGGTCAATCGCGGCAGCTTCGTCACCCTGTCGGGCCGCGAAGTGGCGCTCGGCATCTGGGTGCGCGCCGCCGACGTACCGCGCACCGACCACGCACTCGCTGCGCTCAAAGCCGCAATGGCGTGGGACGAGCGTGTCTATGGCCGCGAATATGATCTCGACGTGTTCAACATCGTCGCGGTCGACGATTTCAACTTCGGCGCGATGGAGAATAAGGGGCTGAACATCTTCAACAGCCGCTACATCCTCGCCGATCCCGACACGGCGACCGATTATGATTATGACGGCATCGCCGCCGTCGTCGCGCACGAATATTTTCATAACTGGTCGGGCAACCGCGTCACCTGCCGCGACTGGTTCCAACTGTCGCTTAAAGAAGGCTTCACCGTCTATCGCGACCAATGCTTCTCGGCCGATCAGGGGTCGGCTGCGGTCAAAAGGATCGAGGATGTGCGCGGCCTGCGCGCGGCGCAATTCCCCGAGGATGCCGGACCGCTCGCCCATCCGATCCGCCCCGATTCCTATCAGGAAATCTCCAACTTCTACACCGCCACCATCTATAACAAGGGCGCCGAGATCATCCGCATGCTGGCGACGATGCTGGGCGCTGAGGCCTTCCGCGCCGGCACCGATCTGTATTTCGACCGGTTCGATGGCACAGCGGCTACGTGCGAGGATTTCGTCGCCTCGCTGGAAGACGCCAGCGGAACCGACCTGACGCAATTCCGTCGCTGGTATTCGCAGGCCGGAACGCCGCGCATCACCGCCTCCTTGCTCCATCACGAGGGCTCAGGCCGCGCGGAACTGGTGCTGGCACAGAACACGCCCCCGACGCCGGGCCAGACCGTCAAGCAACCAGTCGTGCTGCCGCTCCGGATAAAATTGTTCGGGGCCGACAGTGCACAGGCCTTTGCGCCCGAACAGACCGTGCTGCTGACCGAGCCGGAACACCGTATCGTGTTCGAGGATGTGCGCGAACGCCCGATCCTGTCGATCAACCGCGGCTTCTCGGCCCCGGCGATCCTCGAAACCGATCGCAGCGCCGCCGATCTCGCCTTCCTCGCCGCGCAGGATGACGATCCGTTCGCGCGCTATGAGGCGTTGCAGCAACTCATGCTCGACACGCTGGTGGAAAGCGCCGGTGGTACCCGCGTCGATCACGCAGCCGTGATCGCAGCGATTGGCGGCACGCTCGCCAACCCGCAGCTCGACCGTGCTTTCGTCGCGGAAGCCGTACTGCTGCCGTCGGAAAGCTTCATCGGCGACCAGATGGCGGTGGTCGATCCCGAAGCGATCTTCCGCGCCCGCGAAGCCCTGCGCCGCGATATCGGGCGCACGCTGGAGGATGCGTGGCGCACTGCCTATCATGCGGCCCGCGCCACCACCGACGGCTATGTCTATTCGCCGGAGGCCAAGGGCCTGAGGCGGCTGAAATCGGTGGCGCTCGGCTATATTGCGGCGTCGGGGGCGGGTGATGCGGGCGCACTGGCGTTCGCGCAATTCGAAGCCGCCGACAATATGACCGACCGGCAAAGCGCGTTGACCACCTTGGTCGCGGGCGATTCCACCCAGCGCACGCCTGCGCTCGACATCTTCTACAATCGCTACAGCGACAATGCGCTGGTGCTCGACAAATGGTTCTCGGTGCAGGCGATGGCCCCGCGCGACGACACCGGCGCGATCGTGCTGGAACTGTCACAGCATCGCGATTTCACGCTCGCCAACCCCAATCGCGCACGCGCGCTGATCGGTGCCTTCGGGGTCAATCAGCGCGCCTTCAACACAGCCGATGGATCGGGCTATCGCTTCCTGGCCGATCAACTGATCGCGCTGGACCGGATCAACCCGCAAACCGCCGCCAAGCTGATTCCCCCGCTCGGCCGCTGGAAGCGCTTCGACCCCAGCCGCGCCGCGCTGATGCGCGCGCAGCTCGAACGGATCGTGGCGGTGCCGGGCTTGTCGAAGGATATGGCGGAACAGGCGTCGCGCAGCCTGGACGGGTGAAGCACGCGCGGGAAGCGGGCGCTGTCCTCCGCTTCCCCTCCCTTCGGCACGCCGCTCACGCGTCGTCGGTGAGGGCCGTTGCCAAAGCGGTGCGCACCGCCAGAATTGCGTCCCGCGCTCTGTTATCCAGCGCGGCGTTGCGGGGCGACGGTGGTTTGCCCTCGAGCAACAGTGCCTTTTGCACGCCGCGAATCGTATAGCCGTCCTGCTCCAGCATCGCCGCAATACGCCGGACCAGCGCCACGTCCTCGGGACGGTAATAACGGCGATTGCCGGCGCGCTGCAGCGGTCGCAGCTGGGGGAAGCGGGTCTCCCAATAGCGCAAGATATGCTGCGGCAGCCCCGTCTCCCGCGACAATTCCCCGATCGTGCGATACGCGCCCGCCGCCTTGCCGCCCGACTCCGCTGCAGCAGGAGCGTCGGCTTTCGCGGGCGGAACCGCCATGGTCAGCGTCAGTCGGCGTCGACGATGCGATCGCGCATCATCTGGCTGGCGCGGAAGGTAAGCACGCGGCGCGGCGCGATCGGGACTTCGATGCCCGTCTTTGGATTTCGACCGACGCGCTCGCCCTTGTCGCGCAGGACGAAGGTGCCGAAGCCCGAAATCTTGACGTTGTCGCCCTTGGCCAGCGCACCACACATATGGCCAAGGATTTGCTCAACCAGCTTGGACGAATCCGCGCGCGACAGGCCAACACTATTGTGCAGCGCCTCCGCCAGATCGGCCCGTGTCAACGTTCCTACAGATGCCATTCCGTTTCCCTCCCCGAAGAATGGTAGAGAACCGACCTAACACACAGAAGTGCTTGACTGAAAGTACTAGTTACTTCCTCGTAAGAAGGGATTAGAAGCGAATCACCGCGGCACCCCAGGTGAAGCCGCCGCCCATCGCTTCCAGCACAATCAGATCGCCATGCTTGATCCGCCCGTCCTTGACCGCGGTATCGAGCGCGAGTGGAACCGAGGCGGCCGAAGTGTTGGCATGCTGGTCAACCGTGACGACGACTTTGTCGGGCGACAGGTTGAGCTTGCGCGCCGTTGCATCCAGGATGCGGGCATTGGCCTGATGCGGCACCAGCCAGTCGACATCGCCCGCCGAAAGCCCGGCAACGGCCAGCGTCTCGGTCATCACCGAGGCGAGATTGACGACGGCGTGGCGAAACACCTCGCGCCCCTTCATCCGCACCTTGCCGACAGTGCCGGTGGTCGAGGGACCACCATCGACATAAAGCAGTTCGTTATGGCGGCCATCGGCGTGGAGCCGCACCGCGAGAATGCCGCGTGCGCCCGTGTCCTGCGCCTCCAGCACCACTGCGCCCGCGCCATCGCCGAACAGCACGCAGGTCGCGCGGTCTTCCCAGTCGAGGATACGGCTGAAGGTCTCCGCACCGATCACCAGCGCGCGCCTGGCGGCCCCGCTGCGCAACATGCTGTCGGCAACCTGCAGCGCATAGAGAAAGCCCGAACAGACGGCGGCGACATCGAAGGCCACGCAATCATCGATGCCGAGCATCGCCTGCACCTTGGTCGCGCTGGCCGGGAAGGTCTGGTCCGGCGTGGCCGTCGCCAGCACGATCAAATCGATGTCCTGCGCCGCAATACCGGCGGAACCCAGCGCCGCGCGGCACGCGTCTGCGGCCAGCGTGGCGGTGGTCTCGTCAGGGCCGGCAATGTGACGGAAGCGGATGCCGGTGCGCTCGACGATCCATTCGTCCGAGGTGTCGACGGTTTCGGCCAGCTCGGCATTGGACACGCGCCGCGTCGGCAGCGCCGATCCGGTGCCGATAATCACGCTTTGCATCATGCCGCCTTTTTCTCGAAATCACCCAGATCTTCCGCGATTCGCCGCGTCAGATCATCGCGCACCATCTTCGCCGCCGCCGCGATTGCGGTGGCCACGCCCACTTCGTTGGCACCGCCGTGGCTTTTAACGACCAGCCCGTTAAGCCCCAGAAAAACGGCACCATTGTGGTTATTCGGGTCGAGATGATGGCGCAGTAATTCGGTTGCGGGGCGCGAGATGAGGAAGCCGATCTTCGAGCGGACCGAAGACCGGAAAGCCCGCTTGAGCAGATCGGCGACGAACCGCGCGGTGCCTTCGGCGGTTTTCAGCGCGATATTGCCGGAAAAGCCGTCGCACACGATCACATCGACATCACCGCGCGACAATTTGTCGCCTTCGATGAAGCCGGTAAATTCCAGTGGAAGATGCGCGGCGGCGCGCAAGGCGGTGGCGGCATCGCGGATCGTCTCGGTGCCCTTCTGGTCCTCGCTGCCGATATTGAGCAGCGCGACTCGCGGGCGCGCGAGATCCAGCGTCGTGCGCGCATAGGCCGCGCCCATCACGGCAAACTGAATGAGATTACGCGAATCGCACTCGGTATTGGCACCGAGATCGAGCACGACCGTGTCATTGTCGCCCAGCGACGGCATCAGCCCCGCCAGTGCCGGGCGGTCGATCCCCGGGATCATGCGCAGCGACAGCTTCGACATCGCCATCAGCGCACCGGTATTGCCCGCCGACACGCAAGCGGCAGCGCGGCCCTGCTTCACCATGTCGATGGCAATACCCATCGACGTCGTCTTGGCGCGGCGAATCGCCTGGCTCGGCTTGTCGCTCGAGCCGACAACCTCCGGCGCATGGACGATTTCGGAATGCGCGGTGAGGTTGGGGTGGTTCAACAGCCCAGCCCGAATCGCTGCCTCGTCGCCGACCAGAATGAAGCGCATGTCCTCGAACCGGCGGCGGGCACGCGCCACCCCGGCGAGCATCACCGCCAGCCCTTCGTCGCCACCCATCGCATCGATCGCGATCCGGGAGCTGTTCGTCACGCTGGCCGCTCCCTGTTCACTGTCCGAGCGTTGCGTCAGGTCAGCCTTCGACCGAAACGATCTCACGACCGTTATAATGGCCGCACGACGGGCACAGATTGTGCGGACGCTTCAGTTCGCCACAGTTCGGGCATTCCTGGAACGACGCGACGGTCAGCGAATCGTGCGAACGACGCATGCCGCGCTTGGACGGCGTGGTTTTTCTTTTGGGGACGGCCATTTCGGCGAAACCTTATGCTTGTCTGACAGGTGCGATACGCCCGGTTCGGGCTCTCCGCAACCAACGCCTGAGGTTGGCCGCGCAAGCGGCACCGATGCCAGACAAATCGCGAAGATGGCGGCCTATAGCGATTCTGCGCGGCGTTGCAAGCTCGAGGAATGGATGCCAAGGCCGCATCACCCGGTTTCCGGGCCTGCCTGGGGGAGAAGAACGATGAGTTCGATCGCGTTGCCAATCACATTGATGACGGCGGGTGCTGCTGCAATCCTGAATTTGTGGCTCGCCATGCGCACCGGATCGGTCCGCACCAAAGCCAAAATCGATATTGGCGATGGCGGCAACGATTTGCTGATTCGCCGGATGCGCGCACATGCGAATTTCGTCGAATATACGCCCTTCATCCTGATCCTGATCGCCCTGATCGAATTCACCACGGGCACGTCGCTGTGGCTGTGGGTGGCGAGCGCGGTGTTCCTGCTTGGCCGAGTCGGCCATGCGCTCGGGATGGAAAGTTTGCCCGGCGGACGGATGGTCGGCACGATCATTACGTTCGCGCTGCTGCTCGGCCTGGGCGGCTATGCGGTGGTGCTACCCTATCTGCCGCATGCAACAGCCAGCGTGACCGCCCCGAGCGCGGTCCGCGCGGGCTGACCCTCAGGCGGCGAGCGCTGCGTCGCTGACGAACATGTTGGTGCGGCGCTCATGCGCGAAACTGCTCGCTGGGCCGTGCCCCGGAATGAAGGTGGTATCATCGCCCAACGGCCACAATTTGGTGACGATCGAGTCGAGCAATTGCGGATGATTGCCGCGCGGGAAATCGGTGCGGCCGACCGACCCTGCAAACAGCACGTCACCAACCAGCGCAAGTTTGGAGGGCGCGTGGTGGAAGACGACGTGGCCGGGCGTGTGGCCAGGCGTTTCATAGACATCGAGCACCAGATTGCCGACGGTGACGGTGTCGCCCTCGACCAGCCAGCGGTCGGGCTCGAAATTGACGCCAGGGATGCCGTATTGCGCACCACTTTCGGACAGGGTCGAAGTGAGGAAACGATCCTCCTCATGCGGCCCCTCGATCGCGACGCCGAGCTGTTCGGCGAGCGGCTTGGCCTCGCCGCAATGGTCGATATGGCCGTGGGTAAGGATGATCTTCTCGACCGTCACCTTGTGCTGCGCGGCGGCGGCGAGCAGTTTGGGCAAGTCGCCACCCGGATCGACGAACGCCCCGCGCATCGTCGCGGTACACCATAACAGCGTGCAATTCTGTTGCAGCGGCGTCACCGGGATGATCGTGGCGCGAAGCGGCGGCTGGGGGGGCTGAGCGGTCATGCCCCCTGAAATACGGTGAGTGCGGCGGAAAACCAAGCGCGCGAAAACCAAGGGTTGCCGACAGGGGCGTCGCCGGGGCATTTGTTACACGACATTATGCACACGCCATCGCCCAACCCGCTTGTACTGCGGAGCCCCTTCGTCCTGCTGGACGACGCGCGCGATGGCGGTGCGGCGGCGCGGCTCTATTGCGATCCGGTGCGAATCGTCACGGCGCGATCGGTGTCCGAAGTCCGCCCGACGCTGGAGGCGCTGCGCGCGGCGCGGGCTGGCGGGCTCCAGGCAGCCGGATTCCTGTCCTATGAAGCCGGGGCCGCGTTCGAGTCGGTCTCGGTCGCGGGACCGGACGAGACCGGGACTCCTTTGCTGTGGTTCGGCCTGTTCGAACGCTACACCGAAATCGCCCCCGACGCTGTGCCGGCAATGCTGCCCGATCCGGCGGGGGCGTGGATCGGTGCGCCCGAACCTGCGATCGACCGGGCGACCTATGATGCGCATTTCGCCGCCGTGCAGGCGTGCATCGTCGCCGGGGATCTGTACCAGGCCAATCTCACCTATCGTGCGCACGCCCGCGTCCTGGGCGACCCGCTGTCGCTTTATGCCCGCTTGCGCGCGACGGCACGCGCCGGGTTTGGCGCGCTGATCGACACGGGGGCTGAGCGGATCCTCTCGCTTTCGCCCGAATTGTTCTTTTCGCTGGAAGGCGACACGCTGCTGTGTCGGCCGATGAAGGGCACGGCGCGGCGCGGCGATAGCGCGGATACGGACCGCGCGATTGCCGCGGCGCTGGTCGGCAGCCCCAAGCAGCGCGCCGAAAATTTGATGATCGTGGACTTGATGCGCAACGATCTGGCGCGCGTTGCCCGCGCCGGTTCGGTCGCGGTGCCGCGCCTGTTCGAGGTGGAAACCTACCCGACGGTGCATCAACTGGTGTCGAGCGTCACCGCCACCATCGCCCCCGACACCGACGCGGTCGACGTGCTGGCGGCGCTGTTTCCGTGCGGATCGATCACCGGTGCGCCCAAGATCGCGGCAATGCAGGCCATCGCCGCGATCGAAGGAACCGCGCGCGGACTCTATACCGGCGCGATCGGTCGGTTCGATGCCGATGGCGATGCCATGTTCAACGTTGCGATTCGCACGCTGACGCTGCCTTATGGCGCGGAGTACGCCAGCTTTGGCGCGGGCGGTGGCATCGTCGCCGATTCGGTCGCGGCCGAGGAATGGGACGAAGCACGTGCCAAGACCGACTTCCTGACTCGCGACGCGCGCCGGTTCGATCTGATCGAGACGATGGCGTTCGATCCCGAGCACGGTATTCTGCGGCTCGACCTCCATCTCCGGCGGCTTGCGGCGAGCGCACATGCGTTTGGCTTCGCGTTCGACCGGCACGGCACGCGCAATGAACTGCAGGCGGCGACCTTCCGCCTGCGGACGCGGCGCAAGGTCCGCCTGGTGCTGGCACCGAGCGGCGCGGTCGCGATCGAAATCGCCGCAATGCCCCCCGCTCCGGATCAGCCCTTGTCGGTCGCGCTTGTTCCTTTGCCGGTAACGCCCGCCGATATCCGGCTTCGTCACAAGACCAGCGATCGCGCCTTTTACGATCGGGCGCGCATTGCGGCGGGCAGCGAGGAAGTGGTGTTTGTACGCACCGACGGCCGACTGACCGAGGGGAGCTTTACCTCGCTGTTCGTGCCACGCGGGGACCTCCTCGTCACGCCGCCACTGGAGGACGGACTGTTGCCGGGGGTGTTGCGCGCCGATCTGCTGGCGCAGGGCCGGGCGATCGAGGGCGTGCTGACCGAAGCCGATCTGACGCATGAATTTTTCGTCGGTAACGCCCTGCGCGGACTGATTCGTGCGCGACGCACGGTTGCGGCAACGCCGCTGGCGGGATAAGCGCTCGCGCGAGTTCCCCGCCGCCACGGCTTTTTCCCAAGGCTCTTTCTTATGCATCCTTCCGCCGCGCTCGCCCGCATCAAGCCCTCGCCGACGCTGGCGATCACCACGCGCGTGCAGGAATTGAAGCGCGCGGGCGTCGATGTGATCGGCCTGGGCGCGGGCGAACCCGATTTCGACACCCCCGATTTCGTGAAGGAAGCCGCGATCAAGGCGATTCGCGACGGCCAGACCAAGTACACCAATGTCGACGGCACGCCGGAGCTGAAGGCCGCGATCGTCGCAAAGTTCGCGCGCGACAACGAACTGTCCTACACCCCCGACCAGATCAGCGTGAATGTCGGCGGCAAGCACACCTTGTTCAACGCGATCGTCGCCACGGTCGATGTCGGGGACGAAGTGATCGTGCCCGCGCCTTATTGGGTGAGCTATCCCGATGTCGTGCTGTTCGCGGGCGGCACGCCGGTGTTCGTCGCGGCTGGGCCGGAGCAGGGCTACAAATTGCGTCCCGAGCAGCTCGAGGCGGCGATCACCCCGCGCACCAAATGGGTGATCCTCAATTCGCCGTCCAACCCGACCGGTGCTGCCTATAGCGCTGCCGAGTTGAAGGCGCTGGGCGAAGTGCTCGAGCGCCATCCGCATGTGTGGATCTTCGCCGACGATATGTACGAGCATATCCTCTATGACGGCTTCGAATTCACCACGATCGCGCAAGTATGCCCGTCGCTGTACGAGCGCACGCTGACGGTCAACGGCTGCTCCAAGGCCTATGCCATGACCGGCTGGCGCATCGGCTATGCCGGGGGCGCGTCGTGGCTGATCAAGGCGATGTCCAAGCTGCAGTCGCAATCGACCAGCAACCCCTGCTCGATCGCCCAAGCGGCTGCCGTCGCCGCACTCAATGGCGACCAGAGTTTCCTCAAGGAGCGCGCCGCCGTGTTCCAGGGACGGCGCGATCTGGTCGTGTCGATGCTCAACCAGGCCAACGGCATCACCTGCCCGCGGCCCGAAGGCGCGTTCTACGTCTATCCCGAATTCTCCGCGCTGATCGGCAAGTCGACGCCCTCGGGCAAGCTGATCGACAGCGACGAGGCGTTCGTCGCCTATCTGCTCGACGACGCCAAGGTCGCCGCCGTCCAGGGTGCCGCGTTCGGCCTGTCGCCAGCGATGCGCATTTCCTATGCGACCTCCGACGCGCTGCTGCGCGAAGCCTGCGAACGCATCCAGACGGCCTGCGCAAACGTACGGTGAGCCATTGGTTCAGCTTTTAGCAACGATTGGTTGCCGAAAAGCCTCTTGCGAAACGATTGGACAATGCCGATTTGCTGCGTCGCAGCGATCGGCATGGAGCCGACCGCGAAAGGGTCTACAATGCGCAGCGTTTTGAAGTCGGGTTTCTTGTGGCAGTTTGCGGGTGGTTTCGCCTTGGGCGCGATCGCGCTGGTAACGCTGCACCCGACCGAAGGCGCACGGGCAACCACCCCGACCGAAGCAAAGGCCGCCGCTACCCGCTAATCGTCTGCTCGATCGCCGGATCGTCGTCGCGCGCGTCCGGCATAGGCGTCGAATCGTCCCCGCTCTTCTGCCGATAGCGCCGCGCGACCAGCGCGGCACCGAGCAGAAAGCCCCCCGGCACCAGCACCACTGCTGCCGCCAGCCCAATCCGGTTCCAGTTCGTTTCTTTGCGTTCCATCCGGAGCGCTTAGACGATCATCCCAGATCCGCTGTCACAAAATCGGCACAGCGCTCCCCGATCATGATCGATGGGGCGTTGGTGTTGCCCGAAATGAGCTTGGGCATGACCGAGGCATCGGCCACGTACAGCCCTTCCACGCCGCGCACGCGCAACCGCGGATCGCACACCGCCGCGTCGTCCGATCCCATGCGCGCCGTCCCGACCGGGTGATACACCGTGTCGGCGCGCGCGCGGATCAGGCGCTCCAGCGCGTCATCGTCGCTCAGATCGATCGGGTAGCGATCGCGCCCCTTGTGGTTGCTCAGCGGCGCGGTCTCGAGAATGCGGTACATCGCGCGCACGCCGCGCTTCATCACCTCCATGTCGCGGGAATCGCTGAAAAAGGCGGGGTCGATCAACGGTGCTGCGCGCGCATCGACCGAGGCCAGCCGCACCGTGCCGTGGCTTTCGGGCCGGAGCACGCAGACGTGGCAGGAAAAGCCATGCCCAGGCACCTTGGTGCGGCCATGATCCTCGAGTGCTGCGATCACGAAATGGAGCTGCACGTCGGGGGCGGGGGCATCGGGCGATACGGTCAGAAAGGCGCCGGCTTCGGCAAAAGGCGTGGTCATCATGCCCTGGCGCTTGCGCAACCATTGGAAGAACGCGCTGCCCATCGCCAGCGTGCCCTTCAGCGATGAACCGACAAACTCGGTCCCCGGTGTCTCGAACGCTGCGACATAATCGATATGGTCCTGCAAATTGGACCCGACCGCAGGCCGGTCCACCCGCACCGCGATACCCTTTTCGCGTAAATGCACGCCGGGTCCGATCCCCGACAGCATCAGCAATTGCGCTGTGCCGAACACGCCGCCCGCCAGGATGACGCCGCGCCGCGCGCGAATCACCTTCGATTGGCCATCCTGCAGATAGGCGACACCCCACACGCGCCCTTCGTCGAACAGCACACGTTCGGCGGTAACGCCGGTCAGGATATGCAGATCGGGATTGGCCGGGCGATCCCCCAGATAGGCGCGCGCCGAGGTCCAGCGCTCGCCATTCTTCTGCGTCACCTGATACAGGCCGATCCCGTCCTGCCGTTCGCCATTGAAATCCATGTTGCGCGGGATTTGCAGGCTCGCGCCTGCCTCAATGAAATCAAGGCTGCCGGGATTGGCGAATTTCTGGTCGCTCACCCACAACGGCCCGTCGCCGCCATGATAGGCATCGCCACGCCGCACATTGTGTTCGCTGCGTTTGAACCAGGGCAGCACCTCGTCATACGACCAGCCCGGACACCCCATCGCCGCCCAATTGTCATAGTCCCAGCGATTGCCGCGAATATAGATCATCGCATTGATCGCGCTCGATCCGCCCAGCCCCTTGCCGCGCGGCTGATGCCCGCGTCGGCCGTTCAACCCGGCTTGCGGCACCGTCTCGTAATTCCAGTTGGTCTTGTCGGTCTGGAAAGCGAGGAAAGCCGGAATGCGCGTGCGCAAACCGGTGTTGCGCCCGCCCGCCTCCAGCAAGGCGACCGAGAATTTCCCGCCTTCGCTCAGCCGCCCGGCCGCCGCCGCTCCGCCAGATCCGCCCCCGACGACGACGATGTCGGCTTCTTCCATTCGACCTCTCCCCACCCTGGTACTTTAGCGTACCTCGTCTGTGTTTTTTCCGTCTGCCATGCCGTCCAAGCGCGCGCGCCACTGCGCCTTGATCGTCTCCGATGTGTCGCGGCTGCCATCATGGCTCCACCCCGGCGGCATCACCAGATAGCCAAGCTTGGCACGAAGCCCGGGCGCGCGCCACACATCCTGTGCGATGCCGATCCATTCATGGAACGCCGCCCATAACAGGTTGAAGCTGCCGAGATTTTTGACGATGCCATAGTGCGGGCGATCGTCGGCGCGCTCGGGCTCGAACGTGCCGAACATCCGGTCCCACACGATGAACACCCCGGCATAATTGGTGTCCAGATAGCGCGGATTGGTCGCGTGGTGCGCGCGGTGGTGCGACGGGGTGTTCATCACCGCCTCGAACCAGCGCGGCATCCGGTCGATCACTTCGGTGTGGATCCAGAATTGGTAGATCAGGTTAAGCCCGGCAACAAAGAACACCATTGCAGGCGGAAAGCCGATCAGGAACAGCGGCAGGCGGAAGATGAAACCGATCGACACAAAGCCGGTCCAGGTCTGCCGGAGCGCGGTCGATAGATTATAATGCTGGCTCGAATGGTGGATGACATGGCTCGCCCAGAACCAGCGGACGCGGTGTGCGGAGCGGTGGAAGACATAATAGGCCAGATCGTCGATGACGAAGGCAAGCACGAACCAATACCATTGGTAGCCAATGTCAAAGGCGCGGAACTGCCACACCCACAATGCCATCGCATACACCAGCCCGACCGACAGCGCACCCGCAACGGTGCTGCCCAGTCCGAGCAAGAGCGAGGTCAACGTATCGCGCGGTTCATAGCGGGTGCGGTCGCGGAGCCGCGCCACCACCATCTCGGCCAGCACCAGCACAATGAAGCCGGGCACAGCATAAGGGACAGGATCGGGCAGCTCCATGGATGCTACTTACACCCTTGTCAGCACCCCTTTGTCAATGCAGCGTGACGACCACATCGCGCGGTCGCCCGGCCGAGGCTTCGATCGCGCGCACCTCGGCATCGGTCACGCCGAACAGCAGCACGCTGCCGAACAGCCGCTCGCCGGTTTCGATCCGCACGCCCTCAATGCCCTGGCTAAGCGCAAGCGGCGCGATCAGGCGACGTGCGGCGATCCTGGCACCGTGGCGCTTGAGCACCGCGATGGTGCCATTGCCCGCCACCAGCGCCGCGCCACCATCGGTCCCGATCACCGCATCATGTGCCATGAATCCCGCCAGCATTTGCTCGGCGGTTTCGCGGGCTTGCGCCACGCTCGCAATCCGGCTCTCGCCCAGCCGCAGCCAGCGCGCGATCAGCGCGAGCGCGATCACGCCCGCAAGACTATAGCCGAGTTGCGTCCAGCTCATGCCGCCGTGGAAAGCGCGTCGAGCAACGGCCGCAGACCGGTCAGGTCATAGCCCGCCGCTGCCGCCTTCGCCATTGCCGCATCGGGATGCGCGCCCGCCTTCACCGCCGCCAGCGCCCACAGATTGCACGAGCGCGTGCCCGATCGGCAGTAAGCGAGCACCGGTCCCTTCGCCTCGGCCAACACCGCCGCCATCGCATCGATTTGCGGGTGCGAGAAACCGGCATGGGTGACGGGAATGGCGGTATAGCCAAGCCCGGCAGCCGCTGCGGCGGCGGCGATTGCGTCACCGGTCGGCTGGCCGACATCCTCGCCGTCGGGGCGGTTGTTGACGATGGCGGTGAAGCCGGCTGCGGCGAGCGCCGCCAGATCCTCGAGCGAAATCTGCGGCGCGACGGAGATGGTGGCGTCGATGGTGCGAAGTGTGGTCATGCGGTTACTCTAACCCGCACGGTGCCACCGCGAAAGCGACAGATTTTGCGCGCACCGAGAAGAAAAGCTAATCGCAAAGCGCTGAAAACCGCATCGATCGCGCCCGCACCCAGGCGCCCCCTCGCCGCGCCTCGGCGCAAGCACAATTTCACGCGAAGCGCGAAGACGCGAAGCGATTGGCAGCATGCCACCTCCCCTTCTTCTCTTCGCGTCTTCGCGGCTTCGCGCGAGATACTCTGTGTTCTCCCTAAAACCGCCGCACCACCGCCAGGAACGCCTCGCCATAGGCCTCCAGCTTGCGCGTACCGACACCCGTAATCCGCCCCATCGCCGCGAGCGTCGCGGGGCGCAGCGTCGCCATCTCGCGCAACACCGAATCGTGGAAGATCACATAAGGCGGCACGCTCGCCTCCAGCGCGAGCTCGCGGCGCTTGGTGCGCAGCGCCTCGAACAAGGGATCGCCGCTCGGGTTCATCTGCGCGCCCGTGCCGCCGCGCGTGCGCCGCGTGCGCTTGGGCGGCACGATCAGGTCGACGCGCTCGCCTTCCTTCAGGATGCCGCGCGCACCGGGCCCGAATTCCAGCCCGCCAAAGTCGTTCGCCCGCAACGCATCGCGCAGCAACAACGCGCGCCCGACCGGCTTGATCAGCGCCGCTTCCTCCGGCGAAGACGCGATGCCGAACACACCGAGCGATTCATGCCCGTTCATCAGGCTGCGCTCGCTCGACTGGCCCATCAGGACTTGTTCGATATAGCCCGCGCCAAAGCTCTGGCCCGTGCGAAACACCGCGGAGAGGAATTTCCTCGCCACCTCCGTCGCGTCGACCGCCGCCGGAGGGTTGAGGCAATTGTCGCAATTCCCGCACGTATCGGGGCTGTCATCGCCGAAATGCTTGAGCAGGATCTTGCGCCGACACCCCGCTGTCTCGGCCAGCGCGCCCAGCGCCGCCAGCCGCTGCCGCTCACCCGGCTGGCGCGCGGGTTCGACCTCGCCAATGCGTTGCCGCGCGCGCGCGAAATCCTCCGCACCCCAGAACAGATGCGCCACCGCCGGATCGCCATCACGCCCTGCGCGGCCCGTTTCCTGATAATAGGCCTCGATCGACTTGGGCAGCCCGGCATGGGCGACGAAGCGCACGTCGGGCTTGTCGATGCCCATGCCAAAGGCCACCGTCGCACACATCACCATGTCTTCGCTCGCCACGAAATCGGCCTGGTTGCGCGCGCGCACCGCTGGGTCGAGCCCGGCGTGATAGGCGCGCGTCGGCCGTCCGGTCTTGGCCAACGCCTCCGCCATTTTCTCCGTCCCCGCGCGGCTCTGGACATAGACGATGCCCGCCCCCGGTGTCTCCGCGATCAGATCGGCAATCTGGCGGGTGGCATTGTCCTTGGGGCTGATGCGGTACTGGATATTGGGCCGGTCGAACCCGGCGACGATCATCCCGTCATGCGGAATACCGAGCTGGTCGAGAATATCGGCACGGGTATGCGCGTCGGCGGTCGCTGTCAGCGCCAGGCGCGGCACCTCGGGAAAGGCATCGAGCAGCGGGCGCAGCAGCCGGTAATCGGGGCGGAAGTCATGCCCCCATTCGGACACGCAATGCGCCTCGTCGATCGCGAACAAGGCAAGCGGCGCTTGCCCGAGCAGATCGCGAAAGCTGCCACTCGAAGCGCGTTCGGGCGCGACATAGAGCAAATCGAGTTCGCCGCGCCGGAAGCGCGCGATCGTCTCCATCTGGTCGGTATCGACCGAGGTCAGCGTCGCCGCGCTGATCCCGATCGCGGTCGCCGCACGCAACTGATCGTGCATCAGCGCGATCAGCGGCGACACCACGACGCACGTTCCCGGCAAGGCCAGTCCGGGAAGCTGATAGCAAAGCGACTTGCCCGCCCCCGTCGGCATCACCGCCAGCGTGTTCTGCCCCGCCAGCACGCGCTCCACCACCGATCCCTGCACCCCGCGAAAGGCGGGAAAGCCGAAGGTCGATTGCAATATGGGAAGGGGGTCGAGCGTCATGCCCCGATCTAGCGTGCCCCGCCCCGAAGCGTAAGGGGCACACCCACGCAATTAACCGGGCGCTCACAATCCGGCCCTAAACTCACCGCATCCCGAAACCCGGACCGGCTGGGGGTGCCGTGCACGCGACAATGACGATGGTTTCGGACGGTATCGGCTGGCTTGCCGGCTATTGGGCCAATCAACTCGGCGGAACCTTCTTCGGCACGGGGTCGACGCTGTCGATTTTCGGGCTGGTGGTGACGGTGCTGATCGCCGCGTTTCTTGCGGTGCCGCGCGGGCGGCGGGCGATGCCCCGGCTGGCGGTGTGGCGGCGCGCGCTATTCCCCCGCCGGATCTTCTCCAGCGCCTCGGGCCGCGCCGATCTGTGGTGGTTCGCATTCAGCCTGTTCGGCTATGGGCTGCTGTTCGGCTGGGCAGTGCTGTCGAGCGTGCAGATCGCCGCGCTGCTGCGCGGCATGATCGGCCCGGTCGCGCCGCTCGGCCTGCCGCCGCTCGTGGCGGGTGCGGTGCTGACGCTGCTGCTCTACCTCGCTTATGAATTCGCTTATTGGCTCGACCATTATCTCAGCCACGCCGTCCCGCTGCTGTGGCAGTTCCACGCGGTCCACCACTCGGCCGAAAGCCTGTCGCTGTTGACCACCTTTCGCGTCCATCCGGTCGACACGATCGTCTTTGCCAATATCACCGCCATCATGATCGGGGTAACGCAAGGCCTGGCCGGTCCGCTGCTGGGGGGAACCGCACGGCGTGATGATCAGCGGGGTCAATGCCCTGACGATGATCGGCGCCATCACGCTCACCCATTTACAGCATTCGCATCTGTGGGTGACGTTCGGCCCGCGCTGGGGCCGGTGGCTGCTGAGCCCGGCGCACCACCAGATCCACCATTCGATCGACGTGCGGCACCACAATCGCAATTTCGGCAATACCTGCGCGCTGTTCGACCGGCTGTTCGGCACCTTGTACCTGCCCGCCGCACGCCGCGAGCCACTGCGCTTTGGCGTGGAGGGAGGCGGCACGCGGCCGCATGGCTGGCGCACTGCGCTGTTCGCGCCGTTCGGCAAGGCCTGGGCGCTGCGGCCGCGCAAGCTCCGCCCTCTTGCGCAACCCAGCGCTAAGCGTGCAAACGCCAGCCATGGATAGCGTGCGCGACAACAAGGCCGAGGCCGAATTCGAACTGACCGTCGGCGGCAAGCGCGCCATCGCGGCCTATCAGATGGAAGGTGGCACGATCGTGTTCACCCACACCATCGTGCCCAAGGCGCTGGAGGGCCGCGGCGTCGGCTCCAAACTGATCCGCGCCGCGCTCGATTCGGCGCGCGACCGGGGGTTGAAGGTCATCCCGCAATGCCCGTTCGTCGCGGCCTATATCGAGAAGCATCCGGAGTATCGGGAATTGCTGGCCTGAGGCGTCACGGCAGATACCCGGCCTTGACCAGAAACGCGTGCAAAACTTTCGGAAAATCCGCCCCCTCGTCACCGTCCGGATTATACCAACGCGCGACATTTACAGCAGCTTGGGCATACAGGCCTAGCCGCGCGGCGTCCGCCGCGTAGGCCGCGCATGCGCCGTTGCGATAGCGCTGCCGCCGATTGCGACATCCCGCTGCGTTCTGCTTCATATCGCGGCGGAAGATCGGCGCGAAGGCGGGATCCCGCGACATGTCGATGCCCTGTCCATTACGGATCGTGAAAATCACCGGGGGGCGCGGCGTGCAAGCATTACACCCAAAGGCAAAAGCGAATTGACCATCGCGTGCGACAATGTCGATGACCCCGTCGCGCGAAAGATCCTGTGGATCGTCCGCAATATCCCCCTCCAATAGCCACGGTTGAGCAACTCCGTTCGCGCGTTGCTCCAAAACAACCCGCTGGAACCGGTGGCCGACGGGCTTTATCGCATACAGCACCAGGCTGCCCGCCGATCCACCGCTGTTATTTTCGATGATAACGCCAGGAAGCCGATCGCGCCGATCGATCTGCACCACCGCAAGCCGGTACCAGGCAGACTGATTGTCCGTTTCGACCTGAAAACGCTCCATTCCTTTGGCCGTAATCGTCACCAATGCCTGATTGTTTAGCCCCTGGAACCGGCATCCCTCTGATGGATGCGCCGCATCGCATGGCAGCGGAGCGATCGAAACACGAAGTCCTGCTGAGCGGAAATCCCAATATTTTTGCGACGGAAACCACAGCTGAAACTTGCCGGGAGGTACGCTCACCCCAGATCGCCGAGCGGGTGGGGCGGACCACACCTCCGCCGCTCCAAACATAAGAACGAGCAGGCTGATCAGCAGCTTCACGTAGCGACTCCCGATGAGATCGACGATGCTACCCGAGCATGGAAACTCCGTCTATCGACAATAAAGAACGCTTCGTCGCTTCACTCCGCCGCCACCGATTCCTCCGCGCGCTCCTGCGCCTGGCGGTTCCACATTTCCGCATACAGCCCGTTCTTGCGCAGCAGCACGGCGTGGCTGCCGCGTTCGACCACGCGCCCGGCTTCCAGCACGACGATCTCGTCGGCATGGACCACGGTCGAGAGGCGATGCGCGATCACGATCGTGGTGCGGCCGCGTTCGATTGCCTGCAGCGTGTCGAGAATCTCGCCCTCGGTACGGCTGTCGAGCGCGCTGGTCGCTTCGTCCAGGATCAGCACCGGCGGGTTCTTGAGCAACGTCCGCGCGATCGCCACGCGCTGCTTTTCACCGCCCGACAGCTTCAGCCCCCGCTCGCCGACACGCGTCGCATAGCCCTCGGGCTGGCGCTCGATGAAGCCGGCAATCGCCGCCCCACGCGCGGCAGTCTCGATCTCGTCCTGGCTCGCGCCCTCACGGCCATAAGCGATATTGTAGCCGATCGTGTCGTTGAACAGCACGGTATCCTGCGGCACGATGCCAATCGCCGCGCGCAGGCTCGCTTGCGTCACCTGCGCGATATCCTGCCCGTCAATCGTGATGCGTCCGCCGGTCAGGTCGTAGAAACGGAACATCAGCCGCGCCAGCGTCGATTTGCCCGCGCCCGATGGCCCGACCACCGCCAGCGTCTTGCCCGCCGGAATATCCAGATCGATGCCCTTCAGGATCGGCATCCCGGCATCATAGCCGAAGCGCACATCCTCGAAGCGGACATGCCCGCGCCCCACCACCAGCGGCGTGGCGTCGGGGGCGTCGACCACCTCCGATTGCGTATCGATCAGGTCGAACATCGCGCCCATGTCGATCACGCCCTGGCGGATCGTGCGATAGACCATGCCGAGCAGATCGAGCGGGCGGAACAGCTGCGACAGCAGCGTCGAGACGAACACCACGTCGCCCGCCGAGAATTTGCCGCCACCCCAGCCCCAGGCAACGAACGCCATCCCGCCGCCGAGCATCAGGTTGGTGATCAGCGCTTGCCCGACGTTGAGCCATGCGAGTGAGTTTTCGGAAATGACCGCGGCATTGGCATAAGCCGCCATCGCCGCATCATAGCGCTTGCCCTCGCGCTCCTCCGCCCCGAAATATTTGACCGTCTCGAAATTGAGCAGCGAATCGACCGCATGGCTGACCGCCCCGGTGTCGAGATCGTTCATCCGCGTGCGCAAAGCGGCGCGCCAGTCGGTCACCATCCGCGTGAACCAGATATAAGCGACCACCATCGCCATCGTCGCCGCGACCAGCCCCCAGCCGAAGCTCGAACGGAAGATGTTGAGCACCAGCAGCAGTTCCAGCACCGTCGGCGCGATGTTGAACAGCATAAAATACAGCATCGTATCGATGCTCTTGGTGCCGCGCTCGACCACCTTGGTCACCGCACCCGTGCGCCGCTCCAGATGGAAGCGCAGGCTCAGCTGGTGGAGGTGGCGGAACACGCTCGCAGCGAGGCGCCGCGTCGCATCCTGCCCGACGCGCTCGAACACCGCATTGCGCAGATTGTCGAACAGCGTCGTCGCGAAGCGCGCACCGGCATAGCCCAGCACCAACGCGATCACGATCCACATTGCGGAGCGATCGCCCTGCGCCATGCGGTCGACCGCCCATTTCAGCGTATAGGCGCTGACATAGACCTGGGTGAACTTGGACACCGCGACCAGCAGCATCGCCCCCACGATCCGCAGCCGCAGCATCGGCGCGTCCGCCGGCCACAGATACGGCAGGAAACGCTTGAGCGTCGGCAGCATGGGCCGCTCGGACGCGGTCGAGGAGGTGGCGGTATCGGGGGGCATCTGTCCCTCATGTAAGCGCAGTCAAGCGGTATCCCAAGCGCTTCATGGAACAAGCAAGGCGTCTCGTCGGTTTTACAGGCGAACGGAGACGATCATGGAACCGCTGTTCTACGTCATGGCGATCATGGGTTGCGGCGACGGCAGCACCGCCTGCCAGCAGGCCCGCGTCGAGCCCGCGCATTACCAATCGATCCGCGCCTGCCAGATGGCGATGCCCGCCGCCCTGGCGCGCAACAGCGATATTGATTACCCCGTCGTGGCCGCGTCGTGCCGTGCGACCGGCGAACGCATGGCCCAGGTCGTGCCGCACTCGCCGCGCGGATGATTCCCAGCGCGCGCGGCGCGTGGTAAGCTCGCGCTTCCAAAGCGGGGCTGATGTGAATGCGTAAACTCTTTGCCGTCGCCGCCGGGTGTCTGGTCGCGTTCGCGCTGGTCGCTGTGTTCGATTTTATAGGCAGCGCGCTGTACCCCGTATCGGGCGACATCAATGTCGCCGACACGGCGACGCTGGCCGCGCTGATTGCCAGCATTCCGCTGCCCGCAAAAGTGTTGATGGTGGCAGGCTGGCTCGCCTCGCCGCTCGGGGGTGCCTGGCTCGCCTTGCGCATTGCCGATGGCCATTGGGTCGGCTGGGTGGTGACTTTGGTGTTTCTGGTGGCAGGCCTGGTCAATCAGGCAATGCTGCCGCATCCGCTATGGATGCAAATCTGCGCGGTGGTGATGCCGTTGCTCGGCGGCTGGCTGGCGCAAAAGCTGCACCACAAACCTTATCCCGGCGAGCCCTTGCTCGGCTGAATCAGCGCGGCCGCGTCCACAACGCCGGATCGCGCGGCTGCGGCGGATACAGCGTCACGCGCTGCCGCGCCTCGCGCCATGCGCGCACGATGAATCCGATCTTGGCGATGCCAGAGGTCGTCACCCGCCGATCCCAGGCGCGCGCGCCAAGGGCTGCCACCTTGCGCCCGATCGCGCCATAAATCCCCGCCGCCGCCAGCACCGCCCAGGCCGAGCGGAACGGGAGCACCGGGGTGCCACGCCGCGCGCTCGCCTCATAGCGCGCCGCCAGCGTGCCCAACCGCTCGCCCAATTGCCCGAGCCGCTCACGATGCTGTGGCGCAAGCAGGTCGTCCGCCGGAATCTCCAGCTCGTCGAGCCACGCCTGCGGCAAATAACACCGCCCCGCGCGCGCATCCTCGGCCACGTCGCGCGCGATATTGGCAAGCTGGAACGCCAGCCCCAGATCGCACGCGCGGTCGAGCGTCGCGTCATCGTCGGCGGGCACGCCCATCGCCAGCGCCATCATGCAGCCGACCGCGCCCGCGACATGATAGCAATAAAGATACAAATCCTGCTCGGTCTGCGGCCGCCACCCTTGCGCATCAAGCGCAAAGCCCGCGATCAGGTCACGCGCCAGCGCCGGGGGCAACGCCGTCTCCGCGGCAAAGATCCGTAGCGCATCGAACGCCGGGTCCCCGACCACGATCCCGGCCAGCGCCGCCTCGGTCAGCGCCGAGATTTCGGCCAGCCGCGCCGGGCCATCGCTGACCCCGGTCATGTCATGGCCGTGGTCCTGCCCGTCGGCAATGTCGTCGCACGCGCGGCACCAGGCATAGAGCAACCACGCCCGTTCGCGCGTCTTGGGCGCGAACAGGCGGCTGGCGGCGGCAAAGCTCTTCGATCCGCGTGCGATCGATTCCTGCGCGGTCGCGACGATCGCGTCGCGCGAGGGTGCCGCCGCGCTCAAAGGTCGCGCGCGCCGATCTTGGTGATCGTCTCGATCGGCTCGTGGCTCGCCATTTGCGCCAGCAGCCCGTCAAGCGCGCTGTCGATCAGCAGGATCCCGGCATGTTGCGGCCGCAGGAAACCGACGCTCGCCATATGGTGATAGAAAGCGATTAGATGGTCGTAATAGCCAGCGATATTGAGCAGCCCGACCGGCTTGGCGTGATAGCCGATCTGCGCCCAGCTCAGCGCCTCCCACAATTCGTCCATCGTGCCGGTGCCGCCGGGCAGGTTGATGAAACCGTCGGACAGATCGGTAAACGCCTGTTTGCGCTGGTGCATCGTGCCGACGACATGGAGTTCGGTGAGGCCCTGATGCGCCACTTCAGCATCGACCAGCGCCTGCGGGATGATGCCGATCACCTCGCCGCCCGCGGCCATCGCCGCATCGGCCACCGCGCCCATCAGCCCGAGCCGACCACCGCCGTAAACCAGGCCGATGCCACGCTCGGCCAGCGTCCGGCCAACCTCTTTCGCACAGTCAATATACACCGGGTCCGCCGGCGTTGCCGACCCACAATACACCGCCAGACGCTTCACCGTTCCGTCTCCAACATCAATGCCGCCGTGGCCTTTGCACTGCCGACCACCCCCGGAATCCCGGCCCCCGGATGCGTGCCTGCCCCCACGAAATACAGGTTCGGGATATGGTCGTCGCGATTGTGCACGCGGAACCACGCGCTCTGCGTCAAAATCGGCTCCAGCGAGAAGGCGCTGCCCAGATGCGCGTTCAGATCCTGCGCGAAATCGTTCGGCGCATAATGGAATTTGGTCACGATCCGCTCGTGAATGTCGGGGATCAGCCGCCGCCCGACCTCGTCGAGGATGCGCTTCTCCAGAATCGGGCCGATCTCGTTCCAGTCGACCGGGAATTTGCCGAGATTGGGCACCGGCGCCAGCACGTAGAAGGTCGAATGCCCCTCGGGTGCCATCGACGGATCGGTCACGGTCGGATGGTGCAGATAAAGCGAGAAATCTTCCGGCAGCACGCCATGATCGTAAATGTCGGCGAGCAGCCCCTTATAGCGCGGCCCGAACAGGATCATGTGGTGCGGAATGCCCGGCCAGGTGCCCTTGATCCCGAAATGCACCACGAACAGCGACGGCGAATAGCGCTTGCGCGCCAGCCCGTTCTTGGTCCGCTGCGCACTGCGCGAGGATTTGAGCAGGTCGCGATAGCTGTGCATGATGTCGCTGTTGCACGCGACCATATCGGCATCCTGATGCCAGCCGCTCGCGGTGGTGACGCCGGTCGCACGGTCGCCCAGCGTGGCGATATCGACGGCGGCATCGTTCAGCCGCAACACCCCGCCCAGCCGCTCGAAATGCTTGACCATCCCGGCGATCAACTGGTTGGTGCCGCCCATCGCGAACCACACGCCGCCGTCTTTTTCGAGCTTGTGGATCAGCGCATAGATCGCGCTGGTGTTCATCGGGTTGCCGCCCACCAGCAGCGTGTGGAACGACAGCGCCTGGCGGAGATGCTCGTCCTTCACATAAGATGAGACGATCGAATAGACCGAGCGCCACGCCTGATATTTGGCGAGCGCCGGGGCCGCCTTGATCATCGACGCGAAATCGAGAAACGCGACCGAGCCGAGCTTGCGATAGCCCTCTTCATAGACCCCGGCGGAATAGTCCAGGAACTTGGCATAGCCCGCGACATCGGCCGGATTGAGCTTGGCGATTTCGGCGCGCAGCGCAGGCTCGTCGTTCGAATAATCGAAATTGACGCCATCGGGCCAGTTGAGCCGGTAGAAAGGCGACACCGGTGCCAGCGTCACGTCCTCGGCCATGTCGCGGCCGGTCAGCGCCCACAATTCCTGCAGGCATGGCGGATCGGTGATCACGGTCGGCCCGGCATCGAACACGAAGCCGTCTTTCTCCCACACATAGGCGCGGCCACCCGGCTTGTCGCGCGCCTCGACGATGGTCGTCTCGACCCCGGCCGATTGCAGCCGGATCGCGAGCGCGAGCCCGCCAAACCCGGCTCCGATGACGATCGCGCGGCGCGGCGTGCCGCGTGGTGCCGCCGAGCTCATGCCGGTTTCCCCCCGATAATCGCGCGCAATGCCCGCGTGATCGGGACCGGTGGCTTCCCGGTCAAAATCCGTGCCTTGTCCATCATCGTCGATTGTCCTGCGTAGAAGCGCCGCACAAGCTGCGGATCGAGCCGGTAAAACCGTTCGAGAATGCGGTAGCGCTCATCGGGGCCGGCGGCGCGAAACAGCATCTTGTCGAGCATACGATAGAAGCCGCGCGCCCGCCACGTCCTTCTGGCGAAATCATGCGTCAGCGTGTGTAACGCCGTGCCCGACAGATCACTCGCCCGCGCGATCAGCGCGGCGAGGCGCACCGCGTCGGGCAACGAATAGCCCGTGGTCGGATGGAACAGCCCGCCGCGCATTCCGGCCTTGGCCACCTTGTTGCCGCCCGATTGCCAATAGGCCTCGAAATCGCCGCCCATCGCCACCGGCAGCACACCCCATTCCTCGCGCGTAACGGTGCGCGTGTCCCAGCCATGCGCCGTGCCATAGGCTCGGACGCGCTCGGCGACCGGGTCGGCATTGGCCCCGCCGGGTTCCGCCCGCGCCAGATCGGGCGTGTCGCTATAATAGGTATCCTCGATGAACAGCCGCGTCGCCGACAAGGGCAGTGTGTAGACGAAGCGATAGCCGTCGATCTGCTGCACCGTCGCGTCCATCACGATCGGGCCCGACAGCGCGTGCGGTTCCTCCAGCGCGAATTCGAGCCCGACGAACTTCTGCCAGCCAAGATCGAGCAGGGAGAGATCGCCCGACCCGCGCGCATCGATCACACCCTTCGCCTCGATCCGGTCGCCATCGGCAAGCACCACCGCCGTCGGGCTTGCGGCAAGCACCTTGCGCCCGGTCATCACCGCCTCGGGCGGGAGGGCGGCGCGCACCACCGCGTCGAGCCGTTCGGACTCGATAGAATAATAGGCGCTTTTCAGGGTGCGGCGGTGCGCCGGAAACGCGATGTCATAATGCGTCCAGCCATAACAGATCAGCGGCGCAACCAGCCAGCGATCGTCCTGCGCAATGTCGGTGGCGAAGAACGACCATAAATGATTGCCGCCAATGCTGTCCGATCCCTCGACGATGCGGACGTCGAGGCCGGGTCGCTGCTTGGCCAAGGCCAACGCGATCAGCCCGCCCGCCAGCCCGCCGCCGACGATGGCGATATCGCAGGGGATGATCGAAGGCATCGCCAAGCGATAGCCGAAACGCCGCAGCGCGCAAGCACGCTGCACGCCGAAACCGCCTGACGCGGGCCGCCATACGCGCTACAGCCGTTGCATGATCGCTCTCGCCATCGTCGCCTCCGCGCTCGCCATGTCGGCGATCGTCGGCGTGCGCTATCTGCTCGTGTCGGGGGTGTTCGCTGCGGCGACGCGCGCCCGCCATCCGGGGCTGTATGACGGCCTTTCCCCGCAAATCCGGCGCGAGATTGGCTGGAGCCTCGCGTCCGCGCTCATCTATGGCGTGCCCGCCGGCGTGCTGGCCTGGGGCTGGCAAGAGCATGGCTGGACGCGGATCTACCGCGACGTGCATGCTTATCCTTTGTGGTATCTGCCGCTATCGGTGCTGCTCTACCTCGTCGCACACGACACCTGGTTCTACTGGACGCATCGCTGGATGCATTTGCCGCGCGTGTTTCGCATCGCGCACGCGGTGCATCACGATAGCCGCCCGCCCACCGCCTGGGCCGCGATGGCGTTCCATCCGATCGAGGCGGTCACCGGCGCTGTGATAATTCCGCTACTGACGCTAGGGATTCCCATCCACATCGGCGCACTGGGCTTGGTGCTGGGCATCATGACGGTTATGGGGGTAACCAATCATATGGGGTGGGAGATTTTCCCCCGGTTCATGTGGGCCGGTCGATTAGGCGGCTGGGTGATTACCGCGAGCCATCACCAGCGGCACCACGATCTGTATCGGGGAAATTATGGGCTTTATTTCCGTTTCTGGGACCGCCTCTGCGGTACCGACAAGGGGGTCGGCGATTTTGCCCGCGCCCATGCGCAGGCTCGCCGGCGTCGGCGGCGCGGCGATGGGGCTGCTCTTCTCCTTGTCGGGGGCGGTCGCGACGACTGATCTCGCGGTCGACATCGCCAACCTGCGCTCGCATAAGGGCATGGTCCGCGTCTGCCTGACCGCCGACCCCACCAATTTCCCTGCTTGCATCGACGATGCGAAGGCGGTGACGCGCTCGATCCCGGCGAGCGCCAACAGCCTCCATTTCGACGGGCTTCCGCCGGGCGGCTATGCCCTTGCGGTGATCCATGACGAGAATGGCAATAAGAAGCTCGATACCTTTGCCGGTATCCCGCGCGAAGGCTTCGGTTTTTCGCGCAACCCGCCGATCAGCTTCGGCCCGCCGCGCTTTGCGGCAGCCCGCTTCACGCTGACAGGTGATGCCGATCGGCAACAGGTGCGCATGCGATACTTGCTCTGATCGGGCAATAACGGAGCTAAACGGGTCGCGAGGACGTTAACCCGCCAAATCTTCTTCTCGGAGCTGCTTGTGATCAACCGCCGTTTATACCTTTCCGCCGCCGCACTGCTGCTGGCCGGTGCCGCCCCTGCCATCGCCCAGGAGCGTCCGGCGACGTCCGAACGCGATCAAATCGCTGCGGATTTCGACAAGGATAGCGTCACGGTCGGCATCGGCGGGGCCTATTTTCCCGACTATGAAGGGTCGAAGACCTATCGCTTCACGCCCGCGCCGGTGGTGATCGGGTCGGTCAAGGGCTTCGCTTTCTCGGTCGTCGGGAACCGCGCGAGCCTGGATGTGATCCCCAACCGCCCCGGCCAAACGCTCGATCTGCAATTGGGCCCGGTCGGCGTTGTCAATTTTGATCGCTCCAGCCTCTCCAGCATCGATGACCCGCGCATTCGCGCGCTGGGCAAACGCGGCACCGCGATCGAGCTTGGCGGCTATGTCGGGATTGGCAAGACCGGCGTGATCACCAGCCCGTACGACAAGGTGTCGGTGTCGGTCAGCTATCGCAAGGGTGTATCCGGCGGCCATCGCAGCGACATTTGGGAACCGCAATTCACCTATCTCACCCCGCTCAGCACCAAGGCCGCAGTCGGCCTGTACGCCTCGGCCGAACATGTCGGTCAGGGCTATGCCGACAGTTATTTCAGCATCACGCCAACGCAGGCGCTGGCCAGCGGCCTGCCGAACTACAATGCCCACAGCGGCTGGAAGAGCTATTCGGTCGGCGGGTTCGTGACCTATTCGCTGACCGGCAATCTGCTGCACGGCTTCAAGGTACTGGCGGGGGGTAGCTACTCACGCGAACTGGGTGATTTTTCCTATAGCCCGGTCACCCGCATTGCCGGGTCCCCCAACCAATGGCTGGGCGCGCTCGGACTCGCTTATACCTTCTAAGGAAGCCGCCATTCGACTGGCCGACCCGGTAGAAGCGCATCGGCGCGACTGCCGGGTCGTCTGCATTTGGTCGCGAAAAGGTCGGCAGCCCGACCGTAACTCGCTCTAACTGGCGCAAACTTGATCAACGCCGCGAAATCCAGTCTTGCGTCGCCACGCCCGAGGTGCCACGCAGCCTGCGCCAGAAGGCCCGTTTCACGATAAAGAGGGTTCGCCCGCATGACCGATCTCCCCCAGGACTCCGGCGCACAGCTGCTCGAGCGACTCGAAGCGGGTGCCGAACGGCGCAGCGAACGCCGCGAATTCTTCCGCACCGCGCTTGGCGCAGGGGCGATCGCTGCGGTGGGCGCCGCAGCCGTGACGCTTGGCTCGCGTGCCATGGCGGACACCACCAGCGATACCAACCTTCTGAACATCCTGCTCAATTTCGAATATCTTGAAGCGCAATTCTATGCCTTCGCCGTCACCGGCGCGGGCCTTCCCAGCGCCCAGCTCGCCCCCGGCAGCGCCAGCACCACCACCGTCGGCGCAGTGACCGGCGGCAAGCAAGTCAGCTTCACCGATCCGCTCGTCGCGAAATATGCGCGCGAGATCGCCAATGAAAAGGCAGCGCAAGTCGCCTTCCTGCGCGCTACGCTGGGTACCGCCGTCGTCGCCCAGCCCGCGATCGATATCGGCAGCACCGCGACCAGCGCCTTCAGCGTGGCGATGCGTGCGGCCAACGTGGTCGCGTCGGGCGTGGCCTTCGATCCCTATGCCAGCGACGAGAATTTCTTGCTGTCCGCCTTCTTCATGGAAGATGTCGTGGTCACCGCATACAAGGCGGCGGCACAGCTTATTTCCACCCCCGCCTATCGTGATGCCGGTGCCGGACTGCTGGCGGCGCATGCGTATCACGCGGCGCTGATTCGTACCGTCCTGTACACCAAGGGCGCGACGACCGCCGCGCTGCGGACTCAGGCCGACGCGATTTCTGCGGTCCGCGACACGCTGGACGGGACGACCAAGGACGATGTCGGCATTTCGCCGGCAGCGATCGCCAGCAGCCAGCTTGCGGCACTCAATGGCTTGATCGCCTCCAACATCGTGCCCGCCGGAACCGACGGCATCGCTTATGGCCGTCTCGTGGCGAACGTGCTCAACATCTTCTATCTCAACAGCCTGGCAGTGACCAAGGGCGGGTTCTATCCGAACGGCCTCAATGCCACGGTTGTGACCAGCGCGGCCAACTGAGCGCCGCCGTTTTTATGGCCTTCGCCCGTATGGGAGAGTTTACGTGAACGACAGCGACATCCTCGTGCCAGCCCCCGATGCCAAGGAGCGCAACCGCGCCGGGCGTCGTCAATTCCTGCGCAGTGCGAGCGTGGCAACGCTCGCCTTCGGCGGCAGCGCGCTGCTCTCGGCCTGCGGGGGTTCGGACACCTCCACTCCGAGCGCGACCGACAGCTCCACCCCGACGCCTAGCCCGAGCTCGACCGACACGCTGAACGATCAGGGCAGCTTCAACTTCCTGCTCAACCTCGCTTATCTCCAGGCGCAATTCTACACCGTCGCGGTGACCGGGGCCGGCCTGCCCAACGCGTTGATCGCCAAGGGCGACGGCAACCAGACCGTGCAGGGCGCGGTGACGGGTGGTCGACAAGTGACCTTCACCGATCCGCTGGTCGCACAATATGCGCGCGAGATCGCCGCCGACAAGGTCGCGCATGTCGCCTTCCTGCGCTCGGCACTGGGCGCAGCGACGGTCGCGCAGCCCGCGATCAACATCGATGGCAGCGCGAGCGGTGCCTTCAGCGCGCTGGCGCAGGCGGCAACCGTCGTCGCGGCAGGCGCGGCGTTCGATCCTTATGCCAGCGACGAGAACTTCCTGCTGGCGGCGTTCATGCTGGAAGACGTGGTGGTCACCGCTTATACCGGTCGGCAATCGACGATCGCGACCACTTTGCTGATCGACGCGGCGGCGGGCATCCTCGCCACCACCGCCTATCACGCCGGGCTGATCCGCACCGTGCTGTACGCCAAGGGCTCGGTATCGACTCCGTCGCTGCTGACCAATGCGGGTCTCATCAGCGATGCGCGTGACCGCTTCGACGGGTCAACCGACCTCGACCAGGGCATTGTCGGCGATTCGGTCACCTCGAACGTCGCTCCGCTCGACAACAACGGCCTCGCACTCGCGCGCACGGCGGGCCAGGTGCTGAACGTGCTGTACCTCAACAAGAACGCGGTCGTCGGCGGCGGCTTCTTCCCCGGCGGCGTCAACGGCAACATCAAGACCAGCGCGGCAAGCTGAGGCGACATTACGGGCTTTGCAGCCGCCGCCAATGCGCCTAGACTGACATTATTCCCCGGGGGGCTGCGCCTGAGCAGCTGAGAGGTAGCTGAGGCTACGACCCGTTTGAACCTGATCCCGTTAGCACGGGCGGAGGGAGGGAGCGGTGTCCACAGTGGGTTTCCGTTTTCGCTCCATTCCGAGTCTTTGGAGCGACACCATGGCCGACATCCCCGCCCGTACCGAAATCGGCGTCACCACCGGGCCGATCCGTGGCAGCCGCAAGATCCACGTGCCCTCGCCCAACATCCCGGGCCTGGGCGTGGCGATGCGCGAGATCGTGCTGGAACCGTCCGCCAACGAAGCCCCCTTGCGCGTCTACGACACGTCCGGCCCCTACACCGACCCCAAGGCGCAGATCGACATCAACCGCGGCCTGCCGCAGCTGCGCCGCGACTGGATCCTCGCGCGCGGCGACGTCGAATCCTATGACGCGCGCGAAATCCGCCCCGAGGATAACGGCCTCACTGGCCCCGATCGCTCGGCCGGCGTCCCGCAATATCCCAATGTCGTGAAGCGCCCGCTGCGCGCCAAGGCGGGCGCGAACGTCAGCCAGATGCATTATGCCCGGCGCGGCATCATCACGCCCGAGATGGAATATGTCGCGATCCGCGAGAATTTGGGGCGCGCCGCCGCCAAGGAACAGCTGATCCGCGACGGCGAATCGTTCGGTGCCAGCATCCCCGATTACGTCACCCCCGAATTCGTCCGCGACGAAGTCGCCCGCGGCCGCGCGATCATCCCCAACAACATCAACCACCCCGAATCCGAGCCGATGGCGATCGGCCGCAACTTCCTGGTCAAAATCAACGCCAATATCGGCAACAGCGCGGTCGCCAGCAATGTCGCCGCCGAAGTCGACAAGATGGTCTGGTCGATCCGCTGGGGCGCGGACACGGTGATGGACCTCTCCACCGGCCGCAACATCCACGACACGCGCGAATGGATCCTGCGCAACAGCCCGGTGCCGATCGGCACCGTGCCGATCTACCAGGCGCTCGAAAAGGTGAACGGCGTCGCTGAGGACCTGACCTGGGAAGTCTTCCGCGATACCCTCATCGAGCAAGCCGAACAGGGCGTCGATTACTTCACGATCCACGCAGGCGTGCGCCTCGCCTACATCCCGATGACCGCAAAGCGCGTCACCGGCATCGTCAGCCGCGGCGGCTCGATCATGGCGAAATGGTGCCTCGCGCATCACAAAGAGAGCTTCCTCTACGAACGCTTTGACGAGATCACCGAGATCATGAAGGCGTATGACATCGCCTACAGCCTCGGCGACGGCCTGCGCCCCGGCTCCATCGCCGACGCGAATGACGAAGCGCAGTTCAGCGAGCTCTACACGCTCGGCGAACTCACCCACCGCGCGTGGAAGAGCGACGTGCAGGTGATGATCGAAGGCCCCGGCCATGTGCCGATGCACAAGATCAAGGAGAATATGGATAAGCAGCTCGAAGTGTGTGGCGAGGCACCCTTCTACACGCTCGGGCCGCTCACCACCGACATCGCGCCCGGCTATGACCATATCACCAGCGGCATCGGCGCCGCGATGATCGGTTGGTATGGCACCGCGATGCTTTGCTACGTCACGCCCAAGGAGCATCTCGGCCTGCCCGACCGTGACGACGTGAAAGTCGGCGTCGTCACCTACAAGCTCGCCGCGCACGCCGCCGATCTCGCCAAGGGCCACCCCGCCGCCCAGATGCGCGACGATGCCCTCTCCCGCGCCCGCTTCGATTTCCGCTGGCGCGACCAGTTCAACCTCTCGCTCGACCCCGACACCGCCGAGCACTATCACGACCAGACCTTGCCCGCAGAAGGCGCCAAGACCGCGCATTTCTGCTCGATGTGCGGCCCGAAATTCTGCTCGATGAAGATCACGCAGGAAGTGCGCGATTTTGCGGGCAAGCAGAATCAGGGCGTCGAAGGCTTCATCGCCACCGGCCCGACGGGGGCGGAGACCGCCGCTGCAAGCAAGGCCGCGGCCATCAAGGGGATGGAGGAGATGAGCGCGCGGTTTAAGGCTGAGGGTGGGGAGATTTATCTGTCTGCGGGAGAGTAGGCAAATCTTGACGCTTGAATCATAATGTGATTCTTCGCGGCAAGGGGGCTACATCACCATGGCAATGACTGGCCAACTACTTGACGAGGTTATTTTTGACGTCGTCAACGAGAGCGAAGCGCAGGTAGAGGCCCTACTCGGCTGCGATCTGCTATATTACTTTGGTGAGCTTCGAACCTTTCATATTGCTTACGTGCGTTCGGCGGTCGAGAAAATGGCGGCTCGGGCCGACAAACGCGACGTGATCGGCATTTGTTTGACCACTCCCGGTGGGCAAGCTGAGGCCGTGGAAAAAATGGTCGAGATTGTCCGATACCATTATAATCAGGTCTATTTTATCGTAACGAGAGAAGCGATGTCCGCAGGCACGATATTCTGCATGTCGGGCGATCGCATATTTATGGACTATTCGTCATCGCTTGGGCCTATCGATCCACAGGTGCCGGATAGGGAGCAGAAGGTTCTGGTTCCGGCGCTTGGCTATCTGGACAAAATCGCGGAGCTGATCGACAAAAGCCAGACTGACACAATTTCACCCGCTGAATTCGCTATCCTACAGGCTCAGGATTTGGCAATGATCCGGTTCTACGAGCAGGCACGCGAGCTTTCGATCAATCTGCTCAAGCAGTGGCTGACGCGCTACAAATTCAAGGACTGGACGCACCATCGGACGACCAATCCGGGTGAGCTGGTCACTGATGCGGAGAAGGAAAGGCGCGCCGAGGAGATAGCCAGTCTGCTCTCAGATAATAAGCACTGGCATTCGCACGGCCGCATGATCGGGATGGGCACTCTTAGGAATCTCATGCGTTTGGACATCGATGATTTTGGGGAAGATCCAAAAAAGCGAAACGCGATCCGTCGATACAGCGACACACTATCTGACTATCTAGTAAGACATCAAACCCAATTTTACATTTATAACCGCAACATATAGGGGTCTGTATGAGCGTCGAGACAGAACTAAAGGCTGAACTAGGCCGCCATGACCGTGACAAAAGCGGTCAAATTGCCAAGCATGATGCGTTTCGTGCTCGATTAGCGCGGGCGGGTTTTGTGCCAACCAAGAAAACTTACTCAATTTCTTTAATGGAACGGATCGGTGTTGGATATCTAAAGGCTGAGTGAGAGATCGATAGTCGCAGTTACGGCGCAAGGTGGTCATCCAGATGGCTGTCGGCCCGTCGGCTTAGCTCAAGCCGCATCGGCACTCGGGTATTGCGCGCGCCGCCCGGTGCCCAGTTCGTCGAGATACTCGAACGGATCGCGCTCGCTCACACCCGAAGCCCGCCCCGCGTCGATCGCCGCCTGCAACGCCGCCAGCTTCTGGGCATCCTCCCGGTCGCGCCGCACCAAGTCGCAGATATAGTCGTCAGTGCTGCTGAACCCGCCCTCGACGGCGCGCGCGTCTGCCCAACGCTGGAGATCGTCGGGAAGGAAGACGTTGAGCTCCGCCATCAACGAAAGATACGCTGATGGGACAACACCGACAAGCAGCTCAATAATGATACCGGCACTGCGCCACTTCGATCACCTGCGCGTCGCCTTTGCCGCTCACGCGGTACACCAAGCGATGCTCGTGGCTGATCCGGCGCGACCACCAACCTGACATGTTCTGGCCGAACGGTTCAGGCTTGCCAGTGCCGCGAAACGGATCGCGTGCGATTTCCTTCAAAAGCGTGTTGATGCGCTCGACGACCCGTATGTCCTCGACCTGCCACGCGACATATTGCGCCCACGCCGCGCGATCGAACATAACCTTCACGGTTCGATCAGCTCGTGTTCTTCGCCCTCCCCGGCATCGAGCCGCGCGATCGATTCGAGCAACTGCTTCGCGTTGGCAGGCGACTGCAGCAAATACAGCGTCTCCTCGATCGACGCCCATTCGCTCGCCGACACCAGCACCGCCCCCTCGCCGCGCTGACCCGTGATGGCGAGCGGGGCGCGGTCGGCGACGACCTTGTCGATCATCGCCTTCAGATTCTCGCGCGCTTCGGAATAGGATACGGCTTGCATCCGCAAACTATGGACAAAACTTTGTCCAATGTCAAGATTTCTGTACCGCCTTCGAAACGACTCCTGCCGACGCGCGCTTTCTGTTACAGTCCCACCAGCATTCCGGGGGGAATCCGCATGATGTTCGGCCTGTCGCTCCACGCCTTCACGCTGCTCCACACCGCGATCAGCCTGGTCGGCATCGCTGCGGGGGTCGTCTTTTTCGCGAGCCTCACAACCGGGCGATGGCGTTCCACCGCCAACGCAATCTTTCTGGTGTTCACGATCCTGACCAGCGTTACCGGCTTCCTGTTTCCGCCCAAACCGATCGGCCCGCCCTTCATCTTCGGCGTCGTTTCGCTGGCATTGCTCGCGGTTGCGCTATTGGCGCTCTATGGCGGCAAGCTCGCCGGGCGGTGGCGGGCGCTGTTCCTGGCCACCGCCTTGCTCGCCCAGTGGCTCAACATGGTCGTGCTGGTGGTGCAATCCTATCAGAAGGTGCCCGCGCTCCACGCATTGGCACCGACCGGCGGTGAGCCGATCGTGCTCGCCACGCAGGCGCTGTTGCTGGTCGCGATTGGCTATACGGGATGGCGCACCGTCCTGCGCGCGCCGCGCTAGGCGACAGCTTCACACCGTCTCTGGCACCGTCCAGTCGATCGGCGCTCTGCCGTGCGCAACCAGGAACGCATTGGCCCGCGAAAACGGCCGACTGCCGAAAAATCCGTTATGCGCGGACAAGGGCGACGGGTGCGCCGATTTCAGCACCAGATGCCGCCCACCCTGCGTCGCGTCGGTGATGAAGGCGGCCTTCCTCTGCGCGTGCGCGCCCCATAGGATGAAGACGGTCGGCTGCGCGCTTTCCGCCACCAGCCGGATTACGGCGTCGGTGAAGCGTTCCCACCCCTGCCCCTGATGTGAGGCGGCGGCACCCTCGCGCACCGTCAGCACCGCGTTGAGCAGCAGCACGCCTTGGCGGGCCCAGCTCTCCAGAAAGCCATGCCGCGCGGGTGGAATGCCGAGATCGGCCTCCAGCTCCTTATAGATATTGCGCAGGCTGGGCGGCAGTCGCACGCCGGGCTGGACCGAGAAGCACAGGCCATGCGCCTGCCCCGCGCCATGATAGGGGTCCTGCCCCAATATGACGACGCGCACGTCCTCGCGCGGGGTCAGATCGAGCGCGCGGAACCAGGCGGCGGGCTTGGGGAAGACCACCGTGCCCGCTGCGCGCTCGGCGGCGAGGAAGCCCTTGAGCGCCTGCATGTACGGCTGCTCGAACTCCGCCAACAGCGGTTCGCGCCAGCTCGGATGCAGCTTGATCGCGCGCTCGGCCACGCGGAAGGCTCAGCGCTTCTTGACGAACTCGGCGCGCAGCACGAGGCCCTTGATGCCCTCATACCGGCAGTCGATTTCCTGCGCATCACCGGTCAGGCGGATCGACTTGATCAGCGTGCCGCGCTTCAGCGTCTGCCCGGCACCCTTCACGGTCAAATCCTTGATCAGCGTCACCTGGTCGCCATCGGCCAGCACATTGCCGACCGAATCGCGCACCACCACCGCGTCATCCTCGCTCGCCGCCGTGCCCACGGCACTGGCGGCGACCCATTCGCCGGTCGCTTCATCATAGACGAAGGTTTCGTCGTCGCCCATCATGTTCATCCCTTGATATTGACCATCGCCACCGGCTGGCCCTTGGAGGTTGGGTTGGAGGCATTTGCCTTGGGGGCCTTTTCGGCCTTGGGCTTGCGCACTTCCTTGTTCGACTTCTTCTGGCTCTTGGCCATTGCGGTTCCTGACCGGGGCGGAAGGCCCCAAAGGACCTTAATCCCAAAAGGCATTGCAACCCGCATCAATTCGCGCGTCGTAAAAGGGCGTCGCTTGATCGAAGTCAACATGATTTCCGGGATGCCCCAGCAACCTCTTTGCGCGCGCACCGTTGATGGCAGACGCCGGGCGTGCCCCCTTCGCGCCCGGCGTACCGCCCCCGAAAATGCGTTAGGAGACATGCTGTGGGACTGTTCACCAAAGACATCGTGACATTCGAGGATCTGTTTCTGCATCAGTTGCAGGACGTCTATTATGCCGAGCATCAAATCCTGAAAGCGCTTCCCAAGATGGCCGAGAAAGCGACCAATGGATCGCTCAAGACGGGCTTTGAAACCCACCTGCGCGAAACCGAGGGCCAAGTTCAGCGCCTCGAGCAAGTGTTCGACCTGATCGGCGAGCAGCCCAAAGGGGCGACGTGTCCGGCGATCGAAGGCATCATCAAGGAAGCCAATGAAGTCGCGGGCGACATTGCCGACAAAGCGGTGCTCGATGCAGCGTTGATCGCATCGGCTCAGGCGGTCGAGCATTATGAGATTACGCGCTACGGCACCTTGATCGCCTGGGCCAATCAGCTCGGCCGCACCGATGTTGCCGCGATTCTGCAGGAAACGCTCAACGAAGAATATGCGACCGACGACAAGCTGACCGACCTGGCGACGAGCCGGGTTAACCTCACCGCCGAGGATGCGGTTCCCGCGCAGTAACCCTTGGACGACGTCGTTAGAACGCGCCCGGCACCTCCCGTTGGACGGTGCCGGGGCGTTCCGGCGACAGCAGTTCCATCGGCTGTTTGGGTGCGGCGATGCGGGTGCTCTGACCGCTTTGCAACGCGCCGCTGGCAGTAACCGCAGTACAACTGCGCCCGGCCAGATAGTCGAGCGCCGCACGGGTGGAATGCTCCTGCGGGCTGCCCATTGCGTGGGTCAAATCATCATCCGCCTGGCAACTGGCCTCCACCGTTCCCACAAGACCATTGTAATAGGCCCCCTGTCGGTTCGCATTCTGCAGCGCAAAGGCGATGACGCGGAGACGATCGTCGCATTGCGACCGGTCGAGCGCGATCTGGCCGACCGGCTTGCCGTAAGTATTGGTGCCGATCAGCGCGGCATTGGCGTGCAAATACGGGATTTGGGCGGCGATCACCAACTCGCTGGCCGACGCGGTGCCGGGGGTACCGATGAACGCAACTCTGGTTGGCGCAATCGACTCGGGCTGCGGCGCAAACATCGCCGTTATGTTGTTCGCCGCTTTCTCAGGGCGGAAGGTCGTGTAATCGATCACCTCCGAGGTGGAGCGGTTCGCACCGAGCAAATTGCTCATCAACTCGGCGATCGAGATCAACCCGCCGCCATTGTAGCGCAGGTCGATGATGATATTGGTCACGCCCGCCGCGCGGAAGGACGCAAAGGCGCTGCGCAATGCCGGGTCAGCCGTCGAAATGAAGGTGCGCAGGTTGATGTAGCCGACTTGCCGCCCGCCATCGTTGAGGATCTGCGCCCCAAAGCGGCTCGAAACGGGTGTCAGCGCATAATCCGCCTTGCTGATCGATACCGTGCGTGTGCCGCCAGTGTCGGTTACCTGGAACGTGCGACTCGTGCCGGAGGTGTCCGGCCCCAGCGCGTTGCTGAGCCCGGCGCTGCCCTCCGCTGCAAGGATCGCCGATACCGTGCGAAGGGTATTCGCACTGGTGCCGATGGCGAGAATCTCGGTGCCGCGGTCCAGCCCGGCGGAAAGCGCCGGCGCGCCTTCAAAGCTCTCCGCGACGAACAGCCGTCCCGCCGTCGGGTCAAGCGTCAGGCGAAAGCCGTAGCCCGCGCTGGTACCCGAATTATAATAAGCGTTTTCCGACGCGATCGAGGTCAGATAGGTGAAATAGCGGTCCTTGCGCTGCGCCCGCGCGGTCGCGGTCAGCGCGTCGATATAATCGCCTACAGTGGTGTAGGGCGTGGGATCGAGCGTGCTCGGCAAGGTATCCGGAAAGAGATACCATTCCCGCAACTGCGCCGCCGCCCAATCCTGCCGATCCCGCAAGGAACAAGTTCCGCCGCTTGCTGGCGTTGGGGTCGGGGTGGACGCGGTCGGGGTTGGGGTCGATCCGCTCGACGTGCCGCCCCCCTCGCCGCAGGCGGACAGCAGAACGATCAGGCTAAAGAGAACCGTTGGGACGCGCGCACGGATCATACCCACCTCTTTGTCGTTGCGCGGAAACGTGCCACGAGCGGTGTGTGCGGTAAAGCGCTCCAATCAAACATTTAGCGAAAGACGCCGCCTCCGCCGATCATGCGATCGGGGAGAGCGACACGGCCGTGGACGCGAGAACGAAGGTGAAAGCGACGGCGGCGACGAGCGAAAAGGCAACGCGCGACAGCGATTCAAAACGAACGGACATGATGATTTTCCCTTTGTTACTTGGCGGTCCGGACCACCCGTCCGCCAACGCACAAAGGATTTGCAGGGAGCGTGCCAAGTTCTCAAGATATTGATTTACAATAACTATTGTGGCGAAAGGCGCTTGCGCTGCAATAATAAACTGGCACAAATTCCCAACTATTGGTAAAAAATGCCGTTGCTGCAAAGTTGGTTGCGGCCATTGTCCTTGGCCAAATACAAAAACCGGTCGGCACGCCCGAAAACCGAGCAGAGGGGTTCGCCCGGTTCGGCTACGGCGATCCCACCCGAAAACGTCACCGCGCCCAAGGGGGCGTCGGTTTCCCGGATGCGATAGCGCTTCGCCGCGACGGCGACCCGCGCAGTCTCCAAGGTAGCGCGGGCTTGCTCGGCATCTTCGCCTTGAAACAGGACGACAAATTCCTCCCCGCCATACCGTGCGACAAAGTGGCTGGCGCACGCCTCGCGCAATGCCGCCGCGATGGCGCGCAATACCCGGTCTCCCACAGAGTGGCCAAACTGGTCATTGACGCGTTTGAAGCGATCGACATCGCATACCGCCAGGCACAAACGCTGCCCATTGCGGGATTGTTCGGAAAACGCCTCCTCAAAGGCACGACGATTGGGCAAACCGGTCAGCGGATCGCGACGCGCATCGCCCCGTGCCTCCTCCAGCTTCGCGCGCAACTGATCCGCTTCGCGCGTCGCGACGGCCAGGCGCGACTCAGCCGATTGCACGCGATCGAGCATCACGGTCGCCAGTCGCACGACATCGGCACCGGTGGCGGCACCGCGCACCGCATTGGCGCTGGCAGCCAAATCGCGCCCGAAATCGGCCGTCTCCTCCTGCATGGACCGCATCATGTCGCTAAAGCCTTCGACGTGCATCTGGGTCTGTGCCACCAACCTGGCCGCGACGTCGTCATCGACCCTGGGGGTTAGTGCTTCTCCCCAATGCGTAGGGTTCTGGCTCGCAAGGCCGCCGCCCAGGGCCTCGATGTCCCGAGTCGAAAGTCGGATACCGCCCTCGGTCAGGGTTGCCACCGATCGGGCCAGCGCGCCCGTCGGGTTGGTCATCACGTGATATGCGAAAGCGTAATGGACCGGGTCGGGGCCCAAGCGGTGAAGCGTCAAAAACGCGCGAATCCGGTCAAAGACGGCGTCAGCCCGCTCTTCGACGGCGATCAGCCTCGCTTCCCTTGCTGCCCCCATCGCTCCATTGGCCTCATTACGCCAAGCGTCGCTTGATAGCGCGCTCTGCCTGCAGGAACGAAGTAGCGCAAAACTGCTAACATTGGGTGACCGCAGGCGCGATGAGCGCACTCGGGCGGGAAACCGGGGCATGCGGGCTGGCGCAACGCGGCGAGCCGGTTTACGCAAGCAAGATGCGCGTTACCGACACCGATCTTGCCCTTGCGGCGGCTCTCGCCGATGCCGCCGGATCTGCCATTCGTCCTTATTACCGGGCCGACCACGGGCTTGAGGCAAAATCGGATGCCTCGCCCGTCACACTCGCCGACCGGGCTGCCGAGGGGGCGATGCGCGCGTTGATAGAACGGGCCTTTCCCGCCGACGCGATCATCGGGGAGGAATATGGCACCAAGGACGGCACGTCGGGTCGGACCTGGGTGCTTGATCCGATCGACGGCACCCGCGCCTTCATCTCCGGTCGCCCGATCTTCGGCACGCTGATCGCGCTGATGATCGAAGGCTGGCCGATGATGGGCGTGATCGACCAGCCGATCCTGCAGGAACGCTGGCTGGGCGTGATGGGCCGCCCGACCCTGTTCAATGGCACCGCAGCCGTCGCGCGGCGCTGCCCCGACCTTGCCAAGGCCCTGCTGGCGACCACCTCCCCCGCTTTGTTCGACGATACCCAGCTCCATGCGTTCGAACATCTCGATGCTGCAGTGATGAGCACGGTGCTTGGCGGCGATTGCTATAATTATGGCTGCGTGGCGAGCGGGTGGCTCGACGTGGTGGTCGAAGCGCAGCTCAAGATTTATGACTTCGCAGCGCTCGTCCCGATCGTCGAGGGCGCGGGCGGGCGGATGTGCGACTGGTCAGGCGATCCGCTCACCGGTGATTCGATCGGTGAAGTCATCGCTGCGGGCGACCCGGCGCGGATCGAGGAAATTCTCGAACTGCTCGCCTGTCGCGGGCATTGATCTTGCGTTTTGCGCGACTCACCGCTATGCGCCCGCCTTCCTGCGAGTAAGAGGAACTGCCCGGCCGGTATGGGCTGCCGTGGCCGTTCATAGATCGTCGCACAACTGAAAGGACGAAAATGCCCAAACTCAAGACGAAGAGCGGCGTTAAAAAGCGCTTCAAGCTCACCGCGAGCGGCCTGCTGAAGCACGGCGTCGCTGGCAAGCGCCACCGGCTGATGAGCCACAACGCCAAGTACATCCGCCAGAACCGTCGCACCAAGGTGCTGTCGAAGGCCGATACGGCAACCGTCAAGGCGTGGGCGCCTTACGGTCTGGGCTGAGCGGAAAGGAATTAAAGAATGGCACGCGTCAAACGGGGTGTAACCACCCACGCTAAGCACAAGCGGATCCTCAATCAGGCGAAGGGCTATTATGGCCGTCGCAAGAACACGATCCGTATCGCCCGCCAGGCCGTCGAAAAAGCTGGCCAGTACGCCTATCGCGACCGCAAGGTTAAGAAGCGCAACTTCCGCGCACTGTGGATCCAGCGCATCAACGCTGCTGTCCGCGCCGAAGGCCTGACCTACGGCGTGTTCATGCACGGCCTGAAGCTCGCCGGTGTCCAGCTCGACCGCAAGGTCCTGGCCGACATCGCGATGCACGAAGGTGCCGCGTTTAGCGCCATCATCGCGCAGGCGAAGGCGGCTCTGCCCCAGGCCGCCTAAAGGCGACCTGCTGCGAGACGAAAGATTGGGGCGTCGGTGGCAACACCGGCGCCCTTTTCGTTTTGACGAAAGACCTATCTAATGCACCTCCTGCCGATGACCGATGCGCATTTTGCCTGGCTGCTGGGCCAGTCCGGGGTCGATGATGCGCCGCATTTGCCGGAAGGCGGCATTGCCTCCCGAGACATCCTCGATCTGTTGCGCGGCGTCGCTGCGGAAGTTGGTGGAGAAGCCGCTTGGTTGATGGTTGTGGAAGGCGAAGCGGTCGGCATTGTCAGCATCAAGAAGCGTGACGCGCAGGGGCGATGGGATATCGGCTACGGCGTCGCGCCAGAGCGCGAGGGCCGCGGCCATGCAACCGCAGCAGTTGCCGCGCTCAAGCGGATCGCGCGTGCGCACGGTGCTCGCGGCTTGACCGCCGAGACCTTGCTCGACAGTGGAGCGTCACCAAGCGTGCTGCGACGGAATGGCTTTGTGTGCATCGGGCAATTCGATCACCCGGAAGACGGCATGGTGGATCAATGGGTAGTGGAGTGGACGGCGTGAGCGACATAGAGAAGCTGAAGGCCGATATCGTCGATGCTGTCGTGGCCGCTGCCACGCTCGATACGCTGGAGGCGGTCCGCGTCCAGGCGCTCGGCAAGCAGGGCAGCATCACCGCCTTGCTCAAGACGCTGGGCGGCATGTCGCCCGACGAGCGGCTGGTGCAGGGCCCGCGCATCCAGGGCGTGCGCGAGGCGGTGACCACCGCCATCGCCGAGCGCAAGGCCGCCCTCGACCGTGCCGAACTCGATGCAAGGCTCGCGCGCGAGACGCTCGACATGACGCTCCCGGCAGAGGCCGCGCCGCAAGGGTCGGTGCATCCGGTCAGCCAGGTGCTCGACGAAATGGCGGAGATCTTCGCCGACTTGGGCTTCGCGGTCGCGACTGGCCCTGAGATCGAGGATCAGTGGCACAATTTCACCGCGCTCAACATGCCCGAGAGCCATCCCGCGCGCGCGATGCACGACACCTTCTACCTGAAGGCGGGCGAAGGCGAAGAGGCCAAGGTTCTGCGCACCCACACCTCGCCCGTCCAGATCCGCACGATGATGGGGCAGGAGCCGCCGATCCGCATCATCGCGCCGGGCCGCGTCTATCGCTCGGACTGGGACGCGACGCACACGCCGATGTTCCACCAGATCGAGGGGCTGGTGATCGACAAGGGCATCACGCTCGGCCATCTCAAATGGACGCTGGAGACCTTCCTCAAGGCCTTTTTCGAGCGTGACGACATCGTGCTGCGTCTGCGCCCGAGCTATTTCCCCTTCACCGAGCCTTCGGCCGAAGTCGATGTCGGCTGGACGATGGAAAAGGGCCGCCGCGTGCTCGGCGGGTCGGAGGGCTGGATGGAGTTGCTCGGCAGCGGCATGGTCCACCCCAAGGTGATCGCCGCGTGCGGGCTCGATCCGAACGAATGGCAGGGCTTCGCCTTCGGCGTCGGCGTCGATCGCCTCGCCATGCTCAAATACGGCATGGATGATTTGCGCCCGTTCTTCGAGGGCGATGCGCGCTGGTTGAAGCATTACGGTTTCTCGGCACTCGACGTGCCCACGCTGAGCCAGGGAGTCGGCGCATGAAGGTCACCCTCGATTGGCTGAAGCAGCATATCGACACCGACGCCTCGCTCGAGACGATCGTCGAGACGCTGACGCGCATCGGCCTCGAAGTGGAAGGCGTCGAAAACCCCGGTGCCAAGCTCGCCGCGTTCCGCGTGGCGAAGGTGCTCAGCGCCGCCCCGCACCCGCAGGCGGACAAGCTCCAAGTCCTGTCGGTCGATGCCGGCGACGGCCCGCTGCAGGTCGTGTGCGGTGCGCCCAATGCGCGCGCAGGGTTGGTCGGCGTGTTCGGCCCGTCCGGCGCGACGGTGCCGTCGAACGGCATGGTGCTGAAGGTCACGGCGATCCGCGGAGTCGAATCGAACGGCATGATGTGTTCCACGCGCGAGCTGGAACTGGGCGAGGACCATGACGGCATCATCGAGCTGCCCGCCGATGCGCCGATCGGCATGGCCTATCCCGATTATGCCGGGCTGAATGATCCGGTGATCGAGATCAACGTCCTCCCCAATCGCCCCGATTGCATGGGCGTGCGCGGCATCGCGCTCGATCTGGTCGCCGCTGGGCTCGGCACCGCCAGGCCGCTCGCTTATGCGCCGGTCGAAGGCACAGGCGCAGGCCCCGATGTCCGCACCGACGACACCGAGGGCTGCCCCGCTTTCTACGCGCAAGGCGTCACCGGTCTCGTCAACGGCACCGCCCCCGAATGGATGCGCCGCCGCCTGACCGCGATCGGCCAGCGGTCGATTTCCACGCTGGTCGACATCACCAATTACGTGATGTTCGATCTCGGCCGCCCCTTGCACGTCTATGATCGCGCCAAGCTGTCGGGCGGCCTCGTCGCGCGCAAGGCGGTGGCGGGCGAGCAAGTCCTCGCGCTCAACGGCAAGACCTACACCCTCACCGAGACAATGACCGTCATCGCCGATGACGCGCACGTTCATGACATTGGCGGCATCATGGGCGGCGAGGATTCGGGCGTGACGCCCGAGACCACCGACGTGGTGATCGAATGCGCCTATTTCGATCCCGACGGCATTGCCCGCACCGGCCAGGCGCTGATGCTCACCTCGGATGCGCGCTCGCGCTTCGAGCGCGGGGTCGATCCGGCGTTTCTCGAACAGGGCCTCGCCATCGCGACGCGGCTGGTGCTCGATCTGTGTGGCGGCACGGCAAGCCTGCCGACCCATTCCGGCACCCCGCCGACCACGCGCAAGCGCATCGCTTATGATCCCGCCCGCGCGGAAACGCTCGGCGGTCTCGCGGTTGCGCCCGAGCGTCAGCGCGAAATCCTGACCGCGCTCGGCTTCAATGTGGAAGCCGACTGGACCGTCCTGCCGCCGCCCGCGCGCCGCGATGTCGATGGCCCGGCCGATCTGGTCGAGGAAGTGATCCGCATCGTCGGGATCGATTCGGTCCCCGCAACCCCGCTGCCGCGCGCGGCGGGTGTCGCCAAGCCGACCGCAACGCCTGCGCAAAGACTCGAAAGCCGCGTCCGCCGCGCCGCCGCAGCGCGCGGTCTCAACGAGACGATCACCTGGAGCTTCCTGTCGGAGGCACAGGCCGAGGCGATCGGCGGCGGCACCTGGACGCTCGCCAACCCGATCAGCGAGGAGCTGAAGGTGATGCGCCCCTCGCTTCTCCCCGGCTTGCTGTCGGCGGCGGAACGCAATTTGAAGCGTGGCGCAGGCGGGGTGCGCTTGTTCGAGCTTGGGCGGCGCTATCTCAGCGACGGCGAACGCCCGACGCTGGGCGTGGTGCTCGCGGGCGAAGCGCGGCCGCGCGGGTGGCAGAATGGCAAGGCCACGCTGTTCACCGCCTTTGACGCCAAGGCCGAGGCGCTGGCGCTGCTGGCAGCGGCGGGAGCACCGGTCGACAACCTGCAAGTCATGGGCGACGCGGGCGATGCCTGGCACCCCGGCCAATCGGGCACGCTGCGGTTGGGTCCGAAGACCGTGCTCGCGGCGTTCGGCATCGTCCACCCGCTGACGACGCGTGCCTTCGACGTCGATGGCCCGGTTGCCGCGGTCGAGCTGTATCTCGACGCGATTCCGCCCAAGCGCGCGTCGAGCTTCGCGCGTGCGGCCTATGCGCCACCGGCGTTGCAGGCGGTGCGGCGTGACTTCGCCTTCCTCGTGCCCGACAGCGTGTCGGGCGACGCGCTGGTGCGCGCGGCGCGCGGTGCCGACAAAGCGGCGATCGTGGCTGCGCGCGTGTTCGACGTGTTCACCGGCACCGGCGTCGAGCCCGGCCACAAGAGCATCGCGGTCGAAGTCACGCTCCAGCCGGGCGAGAAAAGCTTCACCGAGGCGGACCTGAAGGCGGTGGCGGACAAGGTCATCGCGGCAGCGGCCAAGCTAGGGGCAAGCTTGCGGGGGTAAGGCCGAGCTTCACCCCGCATCCACCCCGGCGAAGGCCGGGGCCCAGCAGGACAGGTCGCGGTTACGAGGCGCGGCGCGCGCAATGCCCGGCCCGCGCCTGGGCCCCGGCCTTCGCCGGGGTGGTCGTGGTTTTTATTGGAGGATCGACGCTATGCCCCAACCCAACCTGATCACCATCGCCACCGCGCAGCTCTCCGCCGCGATCAACCCGTTCGGTGCGGAACTCACCCACCTGCGCGATGCCGACGGCCGCGAACTGATGACCGATGCCGACCCCGCTTTCTGGACCGGCCACGCGCCCTTGCTCTTCCCGGTCGTCGGGCGGCTCAACGGCGACGTGCTGCGCGTTAACGGCGCGGCCTATCCGATGAAGCAGCACGGCTTCGCCCGCCGCAGCCTGTTCACGCTGGTGGAGCAAAGCACGACGCACGCGGTCTTTCTGCTTCAGGACAGCGCCGAGACCCGCGCGGTCTATCCCTTCGCCTTTGCACTCCGCGTCACCTACACGATCACCGACGCGACGCTCGAGATCGCAGTGGCGATCGAAAACCGCAGCGAGTCCCCCCTGCCCGCCAGCTTCGGCTTCCACCCCGCCTTCGCCTGGCCCCTGCCATATGGCCTGCCCCGCGCCGACCACCGCATCGTCTTCGCCGAGGATGAACCCGACCCTTTGCGCGAACTCGTCGGCAGCGCGATTTCCAGCGGCCGCCGCCCCTCCCCGCTGCAAGGGCGAACCCTCGCCCTCGACGACGCGCTGTTCACCCAGGACGCGCTGATCTGGGACCCAGTCCATTCGCAAAGCGTCCGTTATGGTGCCTCGACCGGCCCGCAACTCCGCGTTGATTTCCCCGACACGCCGATGCTCGGCATCTGGACCAAACCTGGTGCCGCCTTCGTCTGTATCGAGCCATGGCACGGCATCGCCGACCCCGAGGGCTTCACCGGCGACATCCGTGAGAAACCCGGCATCGTCACCATCGCACCGGCTGCGACATGGCGCTGCGCGATGCAGGTGACGTTGGAGGCCTGAAGCGCTACAGCGCGGCGATGAATCACACCTCCGACCGCCGCACCTTCGCGATCATTTCCCACCCCGACGCCGGCAAGACCACGCTGACCGAAAAGCTGTTGCTGTTCGGCGGCGCGATTCATTTGGCGGGCGAGGTCAAGGCGCGCGGGCAAAACCGGCGTGCGCGCTCCGACTGGATGAAGATCGAGCAGCAGCGCGGCATCTCGGTCACGTCCTCGGTGATGACCTTCGAGCGCGAGATCGAGGGGATGGGCGGCCTCACCTTCAACTTGCTCGATACGCCGGGCCACGAAGACTTTTCGGAAGATACCTATCGCACGCTGACCGCGGTCGATTCGGCGGTGATGGTGATCGACGCCGCGCGCGGTATCGAAGCGCAGACGCGCAAATTGTTCGAGGTCTGCCGTTTGCGCTCGGTGCCGATCATCACCTTCGTCAACAAGGTCGATCGCGAGGGACGCCCGCCGTTCGAATTGCTCGATGAAGTTGCCGAAATGCTCCAGCTCGATGTCACGCCGATGAGCTGGCCGGTCGGCATGGGCAGCGATTTTGAAGGCATTTACGATTTCCACGCCAATGCGCTGAGCCAGCCCGAGGGGCCGAGCCGCGAATTCATGGGCAAGGCGACGCGCTTCACCGGGCTCGACGATCCCGCGCTGGAAGGCGTGCTGAGCGCAAACGGCCTCGCGACGCTGCGCGACGAGGCCGAGCTCGCGCTTGGCGGCTATGGTGCCTTCGATGTCGAGGCGTATCGCGCGGGCGACCAGACCCCGGTCTATTTCGGCTCGGCATTGAAGGACTTTGGCGTCGCCGAGCTGATCGACGCGCTCGGTCGCCATGCGCCCGGCCCACGCCCGCAACCCGCAGAGCCCGCCCAAGTGCTGCCTGAGCGCGCCGATGTCACCGGGTTCGTGTTCAAGGTCCAGGCCAATATGGACCCCAACCACCGCGACCGCATCGCCTTCATGCGGCTGTGTTCGGGCACCTTCAAGCGCGGCATGAAGCTGACGCCGACCGGCCACGGCAAGCCGATCGCGATCCATTCGCCGATCCTGTTCTTCGCGCGCGAACGCGAACTGGCGGATGAGGCGTTTCCGGGCGACATCATCGGCATTCCCAACCACGGCACCTTGCGGGTGGGGGATACGCTGTCCGAACGCGCCGATGTGCGCTTCACGGGGCTCCCCAATTTCGCGCCGGAAATCCTGCGCCGCGTTGCGCTGAAGGATCCGACCAAGACCAAGCAGTTGCGCAAGGCATTGGACGACATGGCCGAAGAGGGCGTGACCCAGGTCTTCTATCCTGAGATCGGCTCGAACTGGATCATCGGCGTGGTCGGGCAGCTCCAGCTCGAAGTGCTGCTGAGCCGGCTCGAGGCCGAATATAAGGTCGATGCCGGGCTCGAAATGGCTCCTTATGATACCGCGCGTTGGGTGTCCGCAGCCGATCCGGCCGACCTCAAGGCGTTCATGGACTTGAATCGCACCTCCATGGCGAAGGATCGCGACGGCAATCCCGTGTACCTTGCGAAGACGGCCTGGGACGTCAGCTATGTCGCGGACCGCTATCCCAAGGTCACCTTCGCCGCGACACGCGAGCGCTAGCGCGCTTTGATCGCGGCACGGCGACGTCGACGCCAAAGTACGACGCCGACTGCCAACGCCGCCGCCGCGACCCCCAGCACCGCCGGGAGGAGCCTGGGCAACCAATACCGAAGGGCATTGTCGCTGATCTGCTGGTCGGCGGTGTAACCGGCGGGCATTGGCAGCACCTGATCGCGCCGGGCAAAGGCGTCGTAATCGCGGCGCATGCCGATGAAACGATCGGGTTGCTCGATCGACAGATCGTGTGTCTCGCCGGGATCGTGCATGATGTCGAACAGCTGCCAGCGACCGTCGCCGAGCGGCGGCAGGTTCTTGACGAGCTTATAGTCGCCGCGGAACAACGCCGCATTGCCCGATAGCTCATAGCCAAGCGGCGTATCGCCATGCACATTGGTGCGTCGGCCCAGCAGCATATCAGCCAGGCTGAACCCAACCATCGGCTCCACCGCCCGCCCGGCAAAGTGCCCGGTCTGCGCGGGCACCCCGGCCAGCGCAAGCAAGGTGGGCGCAATATCGGTAACATGCGTGAAGCCGCCAACGATCGTGCCGCTGCGCATCGCAGGATTACCGGGCCAGCTCACGATCAGCGGCACGCGCAAGCCACCTTCTCCGGCCGAAAACTTGTAGCCCGCAAGCGGCGCGGCGGCGGCACTTGCCCAATTCGGCCCAATCGCGGTTAATGTGCCGCGCTCGCCCTGATGCTCGGGCGTAAAGTCGCGCAGCATCCCGAGCACCAGCCGGTTGAGCAGCCGCCCGCGCGGGTCGGTCGGTTCCGGGCCATTGTCGGACAGGAACACGAAGATCGTATTGTCATACGCACCCGTCGCCTTCAGATGATCGATCAAACGCCCGATCTCATGATCGGCCGCCTCCGCCATCCCGCCATAAGCCGCCATCGCCCGGGCCGCCGCATGGCGTTGATCGGGCGACAACCGGTTCCAGTCGGCGGTCGAGCGCATCACCGCCGCGCGCGTTTCCGGTGGAACCAGCCCCATGGCGATTGCCCGCGCCTGCCGCGCCGCGCGCAACGCGCGCCAACCGCCATCATAGGCATGGGCATAGCGCGCTATATACGCGTCGGGCGCTTGCACCGGAATGTGATTGGCCAGGAAATTGACCGAGGCGAAGAACGGCTTGCCCGATCCCCGCCCGGCATCGATGTAGCGCAGCATCGTATCGACGATGAAGGTCGAGGAATAAAACGGACTGGGCAAGGTCGCGGGCTTGCCGTCCTCGGTCCAGTCGGCCTTGTCATACAATCCGGCGAGCGGCTTTTGCTCGAAATTGTCGGCTCCGGCGTCGGCCAGCGAATAGGCGTGATCGTAGCCGCGCGCGGTCGGCAGCCCGTCGCTCGCCTTGCCCAAATGCCATTTGCCAGTGAGATAGGTGCGATAGCCCGCCTGGTGCAGCACCTCCGCCAACGTCACGACATGGTGGTTGAGCACGGTGTCATAGCCCGGTTTTCCGACATGCTCGGGCGGGATCGTCTCGGGCATGTTGCCAAGCCCGGCGCGGTGGTTGCTGATGCCGGTCTGCAGCATCGCCCGGGTTGGCGCACACGATCCGGCGACGTGAAAGTTGGCGAAACGCACGCCGTGCGCGGCGAGCGCGTCGATATTGGGGGTGTGGATCTCGCTGCCGAAGCTGCCAATGTCCGTATAGCCCCAATCGTCCGCCACCAGCAGGACGATATTGGGGCGGGGCGCGGGCGGAGCACCCACGGCGGGAAGCGGCATCAAGGCCAGCGCCATCGCCAGCCTTTTTTGGACCGCGCGCGTCACTCGAGCCTGCTTTGTGAGATGGTGGTCGTGCCGGCGGGCAGGCTAAACAGCATCCCGTCCTCGCCCACGGTGATCGGCCCCGCGAAATGGTGCGCGGAGTCCCCCAGAAACGCCGGATAGGCGAAGCGCAGGGGCAGTGGCGGCACGATATGATTGAGCACAAGCCGCTTTACCCCGGCGGCTTTCGCAGCATCCGCAGCCTGCTCGGGTGTCGTGTGATAGTTGCGAATATCGCGCGTGACTTGCGCCAGATTGTAGCGATGGTTCCGCTCAAGCGCGGCGGTCAACAAGCCGACCAGCCGCGGCTGCAAGGCCTCATGGACCAGCAGGTCGGCTCCCTTGGCCGCCGCAACCAGCGATGCGCTTGGCCCCGTATCCCCGCTGAATACAACCGAACGGCCTTTATAGTCGAAGCGATAGCCGACCGCCGGGCGAACCGGGCCATGATCGACGCAGAAGGCGGTAACCCGCAGCCCATCATGTGCGAACACGACCTCGGGCGCATCGGGCTTGGGCATGGCGAACGGAATCGCCACCGCACCTGCGCCGCTCGGGGGTGCGACGCCGGCACCATGATGCGCGGTGCGATACCGTGAGTCGGTCGCATAGGCCGCATCGAATCCCGCCACTACCGCCTCCACTCCGACCGGACCGTGCACCGGTAGCGGGGACGTGGCGGAGCTCGCGATCCAGCTTTGCAACATCAACGGACCGAGTCCGTCGATATGATCCGAATGGAAATGCGTCAGGAACAGCCCCTCAATTCGCCCGATCGGCAAACCCATCCCAACGATCGTGCGTGCGCCGCCTTCGCCGATATCGACCACGAAAAGGTGCTTCCCCGCGATCACCACCGAACATGGCCCCGCCCGGGTCGGATCGGGCAAAGGCGAACCCGTTCCGCACAACGCGACATGCAGTCCATCCGGCAATGTCTCGGTACCGTCTCGCCCCACCCGCGCATCGACAATCCACGCCAGCATGGCGGTCGCGATTTGCCGCTGGAAGAGGCTGACCAGCGTCATCCCGACAAGCCCGATCAGGGCAATGGCCAACGCCCACTTCCCGTATTTGCGCATTCGGCCACCCTCCTCCCTTGGGCGTATGTCGTTGCGGTTGAGCCTGCGACAAAATTATGACACATTCAATGCCACATTGGGAGGACAATAGACCGAGGTGGATCAGAGGGATAAGCGCACCACGTGGATATGAAGCGCAGTATGACGCCGGTCTCTGGACCAAAAGACAACTCAGCAGCCGACGGGCGCCGTGCGCGCAGTGAAAACAGCCGCGCCAAGATCGTCGCCGCGATGCTCCATCTCGTCGGCAAAGGCGATATCGCCCCGAGCGCTGCGCGCGTCGCCGAAACCGCCGGTGTCGGCTTGCGGTCTGTGTTCCGGCACTTTGCCGATATGGACACGCTCTACAGCGAAATGTCCCAGGTCATCGAAGCACAGGTCTTGCCGATGGCGCTCAAACCCTTGACGGGGGCGAGCTGGCGCGACCGGCTGCTGGAAATCACTCAACGTCGCGCGCTCGTCTTCGAGGCAATCCTGCCCTTCCGTATCTCGGCCAATATCAAACGCTTCCAGTCGGAATTCCTGATGCAGGATTATCGCCGGATGCTGCGGCTGGAGCGCAGCTCGCTCGAAGCGGTCCTGCCGCCGCACATCCTTGCCGACACCACGCTCGTCGATGCACTCAATGTCCCGCTCAGCTTTCAGACGTGGCGCTTGTTGCGGCACGACCAGGAATTGACCATTGCCGAGGCCCGCGCCGTGGTGGTGCGGCTTATCGAAGCGGTCCTCGCGCGTATCGAAGACTAGCGCGCCAGCGGCAGCCTTTGCTTAATGCGGCGGCGCGCGGCGATTATCGACCAGCCGTACCCCGATATGATCGGTGCCAAGTCCCAGTTCCTGAAACTGTCGCGCCGCCGGGCGATAGCGCGCGCAGTAATTGGCGGCGCAGAGATAGGACCCACCCTTGATCACGCGCCGGTCGCCTTCAGGGCCGGCAACCCCGCTGGTCCATTCCCACACATTGCCGATCATGTCGTACAGGCCATAGCCGTTGGCAGGGAAGCATCCGACCGGCGCGCGACCGCGATAGCCATCGATGCCAAGATCGCGGGCCGGGAACACGCCTTGATAGTAATTGGCGGTCGGCGTGCCGTGCGCGTCGATCGGTTCGGGCAAAGCGGGTTGGCCACCCCGCGCGGCATATTCCCATTGCGCTTCGGTCGGCAACGCCTTGCCCGCCCAGCGCGCATAGGCCTCGGCATCTTCATAGGCGATCTGGACGACGGGAGTCGTACCCTTGCCGACGATCGATTCGTTCGGGCCCGCCGGATGTTGCCACGTCGCCCCCACCACCCACCGCCACCAGCGCGGATCGTCGCCGGACGGGACCGCGAACACCGCCGACCCCGGGACCCGCATCTCGGGCGGCGCGCCCGGCAGAACCGGCGGTCTCCGTTCCGCCATCGTGCGATAGCCGGTCGCCCTCACGAAGGTGGCGAATTCGGCGTTGGTCAGCTCATGCGTGTCGATCCAGAAGCCGGGCACGGTAACGGTGCGTGGCGGTCCTTCTTCAGGATAATGCGGATCTTCCCCCTGGACGAAGCGCCCCGCCGGAATCCAGCGCATCGCTCCGGGCGCGAACGTGGCACACGCCTGTTGAACGGGCGCGCCCGCTGGAGCCCGCGAGCAGGCGCTCATCGCCAACAGCCCAACAATCGCCAACCACCGCAATCTCATCGGGTCATCGATCCCCTCCAACCGACACCCTAGCGAGATTTCAGCCGACGAACAGCACGCCCCTATGGTCTGAAACCGCGGTCCGCGAAGCTGGCATAATTTCACCATCCAGCGCCAGCGCCGGTGTCAGCGGCGCATGGCTCACGATCAGCAGCCCCTGCCCGCGCCGCCGCAACCGATCGTCCAACCGCTCGAGAACGATCCGTGCGGTGACGGAGTCGAGGCCCTCGGTCGGCTCGTCCAGCAGCAGCCACGGCGCGGGCTTGAGATACGCCCGCGCAAGCGCCAACCGCCGCCGTTCACCGCCGGACAGACTCGCCCCATTGTCGCCGATCCAGCTATCCAGCCCCTGCGGCATGGCGCGCACCCGCTCCGCAAAGGCGGCATCCTCCAGCGCTTCCCACAACGCCGCATCCGGCGCATCGGCCTGCGCCAGCAACAGCATGTCGCGCACCGTCCCCGCCAGCAGTGCCGCATCCTGCGGCAGCCACGCGAACGACGCTCGCAACGTGGTCGCGGGCAGCAAAGCGATATCGACCCCGCCCAGCGCCACTTCGCCCGCGATCGGGGTACGCAGCCCGACCAACCGTTCGACCAGGCTGGTCTTGCCGCTACCTGACACCCCCCGCAGCGCAATCCGCGCTGGCGGCGCAATCGGCGTACCGCGAAGGATCAGGTCTGGTTTCAGCGCGACCGTTGGTACGGTGGTCCGGGGGGCGTCCTCGAGCAACGCGCCGAGCCGAGCATAAGCGGCGTGCGCGGCGCGCGCTTGCGTCACTTGCCGGATCGCGGGTGCCAGGCCGTCAAGCGCCATCGCCGCCGCCAGCGCGGCCAAGGCAGCGATCGCCGCCCCTTGGGGTGCCGCCAAGACCAGCGCCAACGCCGCCCCGCCCCCGATCGCAACCGGCGACGCCACCTCGATCCACGCACGCACATCGCTGTCGCGCCGTTGGGCGGCGGCGAGTGCGGTGCCGCCGTCGACAATGCGCGCCACGGCCCAATCTTCCAGCGCATAACAGCGCAGCTCGGCCGCGCCCTCGACCAGAGCGGCGGTCTGGGCCTTCAGCCGTTCCGCCTCGCGCAACAGCGCACTTCCGCTGGCCTCGAGCTCGCGCGACACCGTCCAGATCGCCGCGTACAGCAGGGCCGCGACCAGCGCGACGGCGACGACCGGAAGCGGGCCGGCGAGCGCGATCAAGGCTCCGCCCGACAGGATCGCCACAGCCCCGCCGACTGTACCCGATCGCAGCACCAGCGCCGTTTCGATCGCACTCGCATCCTGCACCAAACGGGTGGAGGCTTCCCCGGTCGACAGGCTCAGCGCGCGCGCCACCGGTGTCGCAGCGAGCGCGGCGAACAGCGCCGGGCGCACCCGCGCAATCGCCGACAGGGCCGCATCATGGCTGGCGAGCCTTTCGCCATAGCGCGCACCGGTCCGCACGATCGCAAACAGCCGGATCGCGGCACTGGGCAGCATGTAATTAAACGCCAGCGCCGTCCCGGCCCCCGCCGCGAGCGACGCCGCCGTGAGGAACCACCCCGATAAAGCGAGCAGCGCGACCGAGGCGACCGCCACCAAGGCAGCACACAGAACGGCGCGGCGAACCGCTTGTCGTTCGGTGCGTGGACGGTCGGCCAGCAAATCTTTCAACGTGCCGTTCACGCAACACCCCCGAGATCGACGATGCGATCAGCAAGTGCGGCCAGCGCGGCGCTGTGCGTCGCGATAATAACCGTGCGCCCGACGCAGGCACGCGCAAGGACGGCGATCAGCGCGGCCTCGGCGGCGTGGTCAAGATAGGCGGTCGGCTCGTCCAGCAGCAGGAGCGGCGCGTCCTTCAGCAGCGCGCGCGCCACCCCGATGCGACGGCGCTCGCCGCCCGACAAGCCGCCACCGCGATGATCGAGCCGCTCCTCGAGCCCACCGACGCGCCGCGCCAGGGCATCCTCCAGCCCGACCGCCGCCGCCACCGCCGCGACCTCGGCGGGTGCCGCATCCGCGCGTCCCAGCCGGATATTGTCGGCAATCGACCCCGCGAGCATGAGCGGAGCCTGCCCCGCCCAGGCCGCGAAAGGGGCGACGCTGCCGATCTCCAGAAGCGGCTTGCCATCGATGGTAACCTGACCCTCCTGCGCCGGAACCAGCCCAAGCAACAGGTGCAGCAAACTGCTTTTGCCGCTTCCCGAGGGCCCGACCAGCGCGACGATCTCGCCCGGCCGAATATCGATCGACAAGTCGCCGACCGCATCGCGTTCCTCCCCCGGGTAACGAATGGTGATGTGGTCGAACGCGATCGCCGGGGCCGCCACCACCGCAAGACCTTCCCTGACAGGCGGCATGGCCGCCGCATCGAGCGCGGCCAGCCGTGCACTGGCGGTCTCGGCCACCTGTCGGTCGTGATAGGCAGCAGCGAGGCGGCGCATCGGCGCGTAAAATTCCGGGGCCAGCGCCAGCACGAAGAATGCGCGCACCAAATCGAGCTGTTCGGGAGCATGAAAGGGCAACTGCCCAAGCAAAGCAAACCCGGCATAGACCGCGACCAACGCCACCGACAGCGCGGCGAAAAATTCCAGCGACGCCGAGGACAGGAAGGCGACGCGCAGCACCCGCATCGTCCGCGCCGCAACCTCCCGTGCGACATGTCCGAGGCGCTCGGCCTCGCGGGATTCGCCGTGAAAGGCGAGAATCACCGGCAAGCCGCGGACTCGATCGGCGAACAGGCCAGACAGGCGCGACAGCGCATCGAATTGTCGCCGCGACTGGTCCGCTGCCGCCCCGCCTGCAAGGATCATCGCCCCGATGAAAGGTATCAGCGTGCCAAGCAGGATCAGTGCCGCTACCGGACTGGCGAACGCGATTGCCCCCAGCACGATCATCGGTGCGATCGCCGCCGCGCGCCGCGCAGGCAGGAAACGGGCGATGTAGCCGTCAATCGCCTCGACCTCATCGACCACCGCACCGAGCAGCGCGCCTACCGACCCGCTTCCGGCCGGTCGACGCAGCGCCGCCCGCGCAGCGGTCCGCCGCAGCGTGGATTTGGCAATCGCCGCCGCGCCGCTCCCCAGCCTAAGCGATCCCCACAGACACGCCGCGCGGGCGAAACCTGCCAGCCCCATCAGCAGCGCCCAGGGCCATGCCGGCAGACCGCGCGCAACTGCGGCGACACCCCCTGCGACTCCGGCGGCAAACAAAATCGCCGCAACGGCGTCCCCCAGCAGACACACGCTCGATCCGCGGGCACGGTTGCCTGCCGCAGCGGCCAAAGCGGGGCCCGGCAATACGCGTCGCGCTCCAGCGCGGGCTTGTACGATAGGTGCGGCCATAACGCCGCCTATACGCCCGGCAGTAGCGTCTCGAATACGTACTAATCCCAATACTCTGCTAAACATCATTCCGGTTGAAGGCCCGGCGTCGGTGCCGGGAGGCTGCGCCGTCGACCGGCGATGATGGAGTTACACGCATGGATATTGGTGTCGTCGATCTGTCGCGGCTGCAATTCGCGCTAACCGCCCTGTATCATTTTCTGTTCGTGCCGCTGACGCTCGGCATGAGCTTCATGCTCGTCATCATGGAAGCGATCTATGTGATGACGGGGCGCGCGATCTGGCGCGAAATCACGCGGTTCTGGGGAAAGATCTTCGGGATCAACTTCGTTCTCGGCGTCGCCACCGGACTGACCATGGAGTTCGAATTCGGCACCAACTGGTCGTATTTCTCGCATTATGTCGGCGACATTTTCGGCGCGCCGCTCGCGATCGAAGGACTGATGGCCTTCTTCCTTGAAGCAACCTTCGTCGGATTGATGTTCTTTGGCTGGGATCGTTTGTCGAAACTGGGGCATCTGGCGGTGACCTTCATGGTCGCGGTTGGGACCAATTTTTCGGCGCTGTGGATTCTTGTCGCCAATGGCTGGATGCAAAATCCGGTGGGCTCGGCCTTCAACCCCGATACGATGCGGATGGAAGTGACCGACTTTGGCGCAGTGCTGTTCAACCCCGTAGCCCAGGCAAAGTTCGTCCACACCGTAAGCGCTGGCTATGTCGCCGCCTCGCTCGTCGTGCTGGGCGTATCGTCTTTTTATCTTCTGCGCGGGAAGTGGACCGCCGTCGCGCGGCGCTCCTTCGTCGTCGCGGCGGCGTTCGGACTGGCGTCGTCGCTGTCGGTGGTCGTGCTTGGCGACGAGAGCGGCTACACGCTCACCGACAACCAGAAGATGAAGCTCGCCGCGATCGAGGCGGAATGGCACACCGAGCCGGCACCGGCAGGGATCACACTGTTCGGCTTGCCCGACATCGCCACCCGCACCACGCGCTATGCCGTCAAGGTCCCGTGGGTGCTCGGTCTGATCGCGACCCGCAGCGTCGACAAGGAAGTCACCGGCATGTCCGAGCTGGTGCTGAAGGCGCAGGAGCGGATCGAATCGGGGGTGATCGCCTATCGCGCGCTCGACGTGCTGAAGCGCAACCCGACCGATCGCGCGGCGCGCACCGTGTTCGAGGCACACCGCAACAACCTTGGCTACGCCTTGTTGTTGAAGGCGCATATCGCGGATCCCGGCAAAGCCAGCCCCGCGCTGATCGCATCAACCGCGTGGGACGTCGTGCCAAGCGTGCCGGTGATGTTCTGGACGTTCCGTATCATGGCCGGAATCGGCTTCCTGATGATCGCGCTGTTCGCCACCGCCTTCCTCCTCGCGAGCCTGCGCCTGCACATGAAGGCGCGCTGGTTCCAGCGCATCGCGCTCTGGGCGATCCCGCTGCCCTGGATTGCGATCGAACTGGGCTGGGTGACCGCCGAGCTCGGCCGTCAGCCCTGGGCGATTGACGGTGTCCTGCCGACCTTCCTCGCCAATTCCACGCTGACCCCGGCGATGCTGTGGACGACGATCATCGGTTTCACCGCGCTGTACGGAACGCTGGCGGTGATCGAGGTACGCCTGATCCTGGCGACCATCGCGCACGGGCCGGTCGAAGATCCGCTCGAAGCCGCGCCGCACCCCACCGACGCGCCCGCCCTGGCCCCCGCTGCCTGAGGAGCATGATGATGCATCTATTGTTCGACTATGAAACCTTGCGCCTGATCTGGTGGGCGCTGCTAGGGGTGTTGCTAATCGGCTTTGCGCTGACCGACGGGTTCGACCTTGGCGTTGCCGCATTGCTGCCCTTCGTCGCGCGAACCGATGGCGAACGTCGCCTGACGATCAACACCGTCGCGCCGACCTGGGAAGGCAACCAAGTGTGGTTCATCCTCGGCGGCGGGGCGATCTTCGCCGCCTGGCCGTATGTCTATGCGATCAGCTTCTCGGGCTTTTACCTTGCGATGTTTCTGGTGCTGGCCGCGCTGATCCTGCGCCCGGTGGGGTTCAAATATCGGTCGAAACGGCCAGGGCGCGCCTGGCGCAGCGGCTGGGACTGGGCGTTGTTCGTTGGCGGCTTCGTTCCTGCTCTGGTGTTCGGCGTCGCGGTCGGCAATGTCCTGCAAGGCGCGCCGTTCCGCATCGATAGCGACATGCGCGCCAGCTATGAAGGCGGTTTGCTCGGCCTGTTCACGCCGTTCACGCTTCTTTGCGGGTTGTTGTCGGTGGCAATGCTGGTGCTGCATGGCAGCGCATGGCTGGCGATGAAGGTCGAGCGCGGTGCCGTGCAAGACCGGGCTCGCCTGTATGGCACGGGTGCCGCTATCGCCTCGATCGTGCTGTTCGCGCTTGGCGGACTGTTCGTCGCGCGCGGCGGCATGGGTTTCGAGCTGACCTCCGCAGTCGATCCGAGCGGCCCTTCCAACCCGCTACGCTCAACCTCGGTCGCGTCCGGCGGCGCGTGGCTTAACAATTATGCGGCGCATCCGTGGATGCTGGTGGCACCTGTGCTGGGCTTTGTCGGCGCGGCGCTGGCGCTGGTCGGCATTCGCGCCAAGAGCGAGCCTGCGGCCTTTGCCGGATCCACACTGTCGGCCGCCGGTATCATCGCGACGGTCGGATTGTCGATGTTTCCCTTCATCCTGCCATCGAGCATCGACGCGCATTCGAGCCTGACGGTGTGGAACGCCTCATCGAGCGAATCGACGCTGTTCCTGATGGTGATCGTGACGGTCGTCTTCCTGCCGATCGTGCTCGCCTACACCGCCTGGGCGTACCGCGTGATGTTCGGCCGGGTGAGCGAGCGCGCGATCGCCGCCAGCCATGACTTCTACTAAGAAAAGGACCGCGATCGATGTGGTATTTCACTTGGGTTCTCGGCCTCGGCCTCGCTGTCGGCTTCGGCATCCTCAATGGCTTGTGGCATGAATTCCACTTGCCCGACGATGGCGACGCCTGACCAAAAAGGCCGCTGCGGCAGGGGTACCGCAGCGGCCAGGAGGGAGGGTCGAATGACTATTCGGTGCCGGGGGGCGGGTTCGGATCGCGATCGCTGACCGAAGCGAACAGCATCACCGCCATGAAGCAGGCCGTTGCCCCAACCACGAGGCCCAGAAACCAAGTGTCCGACAGCATCGCGCTCTCCCGTTTTTAATGATCCAGCACGCGATCTACGGCGCTGAAGCGGCGCTTTCCTTGATTGCCGTCAAATCCCGAAGGGCATTGCCGATGCACGCTGCCGCCATCATGCACCGCTATTATCCCGATCTGGCCGGACGCACCGTCCCACGCTATACCAGCTACCCGACGGCAGCGGCGTTCAAGCCGCTGCCCGATGCGCACGCTGCCGCCCTTGCCAGTGTCGCCGACGACACACCGGTCTCGCTTTACCTGCACATCCCCTATTGCCATGAAATCTGCTGGTATTGCGGGTGCAACACCGGTGCGCTTGGCCGCCCGGCACGAATGGACAGCTATCTCGCCGCGCTTGAGGGAGAGATCGCGCGCGTTGGCAGTATGCTCCGCGCGCCGGTCGGATCTGTGCATTTCGGCGGCGGCAGCCCCAATGCCATGTCGCCAACCGCCTTTCTCGCGCTCAGCGCGACCTTGCGGCGGCATTTCGCGATCGCCGCCGATGCCGAATGGGCGGTCGAGATCGACCCCCGGCACTTCACACAAGAAACGGCGCAGAGCTATGCAGCGGCGGGGGTGTCGCGCCTCAGCATCGGCGCGCAGACCTTTTCGCCCCAGGTCCAGGCCAGGATCGGGCGGCTGCAGCCATGGCGTCAGATTGCCCAGACAATGGCCGACGCGCGCCGTGCAGGGATCGCCCGGTTCAACCTCGATCTGATGTACGGCCTGCCCGGCCAGACGCTCGACGATATCGCGGCAACGCTCTCTGCGGCCTTTCTGCTCGCACCCGATCGGGTGGCGATGTTCGGTTACGCGCATATGCCGCAGCTCCTGCCGCGACAGCGCCGGATCGATGATACACTCCTTCCTGATGCCGAAGCGCGCTTCTGGCAAAGCGCACTGGCGCATGACTTGCTGATCGAGGCAGGGTTCGAGGCGATCGGCTTCGATCACTTCGCGCGCCCCGAAGATTCGCTCGCCCGCGCCGCGCGCGACGGCACGCTGCGCCGCAATTTTCAGGGTTTCACCGACGATCGCGCAACCACGTTGATCGGCCTTGGAGCCTCCGCGATCAGCCAGTTTGACGGGCTGTTCCTGCAAAATGAGAAGCATGTCGGCAGCTATCGGGTGGGAGCCGCCAACGGGTTGCTGATGGGATCGCGCGGCTTGCTGCGCACGCCCGAGGACCGCATGCGCGGGGCGTTGATTGAGCGGCTGCTCTGCACCGGTCGCGTCGATGTTGCGGAGGTCGCCGCCGAACACGGCCAAAGCAGTCGCGCCGTAATTGGGGACATGGACCGGCTGGCAGAGTTCGCCGAACGCGGCCTCGTCCTGACGCGGGGCACGACCGTAACGATCAGCCCGGTGGGTCGGCCCTATGCGCGTCTCGTCGCTTCGGCGTTCGACACCGCGCTGCAGGCGCGTGAAGCGCGTTTCAGCACTGCGGTGTGAGCGGTCCGTAAAGCTACGCATTGTTCGAAGATCGGGATCGCCCAATCCTGGCTGCTCTCAATGCGAGGAGCCGACCGATGAAAAGCATCCTGCTGCTGGTACACGATGATTCGGGACAGGAAGGGCGCCTGCAAGTGGCGCTGGACCTGACTCGCGGCCTGCGGGGCCATCTCACCTGTCTCGACGTATCGATCGCCCCGGAGGTGATGGACGATTACGTATCGCTGGGTGGCGCTGCGCTGTTGATGGAAGACGAGCGCGCGGCCGAAGCCCGCAACCGCAAACGGATCGAACCGCGCCTGGCGCATGAGGACGTGCCATGGGACTGGATCGACGTCGCCGGCAACCTCGGTGATCAGGTGGTGCGGGCGGCGCGGCTCAGCGACATCATCGTGGTCAGCGAAAAACTCCCCAATTTCGCGACGCACGACATGGCGAACTTGCCGGGCGAACTGCTGATCCGCACCAATCGGCCAATTCTGGCGGTGCCCGAAGACGCCACCGGCCTTGATCTCACCGGCACTGCGGTGGTCGCATGGGATGGTTCTCCGGAAGCGGAAGCCGCGCTCCGCGCCGCCGTCCCGCTGTTGCAGCTCGCCAAATCGGTAACGTTGCTCGAAATCGACGACGGCTCGGTTGCGCTGCCCGCAGGCGACGCCGCTACTTACCTGTCGCGGCATGGCGTCAAACCGGTGGTCAGCACGCTGGCCGCGGGCGGCAATAGCGCGAGCACGGTGATCCTGAACGAAATCGGCAATCAGGCAGCGGACTATCTGGTGATGGGCGGGTTCGGCCATGCGCGCCTGACCGAGGCCTTGTTCGGCGGGGTTACGCGGCGGATGCTGGCAGAATGCCCGGTGCCGACGCTGCTCGCGCATTGACCAACAAAAACCCCGGGTCGCACTGGCGGCCCGGGGGGATTGGAGGCGGGGGATTTAGATTTAGAGGCGGAAGCCCAAGCCCACGCCGAACACCAACGGATCGATATCGATCCGCGCGGTGTTGATCGCGCCGCCAGTGTTGAGCCGCGCAGTGGTCTTCATCCCGATATATTTGACGTCGAGGTTCAAGAACACTTTTTTGGTGATGTCGATATCGGTGCCGGCCTGCAGCGCATAGCCCACGCTGTCATTCATATGGACGCTGGTCGGCCCGATCGCCTTGACCAGTTCGTCGCTGGCCTTGGTCGAATAATA
>NZ_RWKS01000049.1:0-10036 GCF_003985085.1 Sphingomonas sp. TF3 | reverse complement strand
CTGAAGGTGCAAGGTTTCCGTTGCTGCGCAACGGTTTAGCGCGGATGGAAAGGCGACTACATTGTAGTACGGTTCTTGCGGCGCGTAAAAGCCACACAAATCCGCCACTTGAGCGTAGTACGGACGACTACGATGGTTTGGCACTCGACGATCAACTTGCCGCGTGCCAGCCTCTAGGCTATAAGTCAGGCCTTCTTCAGTCCCCACCAGCCTCCCTGCTAGGAGGTTGGTCTTGGCTACCAGTTACCGGCACTATAATGTGCGGCTCGAGCGGACCCAGTGGGATCGGCTGAGCACCATCGCTGCGGAGCGCAAGCTCAGCGTCGCCGACATCATCCGGTCGGCGCTGGACGTCTTCCTCTCCTCGTCCGATCTGCTGACCGCCAGCCACCGCCGTCTTGCACGGATCAGCGAGTTCCAGCAGCTCGCTTTGGACATCATCATCCGCGAGCAATATCCCGAGCTTCGCGAGCGGCTCGTCGCCGAAACCGACAAGCGCCTGGTTCAATATCATGGCGCGTGAGGACATCCGCTCGAACGGGAAAAACATCCCGCTGACCCATCACTCCGCGCGGGGCCGGGTTCAGCGCAACTCGGGCAATTTCACACGCGGCAGCCAGCTCCTCACCCATGAGATGCTGATGTGGTTTTCGGGCGCGAAGCTGCCCATCATCGCCTGGTTCTTCGCCTTCCTCGCCGCCTGGTTCATCATCCTTTCGCTGCGCCTCGACGAGCATGGATTCCAGCTCGTCTGCATGAAGCTCTATTCGGCGCTTTGGAACTGGGTCGACCTCAATCCCAACAAGCGCGTCAACGTCACGCTGCCGAACGGCGAGATCTACAAAACGATCATGCCGGCCGTGCCCTATATCCCCGCCGTCCAAAAGGCGTGGGCAACCACGGTCCACGCGTTTATCGGCTCGATCCTCGTCTCGGTTTTCGTCATCGCGCCGATCACGATCTGGTTCGTCGATATCTCCCGGCGGCGCGGCAAGACCATCCTCCAGGAACGCCACGAACGCGGCGCGATGCTGGTCGAGCGCGATGTCCTCTTCGCCGAAATCGCCCAGCATAACGCCGCCAAATTCGAGGAAGATGCGCGTCAATTCTTCCCCCGGCTAAGCCCTTCGGCGGTGCTCCGATTGCCCTTTGCCGAGCGGAAAGCCGGCGGCATTCACCACCCCTATTCGCTTGCCGGCGTGCCCTATCCGCACCGCATGGAGCAGTCGCACACGATGCTCATCGGCACGACCGGATCGGGCAAGACTACCGAGCTTCGCAGTCTCGTCGCGCAGATGCGGGCGCGCCAGGACAATGCGGTCATCTTCGACCTGACAGGCGCCTATGTCGAAGCCTTCTACGATCCCGAGCGGGATACGATCCTCAACCCGATGGACCAACGCTGCCCGGCCTGGTCGATCTTCAACGATTGCCGCACGCACAGCGAATTCACTGCGGCGGCTGCAGCCCTGATCCCGTCGGACGGTGGATCCTCGGAGCCCTTCTGGGCGCTGGCGGCGCGCACGCTGTTCATCGAAATGTGCGTCCGCCTCCAGGAGCGCGGCCAGACCACCAATCTGGCGCTCAGCGAAAACCTGATGACGGCCGATCTGAAGCGCGTTCACCGTTTCCTCGCCAACACCATCGCCGACCCGCTGACCGCCCCGGAAGCCGCCCGCATGGCGGAATCGATCCGTGCCGTCTTCAACACCAATGCGCAGGTCCTGCGCTTCCTGCCCGACGAGGGCGAGCAGTTCTCGATCCGCGACTGGATCACCGGCGACAAGCAGCCCGGCGCGATCCTCTTCATCACCTCAAACTATGTCGATCTGGCGATGAACCGGGCGCTGCTGACGCTCTGGATGGACCTGTGCATCAACCGTCTCATGACCATGCCGCGCACCCGCTCCTTGCGCATGTGGTTCATGTTCGACGAGCTCGGCGCGCTCCACAAACTGCCGGCAATCGAGAATGGCCTCCAGACCGCGCGCGCATTCGGCGGCGCGATGATCCTGGGCATCCACAGCTTCGAGAAACTGGTCGAAGTTTATGGCGAGCAGGGCGCCCGCAATCTCGCCTCGCTCGCCCGATCCAAGCTCATCCTGGCAACCGCAGACCTCGACACGGCCGAGCAATGCGCGCGCTACATCGGCAACCGTGAAGTGCGTCAGATGGATGAGGCGTACAGCTATGGTTACAACAACAATCGTGACGCCTCGACGCTGACCCCGCGCAAGCAGGTCGAACCGCTCGTGATCGCCGACGACATCACCAACCTGCCTTCGATGCATGGCTTCGTGAAGTTCCCCGATGGCTTTCCGGCGGCCCGCATTCTGCTCGAATGGCAAGACTATCCCCAGGTCGCCCAGGGGTTTGTCGCGCGACCCACCATGAGCCCGGTGCGGTCGAGGCGCGGAGAGGAAGTGTTCGCCGAAGAGGACGGCGCAGGAGGCGAGGCAGGTGGGCGTGATGGCGCCGTCCAGATCGTGGAGGAGGTGGTCGAGGCGACCAATCTCGCAAAGGAGATGGCGGCGCGGATCCTCAGCACTCTGACCGAAGAGGAGAATGCCGAGACGATGCGCGCGGCGCAGCGCACCGACGATCGGAACGAGCAGACGACGCCCGCTATCCATGCGGCTGACAAGGCGCAGACAGCGCGCGACAAGCCGGAGGAGCAGGCCGCCGGCACCCGGACCAGCGAGGAGCGCCGCGACGGTCGCGACGCGCAACCGCGCGCCGCCCAGGTCGAGGATCAGACCCTGGTCGAGCTGCGGGAAGGCTTTGCCAGCGGGCGCGATTCCGATGGCATGGATATGGGGATCTAGGGCGTGCTCTCGGTCGCCTCGGTCCGCTCCGCCTCGGGCGCCGCGAACTATTTCGCGAAGGACGACTTCAAGGACAATTACTACACCGCCGATGGCTCGGCTGAGCAGAGCGAATGGGGCGGGGCGGGGGCCGAGACGCTCGGCCTCGAAGGCGAGGTTTCGAAACAGGCGTTCGAGGAAATCCTGAGCGGGACGCTGCCGTCAGGCGAGGGCGTCGCCCAAGTGGAAAACCGCCGCAACGGCGTGGATCTCACCTTCTCGGCGCCTAAGTCGGTGTCCCTCATGGCCTATGTCGCCGGCGACAAACGCGTGCTCGCGGCCAACATGGCTGCCGTCCAGAAGACGATGGCATGGGTCGAGAAGAATCTCGCCGAGGGTCGCAAGGATGTGGAGGGCCGCAAGGTCCCGGTCCAAACCGGCAATCTGGTCTATGCGCTGTTCCAGCACGACACGAGCCGCGCGCTCGACCCGCAGGCCCATGTCCATGCCGTCGTCGCCAATCTGACGCAGATGCCAGACGGCAAATGGCAGGCGCTCCACGCCGACAAGATCTGGAGCAGCAACACGACGATCGGCGCCATCTACCACGCCTATCTGAGGGCCGGCCTCGAGAAGCTTGGCTACAGCGTAGAGCTCAAGGGTAAACACGGCACGTTCGAAATAGCGGGCGTGCCCAAGGCGGTGATCGACGCCTTCAGCCAGCGCCGCGAGGCGATCCTGGAAAAGGCGGCGGCACTCGGCATCGTCTCGGCCAAGGGCCGTGACGGGATCACCACCAACACCCGTGATCCCAAACTCAATGTCGATGACCGCGACGGGCTGCTGAAAGGCTGGATCGACAAGGCAGCGGCGCTCGGCTTCGACGGAAAGGGCCTGCTCGCTTCGGCCGAGGCACGCTCAGGTCTGAGCGCCGCCGACGGCCGGCTTGAGCGCGGCTTCCGCGCGGTCAGCGACGCGATCGCCGGCGCGCGCGACCTGGTCGGCGGCTTCCTTCGCCCGCACGATCCGCTGGTCGATTCAGGGCTCGCGCGCGTCACCCAGTCTCCCGCGACAGCCCGCTCGCAGCTCGCCGTCGCGTCCGCCGTCCGGATCTTTTCCGAACGCGAGGCGGCATTCAACGTCCACCTGCTGGCGAAGACCGCGCTCGATCTGGGATTGAAGGGCGTCACGATCGACACCGTCGAGCACCGCATCGGCCAGCTGATCGAGAACCGGCAGCTGATCCCCGGCGTCGTCCGCGCCGGCGACAAAGGCGTGAGCATGGTCACCACGCAGGAGGCGCTCCGCACCGAAGAGAGCATCCTCAAGGCAGTCGAGGCCGGTGCGGGAAAAGCCGCTCCGATCGTCCAGACCGCCGATGCGCCCGCACGGCTGCAGACGGCCGCGGATCGCCCGCTCAATGCCGGGCAGCTTGCCGCGGCCACGCTGATCCTGGCGTCTGAGGATCGCACCGTCACCATTCAGGGCGTCGCCGGCGCCGGCAAATCGACGATGCTGCAGGCGGTCGCCCGGGTCGCCGAGAGTGAGGGCCGCAATGTTTTCGGTCTCGCTTTCCAGAACAAGATGATCGCCGATCTTGCGACAAGTGCCGGCATCAAGAGCCAGACGATCGCCTCTTTCGTTCTCGCCAACGAACGGTTCGTGACCGAGCGCGACACGCCGCGGTTCGAGGCTGCGCAGGCGAAGTTCGCAGGGGCCATGCTTGTCGTCGACGAGACCTCGATGGTCTCGAGCGACGACATGCTGATGCTCCACCGGATCACCGAGGCGCTCGGCGTCGACAAACTCGTGCTGGTCGGCGACCGCCAGCAACTCTCCTCGATCGACGCGGGCAAGTCGTTCGCGATGATCCAGGCGGCCGGCGGCACCATGGCGCGGATGGACGAGAATATCCGCCAGCGCACTGATACGCTGCGGACCGTCGCGGCGCTCGCCAATGTCGGCAAGGCCGGCGAGGCGATGAAGGTGCTGGGCGACAACGTCCATGAGAGCGCCAGCGCGCCGGAGACCGCCGCCGACATGTGGCTGGCACTGTCCTCGGGCGATCGCGAGGCGACCGCCGTCTTCGCGTCCGGCCGGGAATCCCGTGCGATCATCAATCAGCGTATTCAGGACGGCCTCGCGGCCGAGGGCACCGTGAGGGGGCAGGCCATCCACCTCACCGTCTATGAACGGGTCAATCTGACCCGCGAAGAGCTGCGCTACGCGTCGACTTACCAGCCCGGCCAGACGCTCGATGTCGGCCGCGGCGGTGCGCAGGACATCGGCCTCGGAAAAGGCCGGTACGATGTCACCCGCGTTATGCCCAACGGCAGGGTCGAGCTCAGCGATGGCCGCCGGAAGATCCGGTTCGACCCGCAAAAACTCTCGCCGACCGAGAAACGCGACCGGCTCGAGCTCACCCAGAAGAAGGACCTCCACGTGCGGGAGGGCGACCGCATCCGCTGGACCGCCAACGACAAGCCGCGGGATCTCCACAACGCGGCGCTCGCCCGCGTGCTGACAGTCGATGCCAATGGCGTCACCGTGGAGACCGCCGGGCAGCAGAGGCTGACGCTCGATCTGGGCGATCCGATGCTGTCGCGTCTCGACCTTGCCTACGCGCTCAACATGCACATGGCGCAGGGCATCACGACCGACAAAGCCATCACGGTCATGGACAGTCATGAGCGCAATCTGTCCAACCAGCGCCTGTTCAATGTCGGCGTGACGCGCGTCCGCGACGTTCTGACCATGGTGGTGGACAACCGGGAAAAGCTCGAGCGCCAGCTCGATCTCAATCCCGGCAACAAGACCTCCGCGCTCGAGACGGTCGGTCGCCTCGATATCGACGCCAAGAAGGGACCGGCGCCCGCGGCGAAGTTCGACCCGGGTCCGATCGAGGGCATCAACATGGTCGATCAGCCCGACATCTTCGCCGATCTGCCACCGGTCCCGGACGGACCGGTCGCGCCACCCCCGGCCACGGCGAAGGCCGGCGACCTCAAGGCGCCGTCCGATTTGAAGCCGGACAAGAGCGACCTTTTGCCCCCGCTGCCCGAGCGCAGCCTGGGGCTCGATTTGTAGCGAAGCGTCGGCGCGGTGCCGGCCAGAATGAAGGAGACCGACCATGGCATGGGATTTTGACGAAGGCGGCAAGTTTGGCAGCGAAAAAGCGGCCGAGGATTATGCGCGCCGCAACGGCCTCAGCGAAGCGGATTTCCGCACCCGCCGTAAGGGCGACCAGGTCGAACTCGAGATCCGCCGCTCGGCGATCGACGGCCGCACGCTGCGGGACAGCAACGAGGGCCGCAAGGACGGCTGGAACTGACACCGTTGGCGCGTGATCGCCGCGAGGCGGTCGGCGCTAAACCGAAAAGGGGAATCCCCATGTCTCATCTTCCCAATTATCTCGCCCAACACCCGTTGGTGGTACCGATCCTGATCGGCGTCGCGGTCGTGCTCTTTCTCGTGTCGCACGGTATGAGCGCGGTTCCTCCGGCACCGGTCGCGAAGCCTTTCCTGACGTCTCGCGAGCAGGCGATGCTCTTCGCGCTGGAAGAAGTTCTGCCGATGTACCGGGTTCACACTCAGGTTGCGATGGGCGCATTGCTCACCGTTCCCAAACGACTGGGGCGCAGGTCTACCCCGGCCGATCGCAATGCCTTTTCCCAGAAGATCGTCGATTTCGTGATCTTCGATCAAACGACGGGCAAGATCGTCGCCCTGGTCGAACTCGATGACCGGACGCACGACGCTCAGAAAGACCGGAAGCGCGATGCGATGACCGCACACGCGGGTTATCAGACAATCCGCATCCCCGCCTCGGCCCGGCCCACCGTCCCGGCAGCGCTGGCCGCCGTCGGTCATCTTCGCGAGGCGGCGCTCAGCGTCGCGCTCGCAGCCGCGTAGGGAGACGGCCGATGGGTCTCGATGATCGCGACTATATGCACGAGCGTCGCCGCCGCGAAAGCGGCGCTCGCCTCGGCAGTGCCGCCTGGATCGACAAGAAGGGGCGGCTTGAGCACCATGACCTGTGGTTCGACGGCAAGGATGTCGGTTCTGGTCGGAAACATCGGCACAGGTCCACGCCGCGTATGGTCTCGCATCCGTGGCAGAAGTGGATAATCTTGCTCTCGGCGACCTCAATCCTGGTCCCAATGTACGGAGAGGCCCAGCGTAAAGGGTGGCTACCGGATTTCGAGAAGGCGGCACCGTTTCCTGAAACAGGATCGGTAACGGTGCCGGCAAACATGGTCGGCATCGTCAGCAGAAGCTCTCTGACAATCGTGACGAGCGAGGCCAATGCTGTGGTTCAGCTCTTCGACCCGGATACAAATAACCACGCGCTGTCGATCTACGTTGCTGCCAACAGCCGGGTCACCGTTCCGGTGCCGTCAGCTACCTACCGGATGCGGCTGATCGAGGGACAGAACTGGCACGGAACGACGCGCTATTTCGGACCCAACACGTCGTACGAGACTGTCGCGGAATTGATGACCTTCGGGCCGCGCAGCGGGTATAGTATCGACCTGCATCGAAGGCCCGATGGCAATCTCAGGACCCGCCTCATGCTATCGCAACCAGAAAGCCTCTAGCTGCTGGTGCCACCCGTGACACTTTACCTGGAAACGCTGGGTAAAGTGTCACTGATGACAATTCCCTCGCTTTGCGCCCCTTGTTGCAGAAGCCGGTGCCCGATTTCCCCAGTTAGCTGTATTGGGGATAGACCAGTCAGGGATAACCATGCCGATCCAACAAAAGTATTTCGAGCTGCGCGACGTCCACGCCCTCCAGGGGCGGCCATGGATACCGCTGCGCCATGACGCCGACGTGGAAATCAGCCCCCCGGAACCGGGTATCCTGGAGTTAAAGGAATATACCGGGATCGCTACTGCCGCCATCTACGACACCAAGAGGATTGATGGCGAAAAGATCGGATGGAGTGACCTTGGCGTTGCCGCACATCGGGGCGGCATGGAGCCCTGGGGTTATCGTGCGTCCGATCTCTTCTATCGCAGAGCAGATGAGCCGATCGGTGTAAACCTCGTGATCGACCAATATCTCGAGGACGAACATCTCCACATCTGGCATCTGCATCCTGATTTGATCGTCGCCCTCAAGCTCTTACGCGAGGGCGATAGCTGGTTTCGGCCTTCGGAGGGTTGGGCCGAGGTTGCGCGACTGAAGCGAGACCACCACGAACGACCGTGCTGCTTGAGATCCGGGCTGAGTTTTTGGGCGACTATCTCAGCGCGCGTGCCATGGCCCTCTACTGCTCAAGCTACTGGCAACGAACCGCCGTCACCGCCGACAAACCCGTTCACAGCTGGCCTGGTGACTCGTTTGACGAGGTGGCAGGAAGGGACACGCGCGAGGGGCGCATCAGCAATGGCCGCTGGCCCGTGCCAACCGATCATTTCAGCATATTGGGCGCGATGTGGCGGACGGAATGGGTTCAAGCGGGAGGACGCAGTACCCGCATCCGGGGCGATAAGGATCCTCACTCGACCAGTTTCGCGCTGGAGAATGATGGTCGGCGCGCGTCAGGAGAGGATCTCGCCGGCGTGTCGTCCTGGCTCTATTTCGACCCGACCGTGGTCTCCGCGCTCATGCGCCATCGCGGCGCGACGCTGCACTGGTACAGCGCGGAGACTGGCGCGCTCGGTGCCAGCACTAACGTGCATTTCGGGGTCAATCGGCTCGGCCTCATCACTGTCTTCGCCAAGGATATCGGCGCGCTCGATCCGTGGGAGCAACGATTGTGGAGTGCTCACAACGTGACGCCCGACGGTGGTGTGTCCGCGGAGCTTTTCGCCGCCCAAATGGAGGTGAGGCCAGCAGCCACCGTCGCACCCGAGTCCGAGCTCTCAGTTGCGCTCGACGAGATTGATACGGCCTTCAAGGCGAAATACGGGCTCCCACTGCTTCGAGCCGATAAGGCAGTTCCCACATTGCTACGCCGGGCGCACCGATTTCAGGTGGCTGAGGCAGACGGCCTCCTTGAGCTCTCGAAGGAAGTAACCCGCCTGTTTACGGAGCGGGTCGACGTCGACGCCGTCCTCTCGCCGCTCGCCGTGCCCAAGCAAAAGGACGGCAAAAAGCCCGGCTCGAACAAGGCGCTCGAAAAGCTCATCGGCAGCCTGCTCGGAGAGGCTGCTGCAAGCAGCATGACGGCACCCCTGTTCGGGATCTACGATTTACGGCTCGCCGACGCCCATCTTGGCTCGGGCAACATCGCGAGCGGCAAAGTGCGGGCGGGGGTCGACGACACCGCCCCGGCGGCCATGCAGGGGCGCCAATTGCTCGACACGTTCGTAAAGACACTGCGTCAGATCGCAGCGGCGATCATCTAGCGGCTATCAGGCAGGGCGTCGCTACAAGGCAAGCGCGGTTTGAATTGCGCTACCCGCAATCTCTTCGATGATGAAGGTTCGCGCCGGTGGTGTCTCTAGCAATTCGGTCTCTGGAACGGTTCGGTCAAGCCACTGCATGACTTGCCGCCGGTGAATGATCGCGCCGTGCCGCTCCTGGAACCGGCTGACCTCCGGGTTCGCCGTAACGGTGACGATCTTGTAGCTCTCTGGCCAGTCGGCCATCGCTGGCTCCCAGACCGCAGCGAGGTAGAAGAAGTTCCCGCCATCAAGCGTCACCCGATACCGCTTGTCTCCAACCGTCATGTGAAATTCGGAGGCGGGCACGAGGCAACGATGGCTCGGGAAGGTCTTGCCCTCAGACCGCACGAACCTGAAGGACGTCCCCGCGCCGAAGCGTGGATCGGAACCCCACCTGGCGTGGACCATTTCCAGTTCCAGCGTTTTCGCCGGGTTGTAGCGGATGATTGCGCGCTGTGAGCCGAGTGGCGCATCTGTGTCGAAGGGCGTTGCCTTGTCCATCGCAAGGAACATAATGGGAACGTCGTTGAGTCGCAAGCCAGATCAAAGTGAGAAGCCGGATGTGCAATGACTATCGCCTGGAAGTCGATATCGCGTCGATCGTCGAGGATTTCGATAACCTCAAGATCAAGGTCAAAATGCCCGAGGGGACTCCGAACGTCGAGGCTCGCGAGGACATCAAGATCAGCGATACCGCCCCAATCGTGCGGAGTGGGGAGGCTCGCGGAACGGGTGAACTGCTCAACCGTCGATGGAGTTGGGCCGGGCAGGGCGGCAAGCCGGTCTATAACTTCAGGTCGGAAGGTAGGGAGTTCACATCCCACCGGTGCCTCATTC
>NZ_RWKS01000048.1:0-10454 GCF_003985085.1 Sphingomonas sp. TF3 | reverse complement strand
CCCCTCAGCCCTCCAAAACCCCACCCCCATAATACCAATTCCACACCCCCCGTGCTTTTCCTGCAGGCCTGTGCTAAGCGCTCGCTTTGGCGCGCGCCCCCGCCGCCCCCATATCCGGAATACCATGCCCTTTTCACACCTCCCCACGCTTCTTGCCGAAGCGCTTTCCGCCCGTGGCTATGCCGCCCCAACGCCTGTCCAGGCTTCGGTTATCGAACCCGAGGCCGAAGGCCGCGATCTCATCGTTTCGGCGCAGACCGGCTCGGGCAAGACCGTCGCGTTCGGCCTTGCCATCGCCCCGCAACTCTTGACCGAAGAGGGTGGCCGCCTGCCGCCGCCGCGTGCGCCGCTGGCGCTGGCTATCGCGCCGACGCGCGAACTCGCGCTGCAGGTGAGCCGCGAGCTCGAATGGCTCTACGCCAAGGCCGGTGCGCGCATTTCGACCTGTGTCGGCGGGATGGACGCCAGCCGCGAGCGCCGTTCGCTCAGCCACGGCGCGCACATCGTCGTCGGCACGCCGGGCCGTCTGCGCGACCATATCGAGCGCGGTGCGCTCGATCTGTCCAACCTCAAGGCGGTGATTCTCGACGAAGCCGACGAAATGCTCGACATGGGTTTCCGCGAGGATCTCGAGCTGATCCTCGACGCGTCGCCGTCCGAGCGCCGCACTTTGCTGTTCTCGGCGACGATGCCCAAGTCGATCGTGGCGCTGGCCAAGCGCTACCAGAAGGATGCGTTGCGCATCTCGACCGTGGGCGAGGATCGCGGTCATGGCGATATCAGCTATCAGGCGGTGACCGTCGCGCCGGCCGATATCGAGAATGCCGTCGTCAATTTGCTGCGGCTGCATGAGGCGGAAACCGCAATCCTGTTCTGCGCGACGCGCGACAACGTCCGCCATCTGCATGCGGGACTGATCGAACGCGGCTTTGCCGCGGTGGCTCTCTCGGGCGAGCATAGCCAGAATGAGCGCAACGCGGCGATGCAGGCGCTGCGCGACAAGCGCGCGCGGGTGTGCGTGGCGACCGACGTTGCCGCGCGCGGGCTCGATTTGCCGTCGCTGAGCCTCGTCATTCACGTCGAACTGCCGCGCGATGCCGAGACGCTGCAGCACCGTTCGGGCCGCACCGGCCGCGCGGGCAAGAAGGGCACGGCCATCCTGATCGTGCCGTATCAGCGCAAGCGTCGCGTCGAGATGATGCTGCGCGGCGCGCGGATCGCGGTCGAATGGATGAACGCGCCGACCGTCGACGACATCCGCAAGGCCGACAAGTCGCGGCTGATGACGATGCTGATGGAAGACGTCGAAGTCGACGAGGACGATCGCGCGCTCGGCGCACAGTTGCTCGAGAAGAAGAGCCCCGAGGATATCGCGGCGGCGCTGGTGCGCAGCTATCGCGCGCGGATGCCCGCGCCCGAGGAGATGATCGAACAAAGCGGGGCGAACCAGCGCGAACCCGGCAAGGAGCATCACCGCGAGGGCTTTGACGACGTCAAATGGTTCCGCATGGACATCGGTCGGCGGCAGAATGCCGATCCGCGCTGGATCCTGCCGCTGATCTGCCGTCGCGGGCACATCACCAAGAACGAAGTCGGCGCGATCCGCATTGCCGCCAATGAGACGATGTTCCAGGTGCCGAGCGCGATCGCGGCAAAGTTCATGGCAGCGGTGAAGCGCACCGCGGGCGAAGAGGCCGAGGGCGGCGTGCAGTTCGAAGCGGTGCAGGGTGGCCCGGTCGAAGCCGAGCGCGGTCCGCGCCGCGCGAACGGCCCGGCACCGGTGCGCCACAATCCGCGCCCGACGCTGCGCCCGGGTGGCCCGAACAAGCGCCCGCAGCGGTAATTCTCATCCTCCCCGTACTGGGGAGGATTTGATGTTCTGCTGGTTCCCCGCTAACGCGCGGGGCATGAACGCACCTCAGCCCAAGCCATGGGTCATGGCTATCGCTCCTTATGTTCCGGGTCGCTCGACGGTCGAAGGCGACACGCCGGTCATCAAGCTGTCGTCGAACGAGAATCCGCTTGGCACCAGCGCGCAGGCGGTCGAGGCATTTGCGCGCCATGCGGGCGACCTGGCGCGCTATCCCGATGCGGGGGCGGCGGTGCTGCGCGAGGCGATTGCGGCGCATCATGATCTCGATCCGGCGCGGGTGATTTACGGCACGGGTTCGGACGAAGTGCTGCATCTCGTCGCGGGGGCCTATGCCGGGCCGGGCGATGAGATCATCCAGGTCCGTTATGGCTTTGCGGTCTACGAAATCGCGACGCGGCGCGTCGGCGCGACGCTGGTGGTGGCGGACGACCGCGATTATGCGACCGACGTCGATGCAATCCTGGCGGCGGTGACCGAGCGGACGCGCGTGGTGTTCGTTGCCAACCCCAACAACCCGACCGGCACCTTCACGCCCAAGGCCGAGATCGCGCGGCTGCATGCCGGGTTGCCGCCGCAGGTGATGCTGGTGCTCGACCAGGCTTATGCCGAATATCTGGCACCCGCAGATGACGATGGCGGGCTGGAGCTTGCGCGCACTGCGTCCAATGTGATCGTCACGCGCACCTTCTCCAAGATCCACGGGCTTGCCGCCGAACGCATTGGCTGGGGCTATGGCTCGGCTGAGGCGATTGCGGCGATGCACCGCATCCGCGCGCCGTTCTGCTGCACCACCGCAGGGCAGGAAGCGGCGATCGCGGCGCTGGGTGCGGCGGACTTCATCGCCGCCTCGCGCGAGCATAACCGCCTGTGGCGCGCCTGGTTCGTCGACGAGATCGCCAAGCTCGGCAATGCCGGTTTGCGTGCGGTGCCGAGCGAAGCCAATTTCCTGCTCGTGCTGTTCGACGGCGCGGTCACTGCCGAGACGGCCTATAAGGCGCTGCTCGAGCGCGGCTATATCGTGCGCTGGCTGCCGGGGCAGGGGCTGGCGAACGGCCTGCGCATGACGATCGGCACCGAGGCGGAAACGCGCGGGCTGGCGGCGGCGTTGCGCGAGATCGTGGGCGCGTAAACGCGCCCACCCGCTGTCCGCCTAAGCGGGCAGCATTTCCTTCAGCGGCACCGCTGCGTCGGCCAGCCGCGCGGGATCGACCACCGCGCGGGCCACCACCAGCGCGCGGCCCTGCACATAATCGCGCGTGGCGTTGACGCAGTCGAGCGCGATGACCTTGCCCTGCTTGAGATAGATCACCGAGAAGCTGCGCGTCGCGACATCGCCGCGCAGCACAACCGCATCATGGCCGATCGACAGGCCGACGGTCTGCAGCTTCAGATCATATTGGTTCGACCAGAACCACGGCACCGCGTCATACGGCATCTCCTCGCCGGTGAGCAGCTTGGCGACGGTGGTCGCCTGATCATTGGCATTCTGCACCGATTCGAGCCGGATCACCGCGCCATCGGCATAAGGGTTGGGGTGCGCGGCGCAGTCGCCGATCGCGAAAATGTCGGGCAGGCTGGTACGGCACAGCGCGTCCACATTCACGCCATTGCCGCCATCCGCGCCCGCCGCGAGCAGCGGGGCGACGGCGGGGATGATGCCGATGCCGACGATGACGAGATTGCCGGGCAGCACCGTGCCGTCGGCCAGGCGCACGCCGCTGGCAGCCCCGTTCTCGCCCACGATCGAGTCGACGGTCACGCCGGTGCGCAGATCGACGCCGTGCGCGCGGTGCTCGGCCTCATAGAAATGCGACAGCGGTTCGCCCGCGACGCGCGCCAGCACGCGCGGGGCCGCCTCCAGCACGGTGACGGGTTTGCCGAGCTTGGTCAGCACGGCGGCGGCCTCTAACCCGATATAGCCACCACCGATGACGATCGCGTGGGTGACGGCGGGCAGTTCGGCGATCATCCGGTCGACATCGGCGCGGGTGCGCACGCCGTGGACGCCGCTCAGATCATGGCCCGCACAGGTCAGGCGGCGCGGGGTGCCACCGGTCGCCCAGATCAGCGTGCGATAGCCGATCGTGCTGCCATCCGCGGTGCTGACCTGATGCGCGGCGGCGTCGACCGATACGACAAGCCGCCCGGGGAGGAGTGTGATGTCGCGATCGACCCAGAAAGCTGCCGGACGGATCAGCAGGCGCTCGAACGGCTTGTCCCCGGCCAGATATTCCTTTGACAGCGGCGGGCGTTCATAGGGCAGTTCGGGTTCGTCGCCGAGCAAGGCGATCGTGCCCTCGAACTTGCGCTGGCGCAGCGCAATCGCCGCCTGCGCGCCGCCATGCCCGGCCCCAACGATCAGGACATCGAAGGGCGTCGGGTTGGTGTCGGTCATTGCAGATCCTCTCCGGCAGGGCAGTGTTCTTTGGGCCCTCATGAAAGCGCGACTGGCGCGGATCAACCCCCGCGCGCCAATAGGTAGTTTCCGCAGCTACCCGGGCGGGCTTCGCAATCCTATTTCCAGCCAGCGAAATGCGGCGTCGATCAACCGCCGCTGTTGCGAAAGGTGGCCCGATGATTGAGCATCTCACAACCCGGACGGGCTTTGAATTTCACGTTCGCCCCGCGCGGCCCGAGGATGACGGCACGGTTGCGGAATTTTTCACGCACGTAACCCATGAGGATTTGCGCTTTCGGTTCCTGACCGGTCTCAATGAAGTGCGCCCCGACCAGATCGTTGCGTTGACGCATGTCGACCATCGCTGGTCGGAGAATTTTCTCGCCTTCACCAAGGACGGATCGATGATGATCGCGACCGCGATGCTCGCGTGCGACGCGACCTTCGAGCGTGGCGAGGTCGCGATCGCGATCCGCAAGGACTTCAAGAACAAGGGCGTGGGCTGGGAATTGCTCGCTTATGTCGCGCGGTTTGCCGAGACCAAGGGCGTGAAAGTGCTCGAGGCGATCGAAAGCCGCGAAAATCACGCGGCGATCGAGCTGGAGCGCGAAATGGGCTTCACCGTCGAATCCTATCCCGGGGATTCGAGCCTGTTGCTCGTCAGCCGCAAGCTCGCGCACGACGTGCCACGGGCGGGGATGCCCAACCGCCCGATGTAAGGGATGGGCGAGGGCGCAAAGGGTCCCGTGGTCTGCCGCTGCAGGCGTGACGGTTTGGCGCGACGGCATAGCCGCAATCGCCTTGGCGCGCCTGAACCATGCGATCCCCGGCAGGCCGTGCCCGGACTCCCGTTGGCGGGTGCGTCGGGATCCAGCGCGGGTGGGCAACGATGTCAGCAATACATTTCAGGCAATGGCAGATTTACTGCCCCGCATAACGGCCATCATGACGGCGATGGCCTTGAATGATTTGCGTGAAGTGACCGTCGCCGATACGGGTGTAGAGCTTTCCCCAGAAAGGATGTGTCGGCTCTTCAAGGCTTTCGCCTCGATCAAGCAGGATGGTATGAGGCGGGGTCGGTCGATCTGTCAGACGATCGTTGGGGCGCATGGCGAACCTGGTGAGACGGATCCATTAGCGGGGGGCGGTACGGCGTTTCATTCCACCTTCATGCGGAGCGTGTCCCATGCCCGATAGGCTCCCGGACAAGCGCATCATCCACCTCGTCGACGATGACGACGCGATTCGGCGCTCCACCGGGTTTTTGCTGCGAACGGCCGGATTCGAGGTGCAAACCTATGAGACGGGCACAGCTTTCCTCGCTGCGGTAGGCCATGCCCAGCCGGGGTGCGTGTTGCTGGACGTGCGTATGCCGGGGGTAGACGGGCTTGAGGTCCAGCGCCTGCTCAACGAGCGCGGGATCGCTTTTCCGGTGATTGTGCTGACCGGGCATGGCGATATTTCGCTGGCGGTGCGGGCGATCAAGGCGGGTGCGGTCGATTTTCTGGAAAAGCCGTTCGAGAAGACTGCGTTGCTGCACGCGATCGACGAAGCTTTTGATCGTCTGGCGAGTACGCAGGCCGAGCAATTGAGCGCGATCGAGGCGAGCGTCCGCCTCGCCGCGCTGACGCCGCGTGAGCGCGATGTGCTGGATGGCCTGGTCAACGGGCAACCCAATAAGATCACTGCTTACAAGCTCGGCATTTCGACGCGTACCGTGGAGGCTCACCGCGCCAACCTGACGCATAAGCTCGGCGTGCGCTCGATGTCCGACGTGCTGCGGCTGGCCTTTGCCGCACGGCTCCACACATCATCGGGCGAATGAAAGCCGACGTTCCTGCGACCGCCGCGCACGTCAGCCCAGAAGCCGGCCGACATGCCGCGCGATCTGCGCATTTTCCTGCGAGGGCAGCACGCGCTGCGCGATCGGCCCGGCAAAAGCGAGATCGGCGGAGATGGCTGCGCGCACCGCGGCATCATGTTCGCCAATGCCGCCGGTGAACACGATTAGATCGGCCCCGCCCAGCACCACCAGCATCCCCGCAATCTGCTTGGCGACCGAGCGGCAGAAGATGGCAAGCGCGAGCGTCGCTGCGGCATCGCCCGCTGCGTGCAGCACGCGCAGATCGCTCGAGCGCCCCGACAGGCCGAGCAGGCCGGATTGGCGATCGATCAGCGTCTCGATCTCGGCTGCATCCAGGCCGCGTTCGCGCATCAGATAGAGCAAGAGGCCGGGATCGATATCGCCGGCGCGCGTGCCCATCACCACGCCGCCCGAGGGGGTGAGCCCCATGCTGGTATCGACCGAGTGCCCGCCCAGCACTGCCGTCACGCTCGCGCCATTGCCGAGATGCGCGATGATCAGGCGATCGGGCACGGCATCGCCCAGTTGCGCGAGGATCGATTCGCACGACAGGCCGTGAAAGCCGTAGCGCCGCACGCCTGCATCGCGCAGCGCCTTGGGGATGGGCAGCGTGGCCGCGATGGCGGGCAAGCGGGCGTGGAAGCCGGTGTCGAAGCACGCGATTTGCGGCACGCCGGGATAGCGCGCCTGCGCCAGCGCGATCATCCGCAGCGAGGCCGGGCCGTGCAGTGGTGCGAAGGCAGTTGCCGCCTGCAACCGCGCGAGCACGCCTGCATCGATCCGCACCGGCGCGAACAGGTCGATGCCGCCGTGCACGATGCGGTGGCCGATCGCATCGGGCTGGTCGCCGCCGATCTCCGCGAACACGCCGGCATCGACATCGGCATGTTCGACCTCGCCCGTGGACAGTTCGACCACCGCATCGCCGACCGCATAAAGGCCGTATTTGACCGAGGACGAGCCGCCGTTGAGCGTGAGGACGCGCTTGCTGCTCACCGCGTCCATTGCCAGTCGCGCACTTCGGGCAGATCCTCGCCATGTTCGGCGATGTAGAGCTTGTGGCGCTCGATCATCGTCCAATAGCGTTCGGTCTCGGCCGGCACGCGCTCCCGCAGGCGCGGGATGCGCTCGATCGCGTCGAGCGCCAGGCGATAGCGGTCGAGATCGTTGAGCACGACCATGTCGAACGGCGTGGTGGTGGTGCCTTCGTCCTTATAGCCGCGCACATGGAAATTGCGGTGGTTGGTGCGGCGGTATGCGACCTTGTGGATCAGCGACGGATAGCCGTGAAAGGCGAAGATCACCGGCGTGTCGGTGGTGAACAGCGCATCGAAGGCGCGCTCGTCGAGGCCGTGGGGATGCTCCGATTGCGGTTGCAGCACCATCAGATCGACGACGTTGACGACGCGGATGCGGATGTCGGGGACGAATTGGCGCAGCAACTGCACCGCCGCCATCGTCTCCAGCGTCGGCACGTCGCCGGCGCACGCCATCACCACATCGGGGTCGCCCGAGTCGCTCGCCCATTCCCAAACGCCCGCACCCGTGGTGCAGTGGCGCACGGCCTCCTCGATGCCGAGCCATTGCCATTCGGGCTGCTTGCCCGCGACGATGACGTTCACATAATTGCGGCTGCGCAGGCAGTGATCGGCGACCGACAACAGGCAATTGGCATCGGCGGGCAGATAGATGCGCACCACCTCGGCGCGTTTGTTGGCGACATGATCGAGGAAGCCCGGGTCCTGATGCGAGAGGCCATTATGGTCCTGCCGCCAGACATGCGAGGTCAGCAGGTAATTGAGCGAGGCGATCGGCCGCCGCCACGGAATGCCGCGCGTCACCTTCAGCCATTTGGCATGCTGGTTGAACATCGAATCCACGATGTGGATGAAGGCTTCGTAGCACGAGAACAGCCCGTGCCGCCCGGTGAGCAGATAGCCTTCGAGCCAGCCCTCGCAGAGATGCTCGCTCAGCACCTCCATCACCCGGCCGTCGCGCGCGAGGTGCTCGTCGACCGGCTCGACTTCGCCCATCCAGGCCTTGCCGGTGACCTCATACACCGCCTGCAACCGGTTGGAGGCGGTTTCGTCCGGGCCGAACAGGCGGAAATTGGCGGCCTCCAGATTGAGCGCCATGACATCGCGCAGGAAACCGCCGAGCACCGCCGTCGCCGCCGCCTTGACCGTGCCGTGCCCGGTTTGCGCGACGGCGTGTTCGCGGAAATCGGGGAGGATCAGCGGCACGAGCAACTCCCCGCCATTGGCGTGCGGGTTGGCCCCCATGCGGCGGTGCCCGGTCGGCGCGAGCGACGCATACTCCTCGCGGAACTTGCCGGTCTCGTCGAACAGCTCATGCGGGCGGTAGCTTAGCAGCCATTCCTCAAGCTGGCGGAGATGCTCCGGGTCCTTGAAATCGGCGATCGGCACCTGGTGCGCGCGCCAGGTGCCTTCGACCGGCTTGCCGTCCACCGTTTTCGGGCCGGTCCAGCCCTTGGGGGTTTGCAGCACCACCATCGGCCAGCGCGGGCGTTCGTCCCCGGCGGTGCCGTCGCGCGCGGCTTTCTGGATGGCGTGGATCTGCGCCAGCACGGTGTCGAGCGTTGCGGCGAGCGCCTGGTGGACCGCCTCGGGATCGTCCCCAATCACGAAATGCGGATCATAACCATAGCCGCGCAGCAGCTCGGTCAGCTCCGCGCGGCCGATCCGCGCCAGCACTGTCGGGTTGGCGATCTTGAAGCCGTTGAGGTGCAGGATCGGCAGCACCGCGCCATCGCGCGCGGGGTTGAGGAACTTGTTGGAATGCCAGCTCGTCGCCAGCGCGCCGGTCTCGGCCTCGCCATCGCCGACGACGCAAGCGACGATCAGATCGGGATTGTCGAACACCGCGCCATACGCATGCGCGAGCGAATAGCCGAGCTCGCCGCCTTCATGGATCGACCCCGGCGTCTCCGGCGCGACATGGCTCGGGATGCCGCCCGGCCAGGAGAATTGGCGGAACAGCCGGTCCATGCCGCCGCGGCTGCGCTCGATCGCGGGATAGCGCTCGGTATAGGAGCCTTCGAGATAGGTGTTGGCGACCAGCCCCGGCCCGCCATGCCCCGGCCCGATCACCGCGATCATGTTGAGATCGTGCTCGACGATCAGCCGGTTGAGATGGACATAGAGCAGGTTGAGCCCTGGCGTGGTGCCCCAATGGCCGAGCAGCCGCGTCTTGACGTCGGCCAGCGCCAGCGGGCGATCGAGCAGCGGGTTGGCGCGCAGGTAAATCTGCCCGACCGACAGATAATTGGCGGCGCGCCAATAGCCATGCATCCGCCGCAGCAGATCGGGCGAGAGCGGGCCGGGGACGGGCGGAGCGCCAGCGGGCGCGCCGGGGCCGGGCGTGGCGGGGAGCGGGTCGGTCATGGGAATTCCTGTGCTGCGCGCGGTCTGGCTACGGTTATGCCTGCGCGCGGCGCGCGGCGGCAGCTTCGGGAAGTACGGGGGTGGGTGGGGGCGTGGGACTGACGGTTTGAAAGAGCGGGATGGAGTATGACGTGGGTGGGGCGGTGTCGGACAGGGGGGCTCGCCCTATCATAGTCAGCTTATTTGGCCCTCAATCATCGTGCCCATGGCCACCAGGATTTCTTTGACGGCACAGGCCTCATCGCCGAGGCTGGCTTAGGATGCCCGTCGCGACCGAGCAGCACGCTGCGTCGGCCGACATGGTCTGGGCGGCCAACAATGCCCTCCTTCTCCATACGTTCGATTATGCGAGCAGTGGAATTGTAGCCGACACGGAGCTGACGTTGGAGCCATGATGTTGACGCCTGTTGATTCTCTATGACGAGTTCAATGGCCTTGATATATTGATAATGCTCTGGCGATGTTTCTGGCTCCGACCCGAAACTGAGATCGAAGTCTGCGATTGATTTCGCGTGAACGTTCTGAGCGCGCCAATGATCGCTAACCGCATTCACCTCCTCGTCGGATACGAACGCGCCGTAAAGCCGAGCAGTGTGGTTTCGGCGGGGCATGAAAATCATATCGCCGGGTTTATTAAGTTCCTCAGCTCCGTGCCTTCCCAAAAACGTTTCTGACTCGTCGGAAGAAACCAAGCGATATGTTATGCGGGCGGAAGACTGGGTGCCTATCACTGCGTCAAGATGTTCAACGACCCACCGATTCGAGCTGAGTATCATGTGTAGTCCGGCCACCGGGCCTTTATTGGAGATCCGCTGAAGATACATGCGCAGCTCATCGTATGCGTTCTCATCTGGGAGGCCATCAATCACCTCGGCAAGCTCGTCGACGATCACCACGATCTGCGGCAGCACCTGG
>NZ_RWKS01000047.1:0-11183 GCF_003985085.1 Sphingomonas sp. TF3 | reverse complement strand
TAGGGAGACAACTTGCATTCAGCGTCTCTGCGAATGCAAACGAAAGCGTGATTGAACCTAGATGTCTAGACATCATTAACCCCATGGGTTTGCGTTGCCTTAGCGCTTGTGGCGGCATCGGGATCGATCAGGTCACCGTAATGGGCCCGCGCAACATCGGGATGCGAACGGATACGCGACTTCAGGTGGTTCTCACCGACGCTGCGGAACAGCGGGTTGGCCGGGTCAGAGCTCACGCCGCGGGCGACCGCCTTGAGTTCGGGCGGGAGGTCGATGAGAGGGATATGTCCTTCGTGGCTGGCACCAAGAAAGAACGGGATGGAGTACCGAACGATTCCGGAAGGCGGTGTCACCGCTGCATGGACGTCTGCGCGCACGAAACCATCCGTTGCAAGCTCGAGCAATTCCCCGGTGTTCACGACAAAGGTGCCCGGGATCGGTGGTGCTTCGACCCAGCTGCCATCCTGGCGCTGGACACGGAGACCCTCGGTGCTGTCCTGGAGCAGGATCGTCACGAGACCGCCGTCCTTGTGCGCCCCGACGCCCTGTTCAGAGCGGGCCACATCACGGCCGGGATAGCGAACGATCTTCAGGTGCTGACGCGGAGCCGATTTGTAGAGCGGCTCGAAAGCACCTTCCGGTTGCCCGAGAGCAAGTGCGATGGCTTTCAGCAAATCGATCGCGACGCGGGTCACTTCGGCCTGGTACGTCGTGATGATCGGCTTCAGGCTGGGCATTGCCGAGGGCCACTGGTTAGGGCCAATCGTCCGCTTCCATGCGGGCGTGTCCGGACCAATCTCGGCGAAGTCCTCCTCGCGGTCGAAATCGACCTGCTCGCGCCAATCCTGTCGGCCGCCGGTCAGTTCACCGCCGATACGGGTGTAGCCGCGGAATTGGGCCGATTTGACGATGTCGATTTCGAGCTTGGCCTCGCGCGGCAAGGCAAAGAACATCCTCGATGCCGTCAGGGCCTGCGAGATGAGGTCGGGCCTGACGCCGTGACCACGAAGATAGAAAAAGCCATGATCGAAAAGGATCTCGCGCAATTCGCCGACCAGCTGCTGACGGTCCTCCTGGCTGCCATACAGGAGTGACAGATCAAGGAAGGGCAACTGGCTCGTCGACACAGCTTCCGCCGACGTGAACTCGTTGGTGCGCTGGAGCACCGGATCGGGGAGTTGGGTGACAGTCACTGGGCGTTGTCCGTGATGCGGGTCTCGCGCGGCGCCATACGAACGACCTGCTGCTCCACGGGGAGGTCTGGATCGTACATGTACTTCGGGCTGGCATCGAGAAAGTCGTGGGTGTGAACGATGACGGCTCCGCCTTGCAGGAATGCGATGGCATAGGCCGGCGGCTCCATGCTGCAGGGGATGCCGCGCTCGATGGTGAAGTCGAGCCAGAGTTGGTGGTTGAGGCCGCGCAGGGTAGTGAAGGGAATGCCGCGCCAGCTCCCTGCGATCGGCCGGTGCACGTGGCCGAAGAAGATGTGCCGGATATCGTGTCCTTCAAGCACCTTTGCAAAGGCGTCCGGATCCTCGAGCATGATCTCGTCGACCGCGCGCAGGTTCACGGGCAGCGGATGGTGATGCATGAACAGGTAGCATGGACGACCCGCTGCCTCTTCAAGCCGCGCCTTCAGCCATGCCTGTCGCTTTGCGCAATAGGCGCCTGCGTGCCCGGTCGCCTTCTTGGTGTCGAGGAACAGGAGGCGCCCGGCGTCGGTGTCGATGAAAGACTGAACGAAACCATCTGCGTCGGTTGGCTCTTCGGGAAACACCTGGAGAAACTCGTCACGGGCGTCGTGATTGCCGATAACCAGGCGGACGGGCACCGGCAGCGCTTCTAGCGCTTCTCGCAGGCGGATGTATGCGCCGTGCTCGCCATGATGGGCCAGGTCGCCGGTAATGACACACAAGTCGGCATCAGCGTGGTTGGCAGCGATATCGGCGATGCAGGCCTCAAGCCGCACGCCGGGATCGTTTTCGAACAGACTTCGCCCTTTGGGAACAAGGTGCAAATCCGTAATCTGGATGATTTTCATCTTACGGGTCTCGCTCAGCGCCACAGGCGGCGCGAGGCGATCTCGGCGCCCTGAACCATCGCTTCGAGCTTACGCCAGCCAATTGCCGGATCGACGGCATGGAAGGAGGCGAAGCTTGCAAACCCGCAGTCTGTACCGGCGATCACGCGTTCGCGGCCCACCAGATTGGCGTATTGCTCGATACGCTGCGCCACCACTTCCGGGTGCTCGATATAGTTCGTGCAGGTGTCGATGACGCCAGGCACGATCACCTTGTCCTCGGGAAGCGGCGTCTCCTTGAACAGGCTCCATTCGTGGGAATGGCGCGGGTTGGCCGCTTCGAGCAGGATCGCCATCGGCTTGGCGGTCACGATCAGGTCGAAGATTTCGTGCAGGTCGATGTCGTGGTGGTGGGGCGATTCGTAGTTACCCCAGCACAAGTGCAGACGCAGACGGTCGGCCGGAATGTCGCGCAGGGCGTGGTTGAGCACTTCGACGTGAAGTGCGACTTCCTTACGGAAGTCCGCGACTTCCATCGGCTGCGCGCGGAAATGCCGGCCAAGCGCGAGTTCGGGACAGTCGATCTGAAGGAGAAGGCCGGAGGCGACGATGGCGTCGTACTCCCGCTTCATCGTGTCTGCGAGCGCGTAGAGGTATTCCTCCTGCGTCGCGTAAAACTTATTGGGCATGTAATGCGCCATGATGCCTGGCGAAGAGGCATTCATGAACGCGTCCTCAACCGCGACGCCTTCAAGCGCGGCCTTCAGGTTGTTGATGTCGGACGCGACATGCTCATCGCCATGATAGGAGAGCGGGCCGACGCAGGCCGGGGTCTTGATTTCCATCACGATCTTGCTGGCGAACTCGGGGAATTCGGTGAGCTCGGACAGGGCCAGCGGGTGATCGACGCCGGTGAGGCCGGTCATGCGGTCACGCGCATAAGTTGCATAGGCGTATTTGCTCATCTCGCCGTCGTCGACGATGGAGATGCCAAGATCGGCCTGCCGCTTCACCACGTCGCGAACCGCAGTCGTGATTTCATCGGGCATCGCGTCAAGCGATGCGGCGTCGAGTTCGCCGCGTTCGCGTGCCAGCAGCTTGGCTTCCAGGCTTGCCGGACGCGGCAAGCTGCCAACATGGGTGGTGAGAATGCGATCGGTGCTGATCTTCATGTCATACTCCTGAGCATTTTGCAGACCTGTTCCTGAGCAACCCGGCAGGTCTTCGCGCTTGTGCGCTCACTGTGAACGTTTTGATCGACCAGCGCCCATTGCGAGATCATGCTTAGCAAATCTGGGCGGCAATCGGGTTAAGAGGTCGGATCGACAAGCGCCGATCCGACCGTGATTATTGAACTTAGAACCGCTTCGATGCCGACATGCCGATCGTGCGGGGCCGGAAGGTGGTGTCAGTGAAGAGATCCGATCCCACCAGGTCCTGGTAGCGGCCAAGTGCCGGATGGGCGTTCAGCGCGTTGGTCATGAAGAGCGCGATATCGACGTTCTGCCAGTTCACGCCTGCACGCAGGTTGAGCTGGTTAGTCGCCGGGTTTGCCGGGATGTCGGGCTTGTAGAGCACCGGCGATGCCGGGTTCTGCGAGTTGAACGGTCCCGGATTACGGCTGTGGAAGACATCTTCTGCACGCAGATAGCCATCGATGTCGCCGGGCAGGACGAAGGTATATTCCGCGGTGGCGCGCAGGTCCCAGGGCGAATTGACCCAGGGCGGTGAGCCGATGACATCGCCCTTGGTGTTCAGGATGACGCCGTACTGCTCGATCGTCTCCTTCATGCGGGTGCCCGTGTAGCTGGCGGACACGCCCAGCTTGAACGCGTCGGTCACCTTGGCATTGAGGGTGAGATTGAAGCCGTTGACCTCAGCCTTGCCGGCGTTGGTCGTGTAGGTGTAGCCGCAGGTCGGGATATAGACACCCTGCTGGATGTCGTTCCAGTCGATATGGAAGGCGTTGGCGTCCACGCCCAGACGGCCGCCGAACAGCTTGCCCTTCAGACCGGCTTCGTAGCTCCAGACCGAATCCGCCTTGAAGGAGGCCGGCTGCGAGGGAACCGGGCAGCCAACGCCGCCCTCTTCGGTCTGCAGCGGGATCGGGATGTTGGTGCCGCCGACGCGGTAGCCCTTGCCGGCCGATGCATAGAGCATGAGGTTCGGGCTGGCATGATAGGTCACGCCCACCTTGGGGGTGAATGGCTTCTCGTGGTTCTTGCCGCTCGAAACCGGGAACAGGCCGCCGGTCCAGTAGCCGCTCTGCTCCTGGTAGAAGCTCGATTTGGTGCTCGCGATACGAGCGCCTGCCGTCAGCGTCAGGCCCTTGACCACTTCCCAATCGACCTGACCGAAACCTGCGATCTGCTTGTCGTAGGAGTAGAGGCTGCCGGTGAACTCGGACACGTAGGGATCCATGCCGAGGTAGGCTGAATAATACGGGTCGATCGAAACGTGGGTGTCGTGCTGGGTGCTGTCGGAGTAGAATGCACCAACGGTCCACTTTAGCGCAGCATCCGGGTTCGAGGAGGAAAGACGCACTTCCTGCGTGAACTGGTGCAGCGAGGTGGTGACATCCTTCCAGGCCGCGTCGGTTTGGCGCGCGGGATAGGCGAGGCCCATCGGGTTGCCATAACCGACAGTTAGCGCGCCATAGAAGCTGGTGATGTCAGCGAGCACGCTGCCCTTGCGGTCGAGGTACGAGCTGACCGAGGTCAACGTAACACCGCCTAAATCGGCTCTGAGCTTCAGCGAGGGAAGCACGAACTGATCTTGGTTAGGCTGACGCAGAAGACGCCCGTTCTTGAACTTGCCTTCGCTCGGATCGGAAAGGTACTCGTAGTACGAAGCGCTGTCGTTCGTATTGACCTTCTGGAAGTAGATCGACGGCGTGATCTTCAGCCACTCCGTCGGTGCTGCTGTCACTGCAGCGCGAAGCGCATAGGAGTCGGAGAAATTCGAGTTCGCCTGCACGGTCTTCAGGTTGAACGGATCGACCCGGTCGATGTAACCGCCGTCGTGGCGATACCAACCGCTGACCCGGAACCCGAGCTTGTCATTGACAATGGGCCCGCCGAGCGCGGCGCCGGCTTCGTAGCTTGGGCTGCCGCCCTGCGTGAACGAGAGCTCGGTACGCGCCATACCCGTGTAATGATCGAGACCGGGCTCAGGGCTGATGAAGCGCAGCGCACCGCCTTCTGCGCCTGCGCCAAACAGCGTGCCCTGGGGGCCGCGGTCGACTTCGACGTGATCCACATCGAACATCAGGGGCAGAGGATTGCCGAAGCCCGAAATCCACGTGGCACGCGCCTGGATCGGGGTATCGTCGATATAGATACCGGTCGTGGAGTGACCGACGGACGAGTTGATGCCCCGGATGGCGATGTTGGTCAGCGCACCGCCGCCATAGTATCCGGCCGACTTGTCGAACTGGACGCCCGGCGTCATCTGGGCGAGGTCGGACACGCTGCGGATGGCTGATTTTTCCAGCGCTTCGGGATTGTAGGCCTCGACGCTGATAGGCACCTTCGAGATCTCTTCACGGCGCTTGGTTGCCGTCACGACGATATCGGAGCCATCGCTGTCAGCGGCGGCTTCGTCTGCGATGGCTGGCTGAGCGCAAATGCCAAGAGCCACGATGCAGGCCGCGCCAAGGAGGCTGGCGCGACGGGCGCCGAAAACTCGTTCGGATGAATAGTGCGACTTATTTGTGGTGGAGTCGTAGCGCTCCAGCAATTCGGTTGCGGAAACAGTCATTTGAACCCTCGTGAAATCCATGTTTGAACCGATTGGTCCGCGCAGCTGACCGTGCCCCCGGCCCGCCCCGGCCTGCGCGCCGGGACATCCCTGAAACATTCGAATGTCCCGCTAGTGTTGGATTATGATAGTTTCACGACATGGGGAAAAATTCATCCGAATGATTTGACGATCGCAGGTCAGACGTTCGCAAAAGTCCGCAGATTTCCGCGAGTTTTACCAGCCAACCTTCGACGAACAACTAAAGGTCCGTGATCGATGTCGGATTTAACATTCGAATGATATCGTGCTACGAACGGATCATGAATCATCCGAATGATGCGGCACCTCGGAATTCCGGGTGGCAGACGATCCGCGACGCCATCTCGACAGAAATCCAGAATGGCGTGCTCAAGCCTGGCGCCAAGCTACCGACGGAGCCTGAGCTCTGCTCCCTGTTTGGGGCGACGCGGTATGCTGTTCGAAGGGCTGTGGAAGCACTCGCTGTCGACGGCAAGCTACGTGTCGAGCAAGGACGCGGGACGTTTGTCGAATCAGCGTCAAAGCTGAATTATCGTGTCGGGCGCCGAGCGCGGTTTCGTCAGAATCTTTTGTCTGAAGGCGTGGAACCGGACGGAGAGATCCTCTCGGACGAAATTGTCCCGGCATCACCAGCAATCGCCCAGGCCCTCGAACTGACAGAGGGGGCTCCGGTTCATCGGGTACTTCAGCGCAGCCTGGCAGATGGCGTGCCCATCAGCCTGGGTCACACGTATGTGTCTGCCCTTAGGTTTCCTGAATGGCCGCGTTATGTGCGCCAAGGCATGTCGATGAGCGATGCCTATCGCGCTTACGAAGTTGTCGATTATTTCCGCGGATCTACAAGCGTCCATTAAGGTAGCCGGTCCTGACGGCCTTGAGGTGATTGATCCAGAGGAAGGGACGCGACTGCGCCTGCGAGTGCAGCCACCCAGACCATGCCTCCGAATTAGCTCCAGACGGCGCCGGTATTCTTACAAGCATTGCTTCCTGGACCCCGTCGATGAGACGGCTGAGGAGCGAGGCAAGGTGGTGCGGGCCCGCGAACTGGAAGTGGGCTGCCCCTCCTACTCCATGGCTGATATCGACGATGGTGGCCTCGGAAAGACGGATGACGCGTTCAAGTCGTCCGCGGATGTCGATGTCGAGTTCCGCTTGGCCCCGTGCCTCATGCCCGAGTGCCTGTACTACTCGGGCACATTCCCGAAGTAACAGATCGGCGGCAACTTCACGGCTGTCGTCCTGGACGATGCGATCCTCGTCAAGATTTCGTTCAACCAGTGGGCCAAGGTTGCCAGTCGCAAGTTCGCGGATGCTGAGAATCAACGACCGTCGGACGGCGCGAGGCTCGCCTCTCGCTCTGAGCTGACCGGCAACTTCGGCTGCGTCGGCGGCGCGATCAGCTATGAGAAAGAGGAGCGTCGCGGAGATTGTCGAGCTAATTGTGTCGCTCGATACCACCGTTAGCCGGCGAGTCCCGGATTCGCGGATGCGGCCGAGCACCTGATGGGCGCTTGCCGCGACGAACGCAGCTGCCCGCGTCTGCTCGGGGCGCAAGTCGAGCGCAACGTATGCCTCGAAAGTCGAGGCGAGGCGTCTGACCCGATCAATCACCTCGCTTGCGGCGCCCGGCTCTCCTTCTCTGGCCAGCAGGCGTATCGTCGACAGTTCGATGTGGGCGGCGGTGAGAAGTTCATCCAATGCCTCAGGGTCCAAGCCTGGCAGATCCGGCGCCTGCCTCAGGAGCGCGCGCGAGCTAGAGTCAAACATCGGTGATCTCCACCACCTTGGCAGCTACCTCGTCAGCAAGAAGAGCAAGCCCTTTTCGAACCTCATCGAACGCTAACACTCCGGCGGATCGGGACGATTTCGCGCCACCCGCTACGGCTTTGAAGCCAGCGACGATGTGCTGGAACTCACCATCCTTGCGTTGGTTTTCTCCTGTTGCCACCGCGACCCTGAACTCCCGTGCCCCTTCCCAGAACACCTCATCAACTGCGGTCTCGGCGTCGATCCCCGGCACGCTCTTGAGAAGCGTCACGAGGTCGGCAAGGATCTCGTCGTCACGTTCACCGCGCAGGATCGCTTCAATATCGGTCCAAACTTTCGAGGTGATCAGACCGCGTGGCGATTTCGAGGCCTTGTCCTCGCACAGCACGATCCGGACGATTTCTTCGCCGTCATCGTCCAAATCCACAATGAACCCGTCAAATCCCTTGTCAGCCTGCCGCACTTGTGGCGCCGTCATGTATCCGTTCGGAACGGCCATCCTCGCTGCGACCCAGGACACATGCTGGAACAGCAAGCCGTCGCGATGGATCATCGAGATATGCATCCTTTTTTTCGCGGATTCCTTCTCCTTGTCTGTCCCGTTTCGAAATAGTTCGACATCCTCAGCATGTGGCGCCGTAAGTTTCCGCACGACATTCTGTGCGACCCTACCCTTTGGAGCCCGTCGTCGCGGTTCGAGAGCGCCAATGACGCGCATCGCATTTTCCTCCTGCCTCAAATACAGGTAGGCGACTATCTCGACGAGTTTGTGCCGGTTTTTCGTGGTTATCGACCATTCAGAAAAAAGGCACTCCGGCGTTTGGGAGGTCTTAATCTTTAGAGGCATTCTGATGACTTCCGTGCCGGTTCTTGAAAGTAGTGGTGTATCGAGCTTCCAACCCAAATCCACCAGTCACATGTTGCCTGCGCGCTGCGCCATCCTCGCGGATCGCCGCCGGTGACGGCTGCTCCAGTCGGTTAGGCCGTAACGAGAATAGGAACGCACCGAAGCCATCAAGGGCAGGGCGGCCTATGCGCGACGTCAAGCCGGCGATGGATTAGAGAAACAATCGTCACCAGATCCTCGGCATCGTCTTTCGTCATAGTCCAGTGGATGCGAGCTTCATGGGCAGTGGGATTGCGGAACATGCCGAATGCTCCTTTTACGAGATTTGCAAAGCCGCTCTGTTCGCTCTTCTCGCTCACCGTAGAACCCGCGTTGATCGTGATGCGCGGGGCATCGCCGCCAAGCGACTTGTCGACCAAGTCACTGCCGTCATCGGTGAGTCCCGAAAGTCGGCGCATTTTGTCCGCTACGCTCTTCACAGCTTCCTGCGCGGAATGAGAATAATTGTCGGCGAGAAGCTCAACCCGGCAGAAGGCAAGAACATCGGGATGGCCGGCTCAAACCTGCTACGCAGCGGATGATCGAGCGGCAGTTCACGATTATGCACGACGGCAAGCATCCGTTCGCCGATATGCATCGCTTCTTCCTTCGCAACTGGGGCCTAGCCTGATCAAGACAGCCAATTGCTAGGCGGATCCCAGCGTGCGAAGAGGAAGCAGGCCGGAACTGAGAGAATGCGAGTTGGCCGCGCCGAGCACCTCTGAAAGTTTGGGCTCGATCACGCCGCGCCGAATGCCCGGCTGCACCACGATCATTTGAAACGTTGCCGGGCGTGCTCGAGCAAAAGTCTTGAGAACCTCTTCGTCGCCGCGAACGAACTCGGCCATGCCGCTCTTGTTCTTGTGGCGGTTGGAAAGCCGTTTGACGAGGCGCGCGATATCGCACCAGATGTAACCTTTGACCGCCTGTCCGCACACTTCGTAGACATCGGCGACTCTGTTGCCCGGGCTGGGGCCCGACGAGCCCTTGCAATGATAAAAGCGAACATCGACACCGCCATCGTCGCGTAGCTTGAATGCCACGAAATCGGCCGTCTCGCCGCTGCCATGGTCCCAATAGACGACGTCATCGCTTCCACCCGCCAGAACCTGGCGCAGGTGACCCTGGATCGACGTGGCAAGACCAACTCCCGCCGCGTACTCCACCTTGATATCGACGCCGGCGGCGTTCCAGTCGAGCGTGTCGACCAGGTCGGCGCTGTAGAGCTCGAAGCCTCCAGCCGGCGGCGGATAATGTTCCTCGCCATCAAGCCGCGACCAGTCGTCGAGCGTAAAGGCGACCGGGTCATCGTTCAAATAGTCTGCCAGATCGACATCATGACGCTGCCAGTCGAGAACCACCCGTGGCTGGACATCGTCGAGATAGCCGAACAGGGGGCCGCCGCCTTCAAGCCTGAAAATCAGGTTTGTCGCCACGAGATCATTGGCAAGGCAAATGGCGATATGATGATCGCCCCAGCCTGTGACGTCGAGAGAGAATTCGGTCAGCGGCACGGAATGGTGGGCGCCGGAAGTATCTTGGAAAATCGCCTGCGGCGGCTCTATGTAGATATCGTTGGACCAGATCGCGAACAGCGGCCTGCCGGGGATTTTCCGCACCGTTTCACCGGTCTGGAGCATATCGAGCTTGCTGCCAGTTACCGCCGCCTTCTTGTCATTGATCTTGCGGGCGAGTGTCCGGCACCATCCCAGTAGCTCGGGCAGACTGAGCGTTCTGTTGCTCCAGATCTTCGACGAACTGCTGAGGCCGATCGTCAATCGCTCCTCGCCATCGTAGGCGCTGCCGAAACAATGCCCGCGATCATAGAGACGCGCGTCTTCGTTCCGGATGGCCTCATCGGCATGGGATCCGGCCATTATGCGGTAGGACTCCGCGAGACTGGCTGCCTGCCGCTTCTTCATACCGACCTGGAAGAAGCGCGGATCGCCAAGCTCCTTCAGCGCGCGGCTCACATGGCTGAGCGGAAGGATGCGAGGATCATACCCGGTCAAGTTTCGTGCCAGCGTGCGGTAATAGCCATCGGCGCGTTTCGACGCACAGATGAACAGGAGATTCGCCGCTTCGTCGTAGTAAAATACGAAGATGTCGAACCGAACGTCGAGCAGCCGATCGTCGCTAGCCCATCGCACACCGGTGACTTGCCGGGTGATGTGCACGCTCGCGCGCTGACTGTCGCTCGTCCAGGAAAAGACCGTTTCCCGGTCGCCTCCAAAATTCATGGGCGTTGCTAGATCCGGGGCTTCCCGCAATCGATAGATCTTGACGTGCGCGTACAAGGACAATCCGTAGAGCGAAAGGTCCGCGAGGTCCGGGACGCTCGTTTGCGGCTCGAACGCCTCAAGCGTTTCTCGCACGTCCACTTCGCGGCGAATTCGCGCCTCGCTCAGATTGGGAATGATCTCGGCCCAAACGGCGCCCTCGGCATACAATTGCCGCGCTTCGACTTGAATGGCTGACATCGGAGCGAGGAAGGTTGCACTGCCTAGTCGCTCGCCGACGGTCCGGGCGAAACGACCGATAAATTGAAGTGTCACCGCCAGCGAGCGATGCGGTGCATGGACCGCGGCAATCTTCAGCCGCGGCATGTCGAACCCTTCTCCCATCATATTGACGCAGATAATGCCATCGAGCTCGCCGGTATCCAGCTTGGCCAAAACACGGCGAACATGCGCGAGTGATTGGTCACCCGTCACCAGTTTCAATCTT
>NZ_RWKS01000046.1:0-12118 GCF_003985085.1 Sphingomonas sp. TF3 | reverse complement strand
GATCAAAGGACCTTTCATGATCATCTCCAAAAAGTGTGACCGAGCGCCACAGTTCTTACAATAAAACATTGAAGATGAACGGCCCAAAAATGCTACTGGCAGCAAATGTTCATCAGTCCGTAATGATATTACGTCTTCTGTTACACCAGCCGTCATACGTCCGAATATTTTTTGTGCTGATCATCCGCCCGATCGACGACGCATCCAGTCACGTGGAATCGCTGCCTCAAGCGCATCGTCGACCGTGACGATACCCAGCATTTTATTGTCGGTGTCGACAACCGGGAGGCTAAGCAGGTTGAAGTCGGCCATGCGTGTCGTCACGGTGACAATGTCGTCTCCAGGGGAGGCCACCACCAGGTGACGATCGGCCGCGTCGCGGAGCAAAGTGTCTGGCGCGGATTGCAACGCCCGAACGAGCGTAAGCGTGCCTGCCAGGGTTCCGTCAGCTCGAATGGTATGGATCACGGTCAGCGCCTCAGGTTGATGCGTTGTCGCCGATCGAACCGCTTGAAGCGCGTCGCCGACCGTCTTCTCTTCCGGGAGCGCCAAATATTCCGGACCCATGAGACCGCCAGCGGTTGCCTGGTGATACCCGAGCAGGGTCAGAACCTTCGTTTTCTGGACCTCCGGCAACAGGTCGATCACACCTTGCCGGCGCTCCTGGGCAAGGTCCATCATCGCATCCGCGGCATCGTCGGCGCGCATTCTGGCAAGGAGCGCCGCCACCTCCTCGTCGGTGCGCGCGTGCAGAAGCCTAGCCTGTTTGTTGTCGTCCAGTTCCTCGAAAACATCGGCCTCCAGTTCCGGGTCTTCGTGCACATGCGCCAGCAGGACGTTCTCCTCCCGCGACGAGGCACTCTCGATGATATCGGCAATCTGGGCAGGCTTGAGCTTGGTCACGCGGCTCGCAGCCGAACGCGATCCCGAACCGCGCTGATCGCCCATCAGCAACAAGAACGAATGCCAGTCCCGTGCGGGATGCTCTTCATGTCGGCCGAGGTGAAACCAGCGACCTTTGTGAACGTCGAGGCCTGTCACGATCCAACTGTTCGCCGCCAATGCGAGCCGAACGTCATAAGCTTTGACCAGGGCGCTATGAGCGACGTCGATGAGGCGATGGCCGAGAATGTTCTCTTTCAGCAGCAGCTCGCCGTCGCGTCGCTCGAAGGGCCGTAAATCCACCTTGGCCGTGCGGAGACGGACCGCCTCGGGGTCGATGCTGGTCACGTCGCGCATGGGAACGAAATAACCCGCATTGCCCAGTGCGATGACCAAGCCTGTCAGCAGGGGATAATCATTGTCGCGAAGCCGTGTGACGACATCCGATAGCTTGCCGAGCGCCCGTCCCTCGCCGTCGATCACGGCGTGCTTGAGCAGGGACGACAAGGAAAGCACTGCGTCTGCTGTTGACGGTTCCGGACTGTCACTCACCTATGAAGTTCCTCTTTGCGGCTCCACCATCGAAACGGGGTGCCCATGCCAATGTTACGCGGACGACGATCAGTGTCCAACAGCGAGTTGATAGATGCGGAAAATGACCATGATCATCGCGATCAGGAGATAGCTTCGCAGCACGGTAAGCCCGATCCGGCTGCCGAGCGGCAGTTTCGGGGCCGCCAGCAAGGCAAGAGGCGGCATACGCCATGACAGCCGTTGCGACCGGTCGATGGGCTTCGCCTTATCGGCATGCGGATAAAAATGCTGGTAACCGAGGATGGCCCCACCCGCCAAAACCGACAGCACAGCGCCGCCACCCAGGATGTAGAGGATCACCGCCGCATCAAGATTGGGATAGAGTACGCCAGCCGTCAGGACGAGCGAGAGGATCACCAGGACCGCGATGATCGCGGCCGTGAAGATGTTCATGCCGCGGCTGTTCACCCATGGCCCCAGCACCTCCTCATCATTGCACAACAGGAGAAGAAACACGGTCGCGGACGGAAGCAGGACCCCCGCCAGCACCTGGACGCCGGTGGTAAGCAGCCCAAGCGGGCTGCCAGGAATGAGGACGATGATCGCCGAACCGACCAGGACGCCGACGAACGCTGCGTAGAACCCCTTCGCGTCCGAAATCTTGCGGTGAAGCGAATGCTTCAAACCGAGCACGTCGCCCAAAGCATAGGAGGTGGACAACCCCACAGCCGCCGCGCCGATGATCGAGGCATCGATCAGCGCGACCGCGAACAAAATGCCGGCGGTTTTGCCGACATATTTTTCCAGCCCTCGTGCGACGCCGCCGGCATCCGTGAAGTTGCCGAACTCGGTATGGCCGGCGAACGTTGCCGCCGCAAAGGAGATGATTGCGATCGCTCCGATCAGGACGATGAGGATGCCAATCCACAGATCGACGCGCTCATAATTCATGAAGCGCGGCGTGATACGCTTGTCGATCAGATAGGATTGCTGAAAAAAAAGCTGCCACGGCGCGACCGTGGTTCCCACCATGCCGATGATCAGCAGCACGACCTTCGACAGGTCCGATCCGGCGGGTATGCCGGGGATCAGGAGACCTCGGCCAACCTGGCCAAGCGTCGGATGGACCATGATAAGGATCGGGATCAGCAGCAGCGAGCCGATGACAAGGGTCATGCAGACCCGCTCGAAGCGCCGGAAGGAGCCGGTACTGGCAGCAGCAACCACGATCGCGGCAGCGACCAGCACCCCGGCGATCTTTGGAAGCCCAAGATAGTCGAGTCCCAGGCTGATGCCGATGAACTCGGTGACGATCGTCAGCGCATTGAGGATGAACAGATCGATGACGCTGAACGCGCCCCAGAATTTGCCGAACCGTTCAAGGATCAGGCGGGCGTGACCGACGCCGGCGACGACTCCAAGGCGGAGGACCATCTCCTGGTTGATGTAGAGGACCGGCACCAGCAGCAGCAGCACCCAAAGAAGGCTGGTGCCGTAATTCTGTCCTGCCTGCGCATAGGTGCCAAAAGCACCGGCATCGTTGTCGCCGGTCATCACGATGAGGCCCGGGCCAACGACCGCGAGCAACGTCATTAGTCGCGCTTTCAGCCCTGTGCGGGGAGCTTCGTCCCCTAGGCGGATCGTGCCGAATGCCCCTTCGATGTCCCCAACGTGCGCCGTATCGAGCGCTGCGCCAGACTGGCCTTCTTTCACGGTTGCGGGCATAGGCGAGTGTCCAGAAGGAAGAAGGCCGAGGCAGGTTGGGGTAATCTGGCAGGCCGATGTCGGGCGCTGTTGCACATTTGCGTCTCCTGTCGATGGGCGAGCACCATGACGGGCAGAGCCTGCTTGCCAGATAGCGCGAGCGAGAGGTTGGACGCCAGCCCTGGTTCTGCGATGATCGGGGTAACTTGGCCGTGGTTCGCGTCGTATTCCTGAAGGGTCGGCGCGCCAGCAGTGTCGAGGAGTGTTGGCGGAACAAGCAAAACCCGATGAGTAAATATCGACGAAGTAGCTTCCTCACGCCTCGTTCGGCATCGCTCTCTAAAAAAAGGCGGCGTCAGATTGAGAGTAACCGTAGGCTGGCCTTTGTGTTAGCTTTGTGCGGCTTAGTGCTTATCATCCTGACTTTGGTTTCTCGTCGCTAGAAGCCAAGTGCATCCGATCACGCTGCTGATCGCAATAGGGAAGGAGGCAAGGCGCGAACGCCATCTATGGGAATACGCCGTAAAGCGTACTGGTGGCAGCTGTTGCTACCTGCGGGGGTGTGGATATGGGGTGGCAAGCTAACCCTCTCCGCCACGCGCATCATCATGCGAACGGGCCTTATGCCGCGGCGCGCTATTTTCAGGCTGTTCCAGCTTTCCGGACGTCTCTCCCGTGTCGGATTCAACGTGTGGCGCGAGCGTCGGGGTAAATGGCGGTAGCTGCTACTTGGTTGGCGATGGTTCACCTCAGGCATCGTTACGATAGCGCCGCCGTGGGAGGTCGGCTATCGTGACGCTGCACCTCCATGATGCACATGACACCTCAAGGGCAGATATGTTGCAGAACCATGACTTTCCGCAGGCGGAGCCGATGCGACGTTCTAACCTTTTACGCAAAATGTGGCTTCCTATGGTCGTCATCGCGATCAGCCTGGGAATTTTAGCTGCCGGTCTATTCGGCGTCAGCGGGCACATCCTGTGGGTGGCGAGTACGGGCCTTTCCGGATTCGTCATGAGCTATACGCTTTTTGCTCTTATTCGCATCCGTCGTCGCGCAGACGCGATGAATGCCAAACTGAACATCGCACTTGCGAAAGTGCAGAATGAATATCGGCCTCACCTGATGAAGTCGGCCACAAAGGATCGCATAATCTCACGTAAGAATATTGACCGCACGGGCCGCAACTAGGCCGACGGTCAGAAGCGATATGCTGGCTTCCGCCGCCATCAAGAGCTTGCTCTGCGCGCTTAACGGCATCGTGTCTGTCGGCGAAAAGGCCGTGGCGTTCGTGAAGGAGACATAGAAATAATCGATGAAACCTGGCGACCATGCGGGGTCTTGATCCCCACTACCCATCATTTGGGGAAACAGAAAATCCGGCCTGGTATCGTCGTGCAACCCTAGTCTTGCGGGACCGCCTCGATCTATGTTCCAAAACCAGAGCGCAAATATGACAATATTTGTGAACCAAATGTTGAGTGCATCAATCAGAAGAGATTGACCGCCTTTGGCTCCACTTAGAAGCTCCTTTGTAACGGACACAAGCGCATAGGAATTGAGCAGCATTATTACTGCTGTTAATGCCAGAGCAAAGTGGCGTATCATCTTCCTATTTTGGCAAATAATATGCCAGTGCCCGTCTCCGGATGCGTGCCGTACTTTCCCTTGAGTCCAAACGGTAGCGACCGAGAGTGGTGCGAGCATCACTAACTCAAATGTGGGCGCAAGCCATTTCGGTCCAAAAATCAGATTGTTGTTAACGAATAAGAACTGGAGCCCTGCAATAAGAGCAATAGCGCCTCGAGCAAGCCAGAAGTCAAAGGCATGCGTCTCTAAAGATATTTTATGTGGTTGCATACTATGTTTTGCCTATTAAATTGAGACCTTGGTGATTATCAATTAAGCTTTACTGCGCACCGGATTCCGTCATGCGCCTTGTTTGCGCGCTTGCGGCACGCCGCCAACGCCTCGCGGTTGGCGGCGATGATCCGATCACCCGCCACGATCGCCGCGAAGGCATCTGGCGAGGCTACTCGCATCATGCGTTGCCCGCCTTCCCACATCGGCATGCGCAAGCTCCGCGCCGCCATCTTTTCCGGCCATTGCCAACTTTCCGGCACAGCGCGCGCGATCGGGCCTGCCAGGATCGCCCACAGCACCAAGCCGGCCACTACCCCGCCCAAGCCGAACCATAGCTGCCGGTTCTTCTGGTCTGCCCGCGTCCACGCCGACCCGGCGATGGCGCGAAGCTCAGCCATGACGCCGGCCTTGTCCTCGCCCGCCTTGGCGAGCGCCGCCTGATCCTCGCGCCGGGCGGCGTTGCCCGCTGCGGCGATCCGTTGCGCCATCTGCTCGGGCGTCATCGCCAGCGCCGGGGCCGCTTTCAGGAACTGGCCGATGCGCGCGATGTTTTCCCCTGCCGTGTTCACGCCCTGTTGGAGCACACCGAGCGTCTCGGTGTAGTTGGGCATGTCTTGTCCGCTGCGCTCGGCCGCCAAGCCCTCTACAGCGCGGCGCAACAGCGCCAGCTCGCCGCGCATGGCCTCGAACGCCTCGGCCGCGTCTGCTCCCTGGCTGTCGTCCTCGTCCGCCACCTGCCCCCCTTACCGACTCATGCCACGGTCGCGGTCACGCCCGATGCTGACCGACTGCCCCAGCTCCTGCCCGATCGACCGGCCACGCTCCATGCTCAATGCAAGCTCGGGTGCGCGGCGTTGCAACACGGATTCGAGTTGCGGGTCGCGATGCAACCCGCCCGCGATGCTCTCCATGCGCTTGCCGATCTTCTCCGCGCCTGCATGGTCGCCGGCACGCTCCATGTTGGCCCGCGCCTCCTTCATGCCCTGCCACTGCTCCACGAACCGTCCAGCGCGCTTCTCCGGGTCGATGCGGACCTGGCGCTCTGTTTCCATCGCTTTCGCCGCGCCGCCCGTATTCCCCTCGGCAGCGTCGCGCGCGAGCCGGGGGTCGCGCTCGATCGCACTGGCAAGGTCGCGCGCGCCATGCGGCCGCACCTGGTCGAGCGCGTCGCCCGCCTTCGCCAGCGCCTGTTCCTGGTGCGCCAGCACCGGCAACCCCTTCTCCAGCATCCGGCCTATATCGGCTGCGGCGCGCCCATAGCGTTCGATCGCGCGGGCCTGCGAGGGTGCCTGCGCACGATCGGCCGCGACACGCTCCGGCGACGTCGCCTTCTCGGTCGCCGGCTTCGGCCGGAATCCGTCGAACATGCCCCTGGCCTTGTTGCGCACCTTCTCGACCACTTGGCGCGCGCGTTCCGGGAACCGGATCTCGCGCCGATCGGCGAACGCGCGCGCCTGATCCTGCTCGGGTCGGGCGTAGTCGCTCGCCATATCCTTTGACCGCTCGCGCGACAGGGTGCGAACAAGCTGGCGCTGATCGGCGAAGTCGTCACGCCCATAGTGGAGCTGCGCGCTATCGCGGTGCCGGGTCATGCCGACATAGGTGCTGTGGCGGTCCATGCCCGGCGTTGCGAGGACATGGGCGCGATCGACCGTCACCCCCTGCGACTTGTGGAACGTCGCCGCGTAGCCGTGATCGATCGCGGCATAGTCCTTCGTGTCGAACGCGACGCTGCGCCCGCTGTCGAGCCGGACGCTCATGCGGTCGGGGGTGACGCCCTCGATGGTGCCAAGGGTGCCGTTCTTCACGCCTAGCGACCGCTCGTTCCGCAGGAACATCAAGCGGTCGCCCGCCGCGAACGCCCGCTCGCCACGGTCCGCCTTCACCGCCACGTCATCGCCAAGCCCGCCCGTCGCGCGCACCCGCTCACGGGCTTTCCCATTCAGCTCGCGGACCTCGGCGTTGGTGTGGGTGAAGATGATCTGCGACTTGCCCGGTTCGGCCTGACGCTTGCCATCCCAATCATCGACCAGACCCGCCCGCGCCTCCTCGCGGGTATCGGCCGCATGGACCATGCCGCGCCCGTCATAGGCATGGATCGCCTCGCCGGTGCGCCCCGTCGCCAGCGCGCGCGTGGCCTCCTTCTGCCAGTCCTCGCGCTGCCGCCTGATCTCGGTGATCTCGGCTGCGCCGTGACGCTCGGTGACGCTGCGGAACGCCGCGCCCGCCTCGATCGCCTGCAACTGCTCGGGGTCGCCGACCATGACGACCTTTGCCCCGGCGTCGCGCGCCTGGCTCAACACGCGCTCCATCTGACGCGAGCCGATCATGCCGGCCTCGTCCACCACCAGCACGTCCTTGGGGCCTAGCTGCTCGCGGCCCTGCCCCCATGCGTGTTCAAAACTGGCGATGGTGCGAGACTGGATGCCGGACCCGCCTTCAAGGTTTTCGGCCGCGATGCCCGACAACGCCGCACCGCGTACCGTGTAACCAGCGCGCTCCCATCCGTCGCGCGCCACCCCCAACATGGCCGATTTGCCGGTGCCGGCATATCCGATCACGTTGGCGATGCCGCCCGGACCCACTATATGCTCCAACGCGGCTCGCTGCTCTTCCCCCAGCACGAGTCCTTCACTCCCGGCGCGCGTGATTGCCCCCTCCATTGCGTGCGCCGGGAGACCATGCCCGGCCCGGCTCGCCAGCTCGTCGCCGGCGCGCTCAAGCCGGGCCTCCACCGCGATCATATCGCGCGATGTGAACCGCTCCTGGTCGCGTCCGTCCTTGCCCAGCGCGACCAGCTCGGGGCTGGCGCGCACCGCCCCCATCACCTGGTCGAACTGGTCCTTGCCGTCGCTGTGCCGGAACGCGAACGTCGCAAGGTCGCGGGTGGTGAACGTGGCCTGCTGCCGCGTAATCGCGTCCAGCGCGATCGACGGACTGGCGATGATCTTGTCGCCGTTCTCGCGGGCGATGCGCGCGTGATCCTCGATCCGCTCGGCCTCAAGCCCCTGCTCCGGCCTACGCGACGCTGCGGGTCCGATCTTGTGCTGCGGCTCCAGCTCGATGCCCTGCGCCTCATAGGAACGATGGTCGATCCGACCCTCGAGCCCCAGCTCCGCGAGCGCCAAGTTGACGTGCGCGCTCCACGCCTCGCGCCAGTCCTTCAACAGCTCGGTCGAGTTCCAGTCGCGGTTCTTCGCGCCAAACCCCTCCGGCCCCACGTCGCGCATCGCCAGCATGACATGCGCGTGCGGCTTGGGGCTGCCGTCCTTCGCCTTGTCCCAATGCACGTTGAGGTCCGCGACCATCCCGCGATCGACAAACTGCTTCTTCACGAAATCGCGCGCGAGCTGGACGCCCTGCTTCTCGTTCATCTCGCGCGGGATCGAGAACTCCACCTCACGGGCAAGCTGCGCGTCCTTGCGTTTCTCGCCTGCCTCCACCTCGTTCCACAAGGTCGTGCGGTCGTTTAAACGCTCCGGTGCGCCCTCCGGCAACATCACCTCGGAATGGATGACGCCCGCCTTGTTGCTGAAATCGTGATCGCGGTTCAACCGATCGTCGTGCAGCTCGGACGCGGAACGATAGGCGGCGCTCGCAACGGCACTCGATCCGTTCGCGCGGCTCACAACCTTGGCGGAGAAATGGTAGATCGCCATGACGCTCCGCATACTGCCCTACTTAGCGCACGTCGGCAACGACGTATAAGCGCGCACTCACAACTCGCTTCGCTCCTTATTCCTGACTTGCTGGCGCTTCTTGTTCGTTCTGGCTTTACCCCTTTGCCGGGTGCGCTAAGGTGCTGCTGGTCGATACGCGGAAGGGTGAAAGCGATGCGGAAGGTTCGCGATTACGATGCCGAGCTAAAGGCGCTGGGTGACAAGGCCCGCTCGCTCAAGGCAAAGCGGGTCGAACAGTTGGGCCAGCTCGTTGCTGCCACGGGTGCCGATGCGCTTGATGCTGAAACCCTCGCCGGTGTGTTGCTCGATGCGATCGGATCAAAGGATGCGAGTGCGAAGGAGGCATGGCGTGCAAAGGGCGCTGCCTTCTTTCAGCGGCGCGGGCGCAAAGGTAGCGGCGCTGCTGCAATCGACGGATCGGGCGCTCCGGCTGAACCGGGCGGCGATGCTGCGGGCGGAAGCGGCGGAACGACGTAACGATACGCGGGGCTGGGTCATGCAACGCCGCGAACGAACGCGCCATCTGATTGAGCTGGGTGGCCTCGTCCAGAAAGCCGGCCTGGTCGAGCTGACCGACGACGATCGCGCCACCCTCTACGGCGCGCTGCTCGATCTCGCCGGACGGGCGCGCGGCGATGATGCCGGCGACGTGCTGGCGCTGTGGAAGCGACGCGGCAAACGCGCGTTCGATGCGGAAGCCGAACCATTGATCGATAGCTGAGGTGTCCTGTGCTCTATCTGCTTCTCAAGGCCGGCATCTCGGCGATCATCATCGTAGCTGTTTCAGAAATTGCCAAGCGCAGCCCTGGCGTCGGTGCGCTGGTCGCGTCGCTCCCTCTCGTTTCCGTTCTGGGCATGATCTGGCTGTGGCGCGACACACACGATCCCGTCCGCATGGCGGCTCATGCCGGTGCGACCTTCTGGTTCGTGCTCCCCTCGCTGCCGATGTTTCTACTGATCCCGGCCATGCTCAATCGCGGCGCGCCGTTCTGGCTGGCGCTTACGGCTGGGTGCGTGCTCACGATCGCGCTCTACCTCGCCATGACATGGGCAGGGCCCCGGTTCGGATTGCGGCTTTAAGGGATAAGAGGATGACGGATTTCGATATCGACGCGGTGCGGGCGGAAGTCCGGGCGATGGATTTCGTGCGCGGCACGCCTGCGGAAGTCGCCATGTGGCGTGAAGATATGGCGGAGTCGCGCGCCAACCTCGTGATTGAGGACATGATCCCGACGCCGAACGATGATGCGCTGTTCGATATGCTGCTGGGCGAAGGAGTGTCCCCTCCCCTCGTCTCGCAAATCCTGCTCCGGCTGCTCGATCATCCCGACGCCGATCGGTCTCTATCGATCACGCCTATTCAACGGACGACATGATGCCCAAAACCGACGATCGGGATGAACGCATCGCGGCCTTCGACACCGGCCCCTTGCTGCGGACGGTGGATGCCCTGGACGTAATGCGCGATCACCTCAAAGGCGATAATTACAATGCACCGGAGATGCGGCACGACCTGTTGCGCCTGCACGGATTAGCCATGCGCTTCGTCAATGAGGGGCATACCGATCCGGTCATGGCCGAAGAAATGTTCGACCTGGCGGCAGACCTTGAATGTCGCATCCAAGACCTGTCCGACGCGCTGGCGAGGATGCTTGCTCCGATCCGCACGCTGCAAGCATTGGAGCCGAGCGATCAGGTGAGACCGGGTTTTTGATGTGCTCGGCTTTGCAGAACGCTATCATACTCTGATGTTGGGATATTCCGAGCGTCACGACGCCCCGGTCATTACGCTCCCGCTGAGGAAGTAGCATGGGCCTTGCGCGCGCCACCCGTAATCTCGCCCGCACCGCCCGTGCCAACCCCATGTGGGCCTTACTCGGCATCCTGCTCGCCCCTTTCCGGTTCGCCCGGCACATCATCGGCGTGGTCCTGTTCACGATGGTGCTGTTCGTCGCGCTATTCCTGCTGCTGATGCTGGCGATCTGGTACTTCGGCCTCGATAAGAACGGCGCTGTCGCTCAGCTTGGCGTGTTCGGGATCAGCGGTGCCGTAGTGCTGGTCATGGTCTGGATGTTCGTCCTGCCCCTGCTTCGCCGGTTCGACTATGGTGATAGCGCCGACACACATGGTTCGGCCCGCTTTGCCACAGCCGGGGAAGCCCAGGCGCTCAATGACGATCACGGCCTGCTGATCGGCCGCGACGTGAAAACCGGCAAGCCGATGCGCTATGCCGGTCCTGCCCATCTGTTGACGATCGCGCCCACCCGCACCGGCAAGGGCGTCGGCACGATCATCCCCAACCTGCTCGAATATCCGTTCGCGGTCGTCTGCATCGACCCCAAGGGGGAGAACGCCCGCATCGCCGCGCGCCAGCGCGGCAAGTTCGGCGCGGTCCATGTCCTCGATCCGTTCGGCGTCACGGGCTTGGCCTCGGCCGCATTCAATCCGCTCGACCGTATCGACCCGCACGGCCTCGATCTCGCCGACGACTGCATGACGCTCGCCGACGCGCTGGTCCACGATGCGCCCGGCGAAGCCGGCGACGCGCATTGGAACGAGGAAGCCAAGGCGCTGATCGCCGGCATCCTGCTCCATATCGTCACCACCGAACCGCCAGCCACCCGCACCCTGGACACGCTGCGCGACCGGCTGACACTCGCTCCGGCCGCATTGGCGGCGCAGCTCGCCGCGATGCAGGCGCAAGGTGGCCTGGTCGCGCGCGCCGCCAATCGTCAGCTCGGCAAATCCGATCGCGAAGCGGCCGGCGTGCTGTCGGCCGCGCAGCGCCATACCCACTTCCTCGATTCTCCGCGCATGGTGACGGTGCTGGGGCAATCGGATTTCACGTTCGCTGGGTTGAAGGACGCGCCGGCGACGGTGTTCCTCGTGCTGCCGCCCGATCGGCTAGCCAGCTATGCCCGCTGGCTACGGTTGATGGTGGCGCAAGCCCTGACCGAGCTGGCGCGCGCGCCGAGTCGCCCGCCCTGGCCGGTGCTGTTCCTGCTCGACGAGTTCGCGGCGCTCGGCCGCCTTGAACCGGTCGAACGTGCGATGGGGCTGATGGCGGGTTACGGCGTCCAGCTCTGGCCGATCCTGCAGGACGTTCACCAGCTCCGCGCGCTCTACGGGCAGCGCGCCGGCACCTTCCTGTCGAACGCCGGCGTCCTCCAGGTGTTCGGGGTCAACGATCAGGACAGCGCCAAGCTCGTCTCCGATCTGGCCGGGCAGGAAACCGTCGTGTTCGAGACCATGAGCCGCGCGATCGACGCGGAAGAAAGCGGGATCTCCTACGGGCAGCAGCACGTCGGCCGCGCGCTGCTCACCCCAGATGAAGTCCGCACACTCCGCCCCGACCGTCAGCTCCTGTTCCTCGCCGGGCAGCGCCCGATCATCGCCGGCAAGCTGCGTTACTACGACGATCGCGAGTTCGCCGGGCGGTTCGATTCGGCGTGAAC
>NZ_RWKS01000045.1:0-12397 GCF_003985085.1 Sphingomonas sp. TF3 | reverse complement strand
GCTGCTTGTCGAGCTCGCAGCGCGCGGGGAGCCGCCGGATCTGGTCCTGACGGCCGACCCCGGGGCCGAGAAACCGGAGACCTATGAGTATCAAAAGCTGATCGCCGCCTGGATGGCGGCGCGCCGCATTCCTTATGAGGTCGTCCGTTACGTGCCCCGACGCTTCAAGCATTGGCCTCCATATTATTCGATCCTCGCGAACGTGCTCACCAATGCGACGCTCCCCAGCATCAGTCTGGGACGCCATAGCTGCTCGCTCAAATGGAAGGTCGCGCCACAGGATGCCTTCCTCAAGCGATGGGCGCCGGCCCAGGCCGCATGGGCGCGCGGGCAGAAGGTCACACGCCTGATCGGCTATGACGCATCCCCTGCCGACACGCGCCGCCATGCCCACGCCTCAGCGATCGACGACCCGCTTTTCGATTGTCGCTATCCGCTGCGCGAGTGGCGCTGGACGCGCGACCATTGCACCGCTCGCATCGAAGCGGCCGGTCTGCCGGTCCCGCCCAAATCGAGCTGCTTTTTCTGCGGCGCGATCCGGCCCGATGAGGTGCGTGCGTTGCCGCAATGGTGCCTGCGCCTGATCGTCCTCATCGAGGCGCGGGCCGAACCGCGCCTTCGCACCGTCGAAGGTCTCTGGCGCCGGTCGACCAAAACCAAACCCGGCAGGATCACCGATTTCATTCGCGCGGAGCGCCTTCTTCCCGAGGCCGAGATCGATGCGATCCGCCGCGACGCACCGACCGAGCTTGTCCGCTTCCAGGACGCCGCCGGCCTCGTGCCAATGAGCGAGCGTCCGACGATGGAGGAATGGCTCGAGAGCTTCAACGCTGGCCGGATGGAGGCAGCATGACCGACCGAATGTCACGGATCGCCGCGCTCAACGACCGTTGCCGCCAGGGTCTGGATCCGACCGGCCGCATCGTCATAACCGCCGCCTGTCTCGCGACCTTCGCAGGGGAGGGGGGCAAGGTTGCTCAGATTTTGGCCCAGGCCGAGTTGATGGCCGCAATCCGTCGGTACGTCTTCAGACCCGAAGATTGCCGCGAGCGGGCGCGAGGCGACCTCGTCGTCGCCGGCCACGCCGTCCGCTTCACGATCGATTATTATGACCTGACGCTCGAATGGGGGTCCGAGGACCCGGCTGACCCGCTGGTCACGGTGAGGGTCATGACGATCATGCTCCCCAGCGACGACTGAGCGTCGCGCAAATTTCCGACACCCAATCCGGAGACCAGCCATGCGGCGGATTACACCGGCCGGGCCCGAACATGGGCAGGCGATAGCAATAGCAGTTGAGCGTCTGCGCGAAGCCCGTACTCTGCTCCGGCAGGCCGGCGCGCGTCAGGCAGCCTCGGCGGCCGGCAAGGCGATCAGCAGCGCCGAGGGTGCTGCTCGCCACGTGCAACACAGGATCCGAAGGACGACCCAATGAGCCGGCATGACCTTCAGCCCAAGGCCGACCAGCCGCATGTCGTGCGCGCGACCGTCGGTTGGGACCGCCCATTGCAGACGTTCTTCGCACAGGTGTTCTTCCGCACCGAAGACGAGCCGGATGAAGGGGAAGCCCTGATCTGGCTCGGCACCGAACCCGGCGAAATGTTGACGCCCGAGGCCGTGATCGCCGTGGTCGCGCCCCATGTCGAAATGCCCCCTGACCTCGCCGAGAGGCTCGATGCTGAAATGCGTCAGACGACCGGCATGAAAGACGGCCGCCATCAAGCCGCGGCCAAGCGGTCGCTGTTCGGCTCGATCCACTGATCCGCTGACGCTCTCACGCGGCGGACACGCCCCGCAACTCGTCGTCTTCCCCCATCCATCCGCTCCGCCGGCCATCACGGCGGGGCCCATCGTCACGTGCCCAGCGCACCGATGATCTAGGAGCCGTTATGGCAGACCGTGTCTCAGCATCGATCTTCATCGGTGGTTCGCTCTCGGCATCGGCATATGCCGAGCTTGCCGCACTGATCAGCGATGAGGGCCTTTCCACCGAATGGGACGGAGAAGCCTTCGCGCCTGAACATCGCGCCGTCGGCCGACCCCTCAACCTCTACGCGCACGAGGTCGCGTGGGGACGTTTCGGAGAACTCGAAAGCTGGTGCGTCGAGCGACTTGTCCCCTTTGCCAGATGGTCGGGCGGCTATTCCGGCCAGTGGGGCCCCGAGCGTGTCGTTCACCAGGGCGACGGGACACTGACCTCCTACGCGACGACCGAAGACGACATCGTCGTCATCCCGCAGGAGGTGCTCGAAACGCTCGGATCTTTCGAGGCAACCCTCGCACACTTCGCCGCAGTGGATTTCACCGTGCCGCCGCTCGTCGTCGAAGGCGATCTGCCCCAGTTCGGGATATCGACGGAGTCCACCCTGGATGCGGAAGGACTGCCGCATGTCGAATAGCTACTCCGCCTCTGATCGACTTCGCGGTTGCGCCACAGATGCAGACCTATAGCTTCATCGCCCGGAGACTGACGATGACCTCGATTTCGACCGATTATGATGCCGCGCGTGCGGCGCTGACGCGCCTCTTGCCGCTCGCGATGTCCGACACCGGCCAGGCGCGCCGCGTTGCCAACTTCCTGATGGCCTGGTGGAACGGCCCGGACCTGGGCCATTTCGAGATCGCCGATATGTTCGGCCTCGACGTTGCGATCGCCAACGACATCACGACGGTCATCGGCTTTCTCGGTCAGAACGACCGCGGCGCCGTCTATATCGACAGCCTGGGGTTCGCCGAAGAGATGCAGGACATCATCGCGCTGTGGCGCAAGCCGGCAACGCCGCCCACCAACTGACGTCTCCATACGCCCCTGAGACGATCAGGAACGACCCGACGGCGCCGAAGAGGCGTCCGTCGGAGCGGCGCTGGCGCGCCTTACTCGGCCGAACGGCCGAGGAGCTGAGTGGGTGAGAGAGTGTGTTCGGACAAGGGGTTCGAGCAGCACAACTCAAGGAGACTTCCCATGAACATCGGCACCATCACCCAGAACGCCAGCGGCACCTACACCGGCAAGATCTCGACGCTCACCGTTGCGATCGTGATCGCCCTCCGCACCGTCCAGTCCGCCAACCCGCGCGCGCCCAAGTTCGAAATCCTCGCCCTCTCGGCTGCCCGCCAATGGGTCCAGGTCGGCGCGCTGTTCGAGCTGTCCTCCAACTCGACCGGCGAGACCTTCCTCAACGGCAAGATCGAGGATCCGAGCCTCGACAAGCCGCTCTACATCTCGGCGTTCCGCCAGGAGGATGGCTCGTATAACATCGTGTGGTCGCGTCCGACCCGCCGCCGCGATGCCCCCACCGACGCTGCCGCAGCCGACGATGGCCTGCCGCCGCTGCCGGGCGCCGACGAGCCGTCTGCTCCTGCCGGCGGCGACGGTCTGGGTGAATCTTCGGCCGATGGCGCGTTCGGAAGCGAGCCCGCGGCGGCCGGTGGCCGCAAGCGCCGCACGCCCGAAATGGCCGACTGATCGGTCGCCACCCGTCCTCTGACGCGCTTCTTTCCCGGCGCGTAGCTCCTGACAGGGCTCGCTTCGCTCACCTGGCGAAGCGGGTCCTGTTTTTCGTTCGCTCGAATCTGTCATCCTGTCCGGCCGGCGCACTTGCATGCTCGGCAACCATGTATATGTTGATGTATATGCAAAGGAGGCCGTCGTGGCAGCTAATCATCCTCAGGCTTCAGTCTCGCGTGAAGTGAAGCTTTTCCGAAACAACAAAAGCCAGGCGGTGCGTATTCCCGCCGACTTCGAGCTGCCCGGCGACCGAGTGATGATCCACCGCGAAGGCGACCGATTGGTGATAGAGCCGATCAAGCGCAAAAACATCCTCGAGGTGCTCGCGGGCCTCGAGCCGCTCGGACCGGACGACCAGTTCCCCGATATCGACGATACGCTCCTGCCAGCCAGGGCAATCGACCTGTGAGCAAACTCTACATGCTCGACACCAACATCGTGTCTGAGCTTGCGCGAAATCCGCACGGTATCGTCTCGTCCAGGATCGCCGAGGTCGGACCAGACTCGATATGCGTCAGCATCATCACAGCGGCGGAATTGCGGTACGGCTGCGCGAAGAAGGGCTCGCCCAAACTGCTGACACAGATCGAAGCGATCCTCGGAAGCGTTCAGGTACTCGCCCTCGATGTCCCCGCCGACACCGAATATGGCGGGATCCGTGCCGAGTTGGAGAGCGCGGGCAAACCGATCGGTCCGAACGACCTCTTCATCGCTGCCCATGCCTATGCACTCGAAGCGACGTTGGTGACGGCCAATGTCGGCGAATTTTCACGCATCCGCGCGCTCACCGTCGAAAACTGGCTCACCGACCGCCCCTGAATCGGCGACTGGCCTGCCAAGACTGATGTCGCTTGGCCGGGGTCTCCTCGGTGAATGAGACTGCGACGCACAGCGGGACGGACTATCGCCGAGACCGTGATGGACTGATGGCGCAAGGCAAGCTTGGCCGGGTTCGCCCGCCTTCCTTCGCCTTTGACTGACACCTGCGGCGGACGGTCTCGCATCACAACCCCATCCAGTCGCCCGTGTTGCCGCTCCGCGGCTGCCCGCGCCAGCTCCCTCCAGGGGTTTCCCTGCGCTTAGCGCTCCGGTGCGATGCGATCCCGCACGCCGCTCTTCGGTGTCACCGGCGGGAAGGCCGTCGGACCCAACAAGGAGCACGCCCATGAACATCGTCAACATCACCGGCCGCGTCGCAAAGGATCCCGAAAACCGCGGCACGGTCACCACCCTCATCGTCGCAACCGACCGCGTGAAGCTCAAGGACGGCAAGACCTATGTCGACGAAGCCACCGGCTACACCGCCAAGGAGACCGAATTCCACAAGGTCACCTGCTTCAACGGCCTCGGCAAATCCGCCGCGACCCGCGAGAAGGGCAACGTCGTCGCGATCTCCGGCCGGATCCACTATTCGAGCTGGGAAGACCGTGACGGCGTGACACGCTACGGCTGCGAAATCATCGCCAACAGCATCGACTTCTTCTGACCCTGGGGCGGGCGGCGCCGAAGGCGCCGCCTCGCTTCGCAAGGATCGGTTTCCTGTAAGCGTTCAGGCGTGGCGCGGCGCGGCTCCAAGCAGATCCGCAACGCTCTGCGCAAAACTCTGCGCAAGGAGCGCCTCGTCGCGCGACAGCGTGATCTGGCTCGTCATGCTCGCGTCGAGCAACGCTTTGAGCCGTGCCGCCAGTGCCTGGGCGGCTTCCTTGAGCAGTGCCTCGTCCATCCCGCGCCTCGCGTCGTTGATGCTGCTGACCGATGGCGGGCACGGGAATCACATCGTGCTGCTGCCTATCGAGGCCGACTTATAGCATATTTCGGCCTGTCAGCTCGCGTCCTACTCTCCCCCTCCGGAGATCGGAGCGGCGAGCGGGGCCACAGCCGTGGAATAGACCCATGCCCGCGCCAACTGGTCGGAAAGCGGGTCACGGAACATGATCTTGCGCCACCGGCCCTTACTCTCCTCAACCGCAATTTCGGTGCCTTTGGGCGCCTTCAAGACGACGGCGCCATCGCGAGCCGGGGCATTTCGAAACGTCGCATCGCGTGAGAGATAGGCGCGCGCATGCTGCGCCAGGAACGCAGCCTCGGATTGCGCCGCCGCTTCATGGTAACGATGATGCTCCGCCTGCGCATGGTCGATCTTCTGGTTCAGCGTGCTGAACGCTGCTTTCTCCTGCGGGCTCATCGTCGGCTGCTGCGGAATAAGTGCATAAGCACCCAGCAGGGTCAGGATGAAGCTGATGAAGCCTACCAGACCCATACGCTGCAACTCGGGCAGGGTGTTCGGACCAAGGCCCTGGAAGAAGCTCAGCACGAGGTCGAACAAGGAACCTTGCAGGCGGGCAGTGTCTTCGTCCGTCTCTGCCGCGGCGATCGCCACGGCGACCCGCTGCATCTCGATCACCGTGCGCGCCGCAAACGACGTCGCGGTTTCCCGCTCATCGACGCTCGCGCGCAGCGTGAGCGTGTCGATCACGAGCATGCGCTCGGCAATCGCACTGAATGTCGAGAAACGCGGTAGCGCCGCGGCTATCATGCGTTTGTAGGTCGCGCCGGCATTGGCGGACGCGATCGCCGATGCGACGAGCGACTTGTTCGCATCGAATGCCTTCACGGTGTCGAGAACCGAAGAAGCCAGATGACGTTGCTGCTCGACCAACGACGTATTCTGCTCAGCGAACCGGCGCGCTGTGTCCGTAACCGAAAGCGCCCAGGCGTTGCTGGTCAGGTGCTTCAAGCTCTCGCGGTCCCTCCGATCGCGCTCAAGCGTGTCGAGTATCCCGCGATAGGGTGCGTCGAGATCCAGCCCGCGCAGCATTTCGCTGGCTGTCTTCGCCTGCTTGACCACGTCGGCGATCGCACTGCCGCCAAGTGCATTGCGGAAGAGGGCGGCACGTTCACGCTCTTCGCGCAGGAAGCGATCGGTGGCACTCTCGGGTAAGCCAAAGGGATTGTTTCTCATGATGCCATGATTGTCAGATCGGCACGACCAGCGCGACCAACATCTGGGCAACCAGAGTGCACCGCGGGCAGACAGTTCGACGCATCCCGGCAAAGCCGGGACCGGCGCTCTACTCGGCTATCGCCTCCCGAAGCCCCCGGTGCCCGGGTCTTCGCCCTGCGGGTAACGATCACCTTGCGGGGAGCCCGGGGGCGAGGGGGGTGCCCTAAAAAATCTCTCTCTCTGAATGCCTAGATATGACGTGCGGGGATCCGAGCCCGTCAAGGATGAGCGGTACCCCCAATTTTCACGCGGCCCGCCACTCTCGCTTCGCTTCGTTCTGGGCCACGAGAAAATCGGCTCCCCCACTCCCCGCTGGCGCGGCGTTAACCGGGGTCCGGCTGCGCCGGCTTCCCGGTTAACGTCCCTGACTGCCACGACCGCCGCACGTCGAATGAGAAGCCTCATCGAATGGATGAGATTCATGGAGGCTATCATGACCAACTTCACGAACTTCGCCGACCTCGCCAGCCACATTGCGGCCGCGCGCGAGAATGAAGACCTGACCCAAACCTACGAGGGTGCGTTCATCGAGCATAGCGAGATGGCGAAGCTGAGCATCGTCGAAGCGCCCGAAGCTCTCGACATGCCCGATCCGGAGCAGGTGCGAGCGGCTGTCGAAATGATGATGCAGACGATGTTCGATGTGCTGCGCGATACGCGCATGGAGCCGTTTGCCACCGATCTGGTCTGGGGGTTCGCCAACAGCTTCCATGTCGTCGCCAAGCGGATCGAAGGCCGCGAGGACGATGCGGCCAAAAAGTTAGGCGAACTCGCCCGTAGCTACGACCCTTCCGAAATCTACGCGACCGAACTGGAAGACACGCAACTGCTCTGCCAGACGCTGCAGGGGTGCCGCGAGGCAATGGAGTGCATGCGCGACCATGCCGCCGAAATGTACCGCGTCGAGACCGGAAAGCCCTTCTCGCCGGTCCGGGGGAGCCGGGTGTCGAGCGCGCTCAACGCCTCGATGATCGATGCCCGCGACTATCTGGCCTCACGTGCCCGGGAACGCCGGGAACAGTTCGCCCCCGAGGGCCCGGTGGTGGCCTTCTCTGGAGGCCAGGCGTGGGAGGATGCCGATCTGCTCTGGAACGGACTCGATGGCATCAAGGCCCGCATCCCGGAAATGATCCTCGCGACCACGGCGCAGGCCAAGGGCTGCGATGCCGTGGCGCACGCTTGGGCGGCCTCGCGCGGCGTGAAGGTCATCCAGTTCCGCCTCGACCGGAGCCAGGGCAACCGCGCCGCCTTTGTCCGCAACGACCGCATCCTCAATCTAAAGCCGGTCGAAGCCGTCATCTGCGAAGGGTCGGGCATCCAGCAGAACCTTGCGCAAAAACTGCGGCAGGCCGGCGTCCCGCTGCACATCGTCCGCCTCGCGCACCAGCGCACCGCACAGCGGGCGTGAGCCCCTTGTGGAGAGGTCCTGGCTTCGGCCGGGGCCTCTCCACTCTTTTCTTGTGTCGACATGCGGCGCTCAGGGGCATCGAGCCCCTTCGCGCCGCGCTGGACTGAGCGCCTGCGCGCTCGCCGATCGAGACCCGCGGCCACAGATCAGGCTCACGAAGCGGTCAGAGGGGAGGGGGGCAGGAGAAGCGGTTCAACAGGGGAGGACGAGATGTCCATCACGTTCCGCATCGCTACCGCCGCCGACGATCAGCCTCGTCCGATTGCCACCATAAACGCCCGCCAGCTCGCCGCCTTCAGAGCATTCCTTCGCGAGGAAAGCGAGCGGACGTGCACTGTACTTCTCGCTCCGGACGCGGACGAAGACGCGTTCCTGTCCTATCATTTCGAAGCGCGCGTCTGCCCGTTGGCGCTTGCCGCGGTGACGCGCGTCTTCGACTTCCAAACCGACGTCATCAGCGTCGTCGAGGAAGCGCAGTTCCGCTGCCGACGCGTGAGCGTCTGTCGCATCGAAAAGACCGGCACGATTCACATGCGGGTCGCCTTGACGTCCGATCGGGGCTTGGAGCTCGACCTGGCCGCCGCCAACGCCTTTGCACTGCTCGAAGGCCTTGGCCTTCGCCCCGACAGCGTCGGCGAAATCCCGATCGACACGGTGCGCGCCCGGCTCGCTAATCCGGCCGTCCGGCGACGCGCCGCCGAGCACGGTGTGACGGCCTATCTCGACCGGCTCGATCAGCTGCTCGCGACCGCAGATGCCGACGACACTTCGCGGCTGGAATGGGCTTAGCCTCCGTCCACATCCCGCCGACGAAGGAGGGCGCGCCCCTAACGCTGGCGCGCCCTTTTTTTGCCTATCTGGCGCAAGCCTTGAAATCGTCACAGCCGGCCACGATCTCTCTCGGAAGGGCGTGGCCACGCCCTTCCATGGACAGCGAACCAGAACCAGCGAAACCGAAAACTCGAAACCAGCAAAACTCAGCAAACCAGACACACAGCAAACCGAAAACAGCCAGCAAAACTCAGATCCAAACAGCGAACCCGAAAAACCAGCAAACAGCAAACCCAGATCAAAAAGCGAAACATGGAAATATAGAGGTTCGGCCTCTCAAAACACCGAGCAAGCGCGTTGCAACGTAATACCCCTTCAATCTGGGGGCGCGTCCCCATCGCTGGAAGACAAAGCGATGGAATGGCACAATTTCGCAGAGATCCTGTTTGGACTCGCGGCTGTAATCACCGCCCTCAAGCAGGGCGGAAAAAAGAAATGAACGACGGGGCGGCAGGTGCAAACCTGCCGCCCTTTCGGGTTCGAGGGCGCCCTGGAAGCAGCCGCCGTCACGCTATGGCGGAAACCTTATCCGGGCGGTTTCGCAAGAGCGTGTCGATCGCCCCTTGGAGCTGTGTCGCGGTCGCTTCCTCCGTCACGCTCTGAAGCAGATTGTGAGCCTGCCGCATCAGCGCCAGTGCCATCGCCCGGGTGACGGCCGGGTCCTTCTCGTGATGTTCCATATCGCCCACTCGGAGGCGCGCTCATGCCGCGAGAGTGCTGGTGCGCCCGCCCAACAACTCCCGCGCGCTGGGCGCGGGAGCCGGGGCTGGTAACACGCCGAGACATGCGCCTACGCTTTTAGTGCCGAGGCACCTGGACATATGCGCAGGCACCCCGGCGTGAAGATCACACCGAGTTGCCGTTCTCAGCGGGATTACCAGTCCCGGCGCTGCCCGTTTTGCAGCGCCCGCCGGGACTAACACAGCGACTTGGTTGAACCAACCAGAAGGTCACTCCTCACCTTCTCCAATCCCGGACGAGGCCATCATCGACCAGCGTCCGCTACGGGCGGGAATGCCGTTCGTTATTTCGGGGATAGGAGGATCAGCTTGGACTGAAGGCGCTGCGCGTCAGCATGAATCCGGTCGGCCAGGTTTCGCGCTTCTTCTTCCTCCCAGACGAAAATGGTCCGCTCCGCACGCCGGTTTTTGAACGACGTCATCCGCACGACTAATGTCCAACGACCAGCCTGATCGACGCTGATCTTGCCTAAGCCATGGCAAAGCGGCGCGCGGACGCTGTCATGTGCGCGGAACGCCTCGAGCGCCTTGAGGACCGGGGCCGCGCCGTCACCGAATGGCCCGTTCGCGGCGATCGCAGCGGCCAATGCCTCGAAGCGCTGGCCTACCAGATGGGGGAGTTTTACCAGGGCTCCCCGCTCCGCGTCCTGCGATAACCGGTCCAGCGCCTCGGACACGGCATATTCGGCGCGCGAAAACGCGTTCAGGCAGCGGCCGCGCCATGCATTTACCGTCTCATGGACACTTGCCCATGCGATGGTGTCGGCGGCGGCGATAGAAACCTGTTCGTTCATCGCACGCTCCGTAGATGTCGCGTCTTAAGTCCAGGTTGCCACATCTTCGGCGGATAAGCGGTGTCGACATCTGGCAGATCAGCAGGGCCTATTACGCTTGCAAGCAGTAACCGATACCATAGTCTGTCGGGATACTGGCTCAGCGGGAAAGCAGACGATGAAAGAGCGTTCCAATCTGCCATCGCGTAGTGTCGTTTGGCTTGCCACAGCGGCGCTCCTGCTCTTTTCCTATTTCATCGCAGCGCTCCTGCTCCTGCACGTCCTGCGACCCGACTATACGATCGCGGATCACATGATCAGCGACTATGCCATCGGTGCTTTCGGCCCGATCATGACGAGCGCCTTTTTATCGATCTCGCTTGGCTGTCTGGCGCTAGCAACGGGCCTACTGCGGATAGGACCAAAATCGTGGCTCGGGAGGGCGAGCGCGGGCCTCCTCATCGTTGCATTTGCGGGATTGATCGTCACGGCGGTGTTCCCGACCGATCTCGAAACCGCGGCATCCACACGGACGGGAGATATCCACAACATCAGCTTTCTCGTGAACATCGTGAGCATCATGCTCTCATCGATCTGTCTGAGCCTGAGCTACACTTTCGACCCGCAGTGGAAGCGCCACCGGGTGGCTGCCCTGGCACTCGCCGGCGTCCTCCTCCTCGCCTTCGTCGCGCAATACCTCACCCTGCACAGGGGCGCGCCTTATGGGATCACCAACCGCCTGTTCGTGGCGGTCCTGATGGTCTGGCTCCTTTCGAACAGTCTGTGGCTCAAGGCCGCGGCGAGCATCAGGCTTGCGCAGCCCGAATAAGCGAAGTTCAGATGGCGCCAAGCGCAACCGTATGCGTGCCCATCAGAGGATAAAATCTCTCACAGAATTCCGAGCATGTCGTTGAGGGAGCCACCGCGTCAAGGACGGCGGGGCCCCACCATTTTCTTCGGCGGAGCGAGCGGCAGTGCTTCCTTTCGGCGGCGGTGGCCGCCGAAGAAAATCGTGACCCCCACCGCCGCTTCGCGGCGCCGGCTGTGCCGGCGTCCCTGACCCGGCGGCTCCCTCAACGACGACCTTTCCCCTGTCATTTAAGACGACAGGAGGACAACATGCAGATCATCTCGACCGCCGCCCATGCCGACACCGCCAACTATCTCGCCGCGCTGGCCTTCGCAGAGCGTCGCGCGCTTCACAGCTTCTTCGACCAACACGTCATTGAGGACGCGCCCGGACGGTACATCGCGGTCGACGAAGGCGACTATAACGCGCTGCCGATGATGCTCATCGACCGGGTGGTCCACACGGTCCCGGGCCGGATGTCCGACGAGTTCTGAAGGATCATGGGAGGGGCTCCGGCCTTTCCCCTTTTTTTGCTGGGAGAGGTACGGACATGGGGGGCATCGAACCCCCCATGTCCGTGCCGCGCCGTTGGCGCGGCGGGTCAGGGTCAGGCTGCCAGCCGCTTCTCGACTGCCTCGATTCCGAGGGTCTTGATCCGGTCGGTGAGGGCCGCCAGCCGTTTGGCCTCGAGCTTGAGCAAGCCTGATCTTTCGACCGTCGAAATGGCCTGCTCGCGCTCTTTTTCTTCGAGCCTTCTGCGCCGCTCTTCCAGCCGACGCGCATCCTCTTCGAACGCCAAACGCTCCTGTTCCAGTGTCTTTGCCATAAGGGCCTCGTGTTCAACGCTAATCGGGCTGTGAACACCGTGACTATAACGGCGATTACAGCGCGCCGGAAGAAGCAGGTGAAGGCGGGGGCGCATCGGGCTCATCGCCCGATGACGGCTCTATTCGCTAGAGATCCCGTCGTCCTGGACGGACGCCGGGATCAAAGCTCACGGAGCCAAGGCGTTTGCCTTGTCTCCGCCCTGCCGGGTTACGATCCTCGCCCGGCCAATGGGGCCGGTGGCCCCCATTGATGCGCGCTTCGGGACCAAAGTCCCGGCGCGCATGGGGGAGGGCATCGCTCGCTTGCCCGTCCCCGATCGCGCAGCCTGACTGCTTCGCAGCAGACGCTATGCACGTTCCGCCCGTAGGCGGAGCGGTCCCCAGCCGGCCCCGGTAACGGGCACCCCAGCAGACATCGCTAGACAGCCCAGGGACAGGGTATCGGTCTCTGAGGAT